>CAYXUZ010000072.1:0-25369 GCA_964467705.1 uncultured Ardenticatenaceae bacterium | reverse complement strand
ACATCATCACTGGCTAATCCATCAGCGGTGGTGAAAAGTTGCCAACGCGAGCCATCATACTGCTTCAAACCGGCTGGTGTGGCCGCCCACACCAGGCCATCTGGGGTAACGGCAATGTCCTCAATGTTATTGATGCCCTGGCTGCCCACCTGCGCCAATGTTTGCCAGCGACGGCCGTCCCAGCGAGCCACACCCTGATCGGTGCCCACCCACAATGTCACCCCATCGGGAGCGACAGCCAGCGCCCGAATATCTTCACCGGGTAGTTGGAAAAAACTTCTGGCGTGGGTATGGCTGTACCAGCGACGGCCGTCATACTGCCCCACGCCCGCATCCGTCGCCACCCACAACATCCCGTCGGCCGTTACGGCCAGGTCGGTAATATGGTTGGATGGCAGCCCGTCGGCAGTGGTGAACGTGCGCCAGGTCATGCCATCATAACGACTCAGGCCACCGGAAAGTGTACCGAACCACAACACCCCATCCAGACCGGCCGTGGCGCTGGTGACTACATTTTCTGCCAGACCATGCTCGGTAGTAAAACGGGCCGCTTCGCCTGAGGGCCAATCCCAAACAACTACGCCGCCCTCGGTTGCGGCCCAAAGCAAATCATCTTGCCACACAACCGCGTTCGCGGTTTGCGGCGCGGTAAAACTTGTCCATGCCGGGTGGATGACAACGGGTTGCGGCAGACCAGACCAGGAAACGGCCGTGCCGCCCGGCAACGGCCGTGAAAAAATCGGGTAAGTGGAAAGAAAATAGAGCAGCCCAACCAGGCAGGTGACGAGCAGCAGCACAACGCTGCCTGCCAATGCCAGACGCATATGACGAGACATGACAAAAGGATATAAAGATAGGGAGATATGGGGATATTGCGGCGCTAAATATCACCATATCTTAATATCCCAACAACTTTATTTCTTTGGACGCAGTTCCTGTGAGAGTAAATAGAGGAGGAAACCGAGCAGAAGCATGATGCCAAAGAGTACGACACCCAACAGCAAGCTCACGGCCGTGCTTACCGTCAAGTAATCCTGTGCAATCCCTGTTGTGCCCAGCACACACAAAATAAAGCTAAAAAAAAGCATCACGCTGCCAATTACCAGCCAGCGGTTTTTGTTAACGGTAGTGTAACCGGGTTGGGTGGTGGCCTGTTTGGGACGTTGGGGGTTGTAATAAAGACGCACGGCCGTGTCCGGTTTGTATTGCAACGCCACTTCTCGTGCCCACTGTTTTGAACCTTCGCTTACACCTTTGCCATCAGACGGCCGTTGTTTAACCAGATAACTTTCCCCCTCCACGCTGTAACTCAGGCTGATTTCCGGCTGGTATACATTTTGCCCTTTATATTTCTTGCCGGTATCCACAATGGTGCTGTTGGTCACAGCCGCCTTCACCGCCGGCCATTCCTTGCTGGCGCCAGCCCGTTTGAGTTCATCGTATTTCAGACCAAGCGTCACGGCGCTAATGGCCGGGGTAATTATCATTAGCAGTTGAATAAGTAGACCGATGATCATGGCGCAATCGTATGCTAAAAAAGCTGGCTCGTAAATGGCGAACCTGTCCCAAACGGTTTCACATGAGCGCGTTCATTCAGCCTGTCGGACGGGCAAGGTAATGATAAACGTAGCTCCTTCTCCAGGGTAGCTGTGAGCGGAGATGTGACCATGGTGTCGCTCCACAATTTTGCGGCAGATAGCCAGCCCGACGCCTGTACCTTCATAACCTTGACGGCCGTGCAACCGTTGGAAGATAGTAAAAATACGGTCTGCATATTTTTCATCAAAGCCAATGCCATTGTCCGCCACTGTAATTTGCCAGAATTGGGCATCATGGCCATTGTCCAGCATTTTTTCACTACCCACTAAAATAAGCGGCGGCTGGCCTGGTTTATGAAATTTGAGTGCATTAGACAATAGATTCTGAAACAACTGGCGCATTTGGGTTGGGTCGGCATCAATGGTGGGCAAATCGCCCACGACCACCTGAGCCTGCACCTCTTCAATATGCACCTCCAGATCACACAGAACGCCATCAAACACCTTTTGCAGATTCACGCTTTTTGTTGGTTGCGCCTGCGTGGTCACACGAGAAAAAAGCAGTAGATCGTGAATCAATATCTGCATACGTTCGGCGGCATTATGCATCCGTCGCAAGTAATCCATCCCCCGCTCATCCAGCGCATGCCCATAAGTAGATTGTAAGCGGTCGCCAAATGTCCGAATTTTTCGCAGCGGCTCCTGCAAATCATGGGAAGCTACATACGCAAAGGATTGCAACTCACTGTTGTTTCGTTCTAATTCGGCTGCATAAGCGGCCAACGTTTTCTCGGCCTTTTGCAACTTCTGGATATTCTGTTCCAGCCCCATCATCGTCACTTCCAACTGAGAAGCCATCTGGTTAAATGCCTCAGCCAATTCATAGATTTCATCCTGACGCACCGGTACTGCGACACGGGTCGCCAGATTGCCCTGCCGAATTTCATGGGCTGCTGCCGCTAGTTGTTGCACAGGCTGGACAATGCGGCGTACCACCAAAAAACCGAGAACCAGCGCAATCACAAAAGTGGCTACCATCATCACAACTGTCACCTGAATGGCATCGAGAGCCAACGCCAGAGCGTCCGTAACCGTGCGTTCGGCAACCACGCGCAGATGCCGGTCGCCAAATTGGAGATCATTGGTTGCCAGAAACACGGCCGTGCCCGTAAGCCCACGGGTAACGCCATCCTTTTCGGGCACATCAAACCGGGTGCCACGCAGCACCAATGATGGATTGCGATGAGCAATCACATGTCCCACTTCATTAACAATATAAACCGCTTCGCCCTCAGCCACATCCATGCTGGCAATCAGGTCCCATACACTTTTGAGCGCAATCACCGCCACCAACACACCTTCTGTCTGGCCCGTGCGCAAATTTTCCAGCGGCGCCCCGACCATGATGAATGGCTCACCTGTATTTTCATCAAACCAGACGGGGCTGTAATAAATGGTACGGGTTGCCATTGGCTGCCAGAATTCAGGTGAATGAGAACGGTCAGCCAGATCAGCAGCCGTGACCACGCCTAGCCGGGCCAATCGTACCTTTTCCATACCCTGTGCATCCAGCAATGCCAACTCGAAAAACGCAGGTTCAAAGGCTAATAACTGGGTCAACATCAATTCCTGTTCAGCGGACGGTTGGCTGGTCAGGCCATGTACACGTACCACTTCCACCAGTTCTTGCTCCAGTGCAAAGACAAAGGTAGCTACCTCCACTGCCACTCGTTGGGCCACCTGCTGCTCACGCTGCAAAGCCTGTACACGTTGCACCTGCACGGTCTGCCAGGCCAGCCCAAACCCCACCAGTAATGTGGGGACAACAGCCAGACCTATAAATGCTGCCGTCAGGCGGGAGTGAATGGTACCGCGCATCACACTATCACCGGATGATTCTGTCGGCCGACTGCAAAACGATGTCCGGCATCTCTAGATTGATGGCAACGGCCGTTTGCAAATTCACCGTCAGAAAGAACTGTGCTGTCTCCACCGGCAAATCAGCCGGGGATGTTCCCTGCAAAATCTGGTCTGCCAATCGCGCCATTTGCGAACCCAACTCATGCAAACGAAAGCTATAAGAGATGAGCGCCCCCCGCTCTACCTGCTCATCGGTGGGCACAGACAGGGGGAGTTGCCGGGTAATGGCTGCCACCGCAAAATCATCAATGCGGGCGGCCACCAGGCTGTCTTGGGGCAGTAAAATGGCATCTGCATCCACCGGTATGTTCGCAATAGCGGCCGTGATCGCTTCATCGTTGCTCGCCTCCTGCAAAATAGGAACTATCCCCAGCGCGTGCATGGCCTCAGACACGGCCGTGACCGAACTCACGGCGCTGGCATCATCCGGGTTATACGGGATGTAAATACGTTGAATGTGTTTATCAACCTGTAACAGCCATTCCAATCGTTCGGCTTCACTCTCCGCACCCAGGCGAACCCCGGTAGCCACGCCACCCGGATGAGGCACACTCTCCGCAATGCCCGCCGCTACCGGGTCTGTGACCGGGCCAAACACAACCGGCGTACCTGTATTTTGGGCCAATCGGTGCGCCGCCTGCGCTGCTGGTGTGCTAATGGCCAGGATCAAATCTACATTCGCATCCAGTAATATTTGCACCTTATCATCAAGCGCCGCGATATTTTCCGCCGGGCCGTCATACAAAAACGTCACATTTTCCCCCTCGGTGTAACCCAATTCCGCCATGCCTGCTTTGAAACCTTCCAGTACTGGCTCCAGGCGTGGCGACAGATTGACCACACCAATGTGCAGCCTGTCTGGTTCAGACTGTCCGCAAGCTGTGAGCAAAAATGTTTGCAGTAAACAAGATAGGAGGAAAAATGTAAGAGAGGTACGGCCGTACTGCTTCATATAAACTGCTCCAGGTATCCGATAATTTTGTGAACCTTCACAGAATACCGCACAACGACATTCTAAGGTAATTCATTGGGTAAGAAAACAGTCACCCTTTTGCCTTTCCAAACTGCCTGGTACCTCAAAACGGGCTACAATAGAGTGTAAACCGTTTACCGATTACGGATAACCGATTACGAATTACGCAAGGAGACAGCATGACCCAAGAAGCATACATTTTTGACGCCATCCGCACGCCACGCGGCAAAGGCAAATCAAACGGCAGCCTGTATGAAGTGGCCCCCGTTGACCTGCTGGCGACCCTGATGCGGGAGATGCAGCAGCGACACGACCTGGACACGTCGCAGGTGGATGACATCGTGCTCGGCGTCGTTTCGCCCATAGGCGAACAGGGGGCGGTCATTCCGCGCACGGCCGCTATTTACGCTGGCTGGGATGTGGACACGCCGGGGATGCAAATCAACCGCTTCTGCGCTTCCGGCCTGGAAACGGTAAATATGGCGGCGATGAAGGTGCGCTCCGGTTGGGAAGAGCTGGTGGTAGCCGGTGGTGTAGAGTCTATGAGCCGCATTCCCATGGGGTCAGATGGCGGGGCGTGGATTATGGACCCGGCGGTGAACGCGAAGACCCACTTTGTGCCCCAGGGGATCAGTGCAGATTTGATTGCCACCATTGAGGGCTACGGCCGTGACGATATTGACCGTTTCGCCCTGCAATCCCAGCAGCGTGCCGCCCACGCCCGCGACAATGGCTACTTCGACCGCTCCGTCGTGCCTGTGCGCGACCAAAACGGGCTGGTCATCCTGGAAAAAGACGAATACATCCGCCCGGAGACGACAATGGAAGGGTTGGGCAAACTCAACCCGGCCTTTGAGATGATGGGCGAGATGGGCTTTGATGCCGTGGCCATGCAGCGTTACCCGGAAGTGGAACGGCTGAACCATGTGCATACCGCCGGGAACTCCTCTGGCCTTGTGGATGGGGCCTCGCTGGTGCTGATTGGCAGCAAGGAGAAGGGGGAGGCGTTGGGGCTAAAGCCGCGTGCCCGCATTCGCGCCGGGGCGCTGGTGGGCACAGAACCAACCATTATGCTGGTTGGCCCCGGCCCAGCCACAAAAAAGGCACTCAAACAGGCGGGTATGTCGGTGCAAGACGTTGATCTGTTTGAAATCAACGAGGCATTTGCCGTCGTGCCGCTGCGTTACATGCGCGACCTGGGCATTGAGGGCGCGGAAAATGTGAATGTGAACGGCGGCGCGATTGCCATGGGCCACCCCCTCGGTGCCACCGGGGCCATGCTCCTGGGCACGGTACTGGATGAGTTGGAGCGGACGGGGATGGGTACGGCCGTGGTCTCCCTCTGTGTTGGCGGCGGCATGGGCATCGCTACGGTCATTGAGCGGGTGTAATGGATACACGGAAAACGCGGATTTGAAGGATTTTCACGGCCGGCATAGAGATTGAAGTATTTTCGGCTGTAGGTCATATCATCAAGTAATAATCAATAATAGAAAGTCAATGGCTGTAAAATCAAGGACACGTAAGATTCTGTGGGGGCGTTCGGGAAATCGCTGTGCCATTTGTCGCCGTGAACTCGTGATGCAGGAAACTACAGGCGATTCCGAAGCAATTGTAGGTGATGAGTGCCATATTGTTAGCAAGCAGGATGATGGGCCTCGTAGTTATAAAACTAATCTGATCAACGATGATCTGGATGGGTATGATAACTTGATCCTACTGTGCAAAATACATCACAAACTTGTAGATGATCAACCAGACCACTTTTCTAAAGAGAAGCTCAAACATATCAAGTTTAAGCACGAACATTGGGTTAGAGAATCACTTGGAGGTAATCAAAGGGAGCCTAATGTCGGCACAAAATTCCAAGGGATTACGCTCCTGCCCAGAATTCATTCGGGAAAGGATTTAGTAAATATTGTAAAAGGAGCTCATTTTTTTCGATTTGATAATGACGAACCTGAAACCTTTGAAGAAATGGAAATGGTTCGGTCTTTCCTTCAGGAGCTTCAGGATTATGGGGATATTCTCCAAGACTTAGATGTTGGTGAATCGGTGAGAGCAGGTTTCCAATTGACACAAGAGCTAGAAGGCTTGCGGCAAGCCGGGTTCTTGATTTTTGGGGAACGAAAAATTGAACGATTGAAGGTGGGTGGAATTGTAGACAATTGGATAGTGGCAATAGTTTGTATTCTCCGAGAGACGAATCCTGCAATAGTAAACTTATCTGATCTAGAACAAGGTAGAGAACCTGGTTCTCAGTCCGAGCTTCCAACCTAAGGGACCTAAAACATGGCAATTCGATATAAGAAAGATGAAGAGAATATCGTCACGCTGACGCTGGACATGCCGGGGCGGAATGCAAATGTGATTAACGCGCAGTTTGGCGCGGCGCTGGCAGAGGCGCTGTCGCGGCTGCAAGCAGAAGCTGACCTGGCCGGCGTCATCCTCACCTCGGCCAAAAAGACGTTTATGGCCGGGGCTGACCTGGAAGATTTGGAACTGTTCAGCGATGCGGCCAAAGTGTTTGCGGGCAGCGAGGCGCTCAAGGCGGGCTTCCGGCAGTTGGAGACGTTGGGTAAACCGGTGGTGGCGGCGTTGAACGGCACGGCCGTCGGCGGTGGCTTTGAACTCGCCCTGGCCTGCCATCACCGGGTGGCGCTGGATGACCCGACGATTAAGTTTGGCTTCCCGGAGGTCACGCTGGGGCTGCTGCCCGGTGGCGGCGGCATTGTGCGCCTGACGCGCATGATCGGGCTGCAAAACGCCTTCCCGTTCCTGATGGAAGGCAAACAGGTCAAACCACAAGAAGCCAAAGCCGCCGGTCTGATTGATGATCTGGCGGCGGATATGGACGAGTTGATGGCCAAGGCCCGCACCTGGATCGCCGCCCACCCCAAACCGCAGCAGCCCTGGGATCAGCCGGGCTACAAAATGCCGGGTGGAAATGCCCAAAACCCCAAAGTGGTGCAAATGCTGGCCATTGCCCCGGCCATGCTGCGCAAACAGACCTATGGCAACTACCCCGCGCCAGAAGCGATTATGCGCACGGCCGTACTTGGTTCCACCCTCACTTTTGAAGCCGCCAGCCGGTTAGAGTCCCGTGCTTTTGCTCAGGTAGCTACCAGCAACGTGGCCCGCAACATGACCACCGCCTTCTGTTTCCAGTTAAACGAAATCAACAAAGGGGCCAGCCGCCCCGACCTGCCGCCCACAGAGACACACAAGGTCGGCGTGTTGGGCGCGGGCATGATGGGGCACGGCATCGCCTACGTCACCGCCTGGGCGGGCATGGGCGTGGTGCTGAAAGATGTGACGGCAGAGAGAGCGGAAGAAGGCAAGGCCAAAATCGCGGCGCTGGCCCAAAAACGGGTGTCGCGGGGGCAGATGACGGCCGTTGAAAAACAATCTCTCCTCGACCGCATCCACACCACCGGGGACGCCGCCGACTTGCAGGGGTGTGATCTGGTGATTGAGGCCGTCTTTGAAGACCGGGAATTGAAAGCCAAAGTTACAGCCGAAGCGGAAGCCCAGTTGGCGGAGACGGCCGTGTTCGCCTCCAACACCTCCACGTTACCCATCACCGGGCTGGCCGAAAAGTCGGTACGGCCGTCCCGCTTCATCGGCCTGCACTTTTTCTCCCCCGTCGAACGCATGAAGCTGGTGGAAATCATTGTCGGCAAAGAGACGGACGAGGAAACGCTGGCGAAGGCATTCGATTACGTCCTCAAAATTCGCAAAACGCCCATCGTCGTCAATGACAGCCGGGGCTTTTATACCTCCCGCGTCTTTGGCACGTATGTCAACGAAGGCATGGCGCTGCTGGCCGAAGGGCAGCACCCCCGCGCCATTGAAGCCGCCGGGTTACAAGGCGGGATGCCCGTTGGCCCGCTGGCCGTCAGCGATGAGGTCAGTCTGAGCCTGATGGTTCACATCCGCCAGCAAACGGCTAAAGACCTGGCGGCCGAAGGCAAAGAAACCCCGCAGCACCCGGCCTTCCCGGTTGTAGATGCGATGGTAGCCGAAAATCGCCTGGGCAAAGCACACGGCGCGGGTTTTTACGACTACCCCGCCGATGGCAAGAAACTCTTATGGCCTGGCCTGCGCGACCTCTTTCCGCCCAACGGCCAGGTACCCCAGGCCGAGATGATCGAACGGCTGCTATTTGTGCAGGCATTGGAAACCGTGCGCTGCCTGGAAGAAGGCGTCTTGCGCTCCGTCGCCGACGCCAACATCGGCAGCATCTTTGGTTGGGGTTTTGCCCCGTTCAAAGGGGGCACGCTGCAATACATCAACGACTACGGCCTGCCCGCCTTTGTCGCTCGCAGCCGGGAACTGGCGGCCCGCTACGGCAGCCGCTTCCAACCCCCGGCGCTCCTGGTGCAGATGGCAGACCAGAGCCACAATTTTTGACACAAGGAGAAAACATGACCTTCGCTTTAACAACCATTGCTTTATTGGAACCTATTTCCGCTGGTTTCACCCCCATTTGGGTCATCTTGATGATCGTTTTGCTAGTGGTGGCTTTATTTGCCTGGGGGGTGGTCAACTCCTCTGGGGCGATGGGCCAGCCCAACAGCGCCGCTGCCAGCCAGGACGACCACCATTGATTGAGTAATTACGTGATCACGTAATTACTCAATTACCCGCTTATTTCCCCATGCCCTTTTTTAGCCAACAGTGGGGTAAGAGGCGGCTGCCGCAGGTAGACGGCCGTGTCTACCTCCCCTCCCTGCACCACCCCGTCACCATTCGCCGGGATCACTGGGGCATCCCCCACATCGAAGCCCAAAACCGCCATGATTTGCTGCGAGCGCAGGGGTTTGTCCATGCTCAGGAACGCTTCTGGCAAATGGAACTGAACCGGCGGGCGGCCAACGGAACCCTGTCCGAGCTGTTTGGCCGCCTGACGCTGGACACCGACCGGCTGGCGCGTACCCTCGGTTTTGCCCGGCTGGCGCGGCAAACCTGGGCCGGTCTGCCGCCTGATACGCAGCTCGACCTGATTGCCTATGCCCAAGGGGTCAATGGCTGGCTGGCGACCGGCCCGGCGCTGCCCCTTGAATTTAGCCTGATCCGGCACTATCCAACTGCCTGGGAGCCGTTGGACAGTGTGGCTTACGGCCGTCTCCAGATGTGGGCGCTCACCACTGGCGCATCGAGTGAATTGGTGCAGGCACAGTTGGCGCAAACCCTCAGCCCGGAAATGGCCGCTGATGTAGGGCTGCATTACCCGGCAGATAACCCCACCACCCTGCCACACGGTATTGAAATTGGTGGCCTCAAGTTGGATGGATTGATGGGGACGTGGGCTACCCCGTTTCAGGGCAAAGGGGTGTTGGATGGTGTAGGACGCGGCAGCAACGGGTGGGTCATTGCCCCAGAACGCAGCGCCACCGGCCGCGCCATTTTGGGTAACGACATGCACCTGCCCGTCGGCTCGCCCTCGCTCTGGTACGCCATGCACCTGCGCTGCCAGGACGGGCTGCATGTGGCCGGTTTTACGCAGCCTGGCCTGCCGTATGTGCTGGTGGGGCACAATGAACAGATTGCCTGGGGCGCTACCCTTTCTTACGTAGACGGCGAGGATTTTTTCCTGGAACGGCTGCACCCACACCATCCCGGTTATTACGAATTCATGGGGCAATGGCAGGCGGCGGAGGTGGTGACAGAGGTAATTGTGGTGCGCGGACGGCCGTCGCACCAGGAAACGATCACCATCACCCGGCATGGGCCGCTGGTAAACGGCACCCTCGTTGACTACGCGCAGCCGGTGGCCTATAGCTCTACGGCATTACAGCCGGATGTGGGGTTGGATGGTTTTCGGCGGTTGAATGAGGCGCGGGATTGGGGGGAATTTGTCACGGCCGTGTCCCACATTTCTGCCCCTTCCCTCAACCTGTTATACGCCGACCGGCAGGGCAACATTGGCACCTACGTCAGTGGCCACGCCCCCATTCGCGCCAGAGGCGATGGCCTGACACCCGTCCCCGGTTGGACGGGCGAGTATGAGTGGGAGAGTTACGTCCCTTTTGCCGAGATGCCCCACGCTCTGAATCCGGCGCAGGGGTATATCGTCAGCGCCAACCATCGCATTGTGGGCGACGAGTATCCACACTATCTGGGCAGTGTGTGGCGCAACGGCTACCGCGCCCGGCGCATTGAAACGATGATCAACGCCCACCCTACCATTTCGCTGGCGGATTGTCGGGCGATGCACATAGATGTGGGCCATATTCCGGGGCGGGAATTGGTGGCGCTGCTGGCCCATTTGGAAACGGACAATGCGGAGGCGGCGTTGGCGCTGCGGTTGTTGCGGGAGTGGGACGGCCGTCTGACCACAGAAAGCGTGGGTGGGACGGTATATGAAGTGTTTGTCCGCCAATTGAGCGAGATGATATTGACGCCGTATTTTGCACGGCCGTTTCGGGAACAACTTCTGGGAAAGGGCGGCCATCCCCTGTTGCAGCCGGTGAATGATTTCCAGGGGCAATGGCTGGTCTCGCTGCTGCGGATGTTGGGCGAAGGGGCCGCACGTTGGGGGGTGGATGAGGCGCTGCTGGTACATTGTCTGGCGCAAACGACGGCCGTGCTGCGCCAAAAATGGGGCACTGACCCGGCCAATTGGCAGTGGGGCCGTCTGCACCGGGTGACGTTTGCCCATGCGTTAGGCGTTGTGCCTGTGTTGGGGCGTCTGTTTAACCAGGGGCCATATCCGATTGGCGGCGATGAGAATACGGTCTTGCAGACCGGCATTCGCGCCGATTTGCCGTATGACAACAATGCGATTTCCGTTTCCACGCGGTTGATTGTGGATTTGGGCGAAGGGATGCCGGCCTGGGGCATTCATCCGCCGGGGCAGTCCGGGCATGTGGGCAGTCCGCATTATGGCGATTTGATCCAGCCCTGGCTGGATGGAGCTTATTATGAGATGGCGTGGGATGAGGCGGCGGTGACGGCCGTGACACAGCACACGCTTACTTTGCAACCCTCACTCACCCAACGACTTTAAGGGTATGGTGTGCTTGCGGGATTTTCTTCCCCCATTGCCCACTGGATAACCGCTTTGACGGCGGGGAGATTGCGGTCAAAATCACTGACACGATAGTCAGGCAAGAGAACGGAAATGGCGGGGATGCCTTGCGCATCGAGCCAGTTGGTAACGTCTCCGGTCACTTCCTGGTTAACCAATGTTTCAAAGTCCGCAACGCGATAATTGGCCGCTGCGCCGTAGGTCTGGGCCAACGGCCGTGAGGCCACCGACTCGTCCGCACACGCACCGGGGGACGACAGCCCCAAAGCCGCCCGCCCCTGCCAGAAAACAACCGCCTGCACCATAGGCTGCTGCAAAAAATCGGCCAACGCCTGGACTTCTGACTCTGAGAAAGGGGCCGCTCCGCCTAATCCTGGCTGTGGCTCACCACCCCACAACGGATCGGCCGTCCAGCGGCAATCCCAATTACGATTCAGGTCTACCCCATTGCCATTCAGCCTGCCTGGTAATTGGCCGGGAGCGGCGGCACTGTCCGGGTTCACATTCGGCAAGATAAACAGGGTAATCTCCGGCGGAATCTCGTCCAAATGTTCGCTGAAATACGCGATCATCTCTTCGGCCAACTGCACACTGCCCGGTGCAAAACCGGCATGGAGACCACCGATGAGCACAACGGCCGTGTCACCATTGCCAAATTGCACGGCCGTCAGCGGCGCATCCTGTGCGGAACGGCCAATTTCGCTGATGGCGGGCGTGGGGTAGACGGGCACGGCCCTCGGTGAAGGGGTGAGCAGCGTGGGCGGTGAGGGCGCAATCACGGCGCTTTCATCCGGGACGGCCGTGCGCGTCGGGGGGCGTGTGTTGGCGGGCACATTTGCAATGGGTTGCGTGACCGGTGGTTCTGCATCCGGCAAGCTGGAATAAATGGCCGCCGCGCCGCCCACAAACAGCAAGATGACCAACAAAAAACCGATAATGAGCCAGGGCCGTCTCTTTTTGACGATTGGTGGGGGGGGCGCGTCTGGGGGGGCGACGGCCGTTTTCTGAAAGGTCAACGCCGCCGTTCCCACCTGCGTAGGTGGTTCCGTGCGCGGTTGCGGTGGCGCAGCAAAGGCAGGTGCGCCGGGCAACGGAATAGGAACCGATGGTGTGACTACAACGGGCGGCAAATCGAGCGTGGCCGTTGCATCCTGTGGTTGATCTAAATTATTCGTGGCAACAGGATGTAAACCCGTCACCGTCACGGTTAATGCCTCCGTTAGTTCTGACGCGCTGTTAAAACGGGAGTCTCGATCCTTGGCTAACGCTTTTTGGATCACGGTATCGCAATCAGGCGGCAGATCGGGGTTAAGGGTGAGGATGCTTGGTGGTGATTCCAATACATGAGCCATCAATTGTTTAACGGGCGTTTCCGCCGCAAACGGTTTACGCCCCGTCAGGCTCTCAAACAAGATAACGCCGAGCATGTAGATGTCGGAACGGCCGTCCAACTCTTTTTCGCCATGAATCTGCTCTGGACTCATGTAGGCGGGTGTGCCAATAACACCGCTGCCGGTAAGATCGGCCGTTTCTTGTGTCAGCTTCACAATACCAAAGTCTGAGAGAAACGCATTATTGTATTGGTCAAAAAGGATATTGCCCGGCTTCAGGTCTCGATGAATCACCCCCAGACGATGCGCATGGTCAAGAGCGGCCCCCACGCGGCGGAAAATGGGCAAGAGGTCGGGGAGGGCAAACGGCCGTGATTGAATACGATCCGCCAGCGAACCACCCGGCATATATCGCATCACCAGATAAAGCTGCTCATCATCCTCGCCGAAATCATAAACCGGTACAATGGCCGAATGTTCCAGGGTTGCCACGGTGCGTGCTTCCCGCTCAAAACGGCCGCGCAATGCCGGGTCATCTTGGAGTGCCTGATTAATCACTTTTAATGCCACGTCACGGCCAAAACGGGGATCATGCGCCAAATACACAGTCGCCATGCCTCCCCGCCCCAACTCCGATTTAATCTCGTATCGCCCTAACTTTTTATTCAATCCTGCACCTATTCCTGATTAATCCTACACAGCGCGCATATTTTAGGCAGGATCACCTGGAAAGTAAACTTACCAACCTATGTATATGCCATCATCTCCGCTCAGTTGGAGCCAACCGCGCCATTTTATAAACAGGTGAAATTGACATAAAAGGGTGGTTTACGGCCGTTCTTATATGACATAAGTATGTTTGACTTGCCTTTTACCCCCATGTATAATGCCCACGTTAATGGGACAGCGGTCAAGGAAATCAAGATCCCATCCACATCTTCAACAAAAAAGAATCAACAAGTGCAAAAACAAATACATTTGTTGTGTTCTGATAAAACCAGAAGAATGCAGGAATAGAAACTATGGCCCTAAAAGGCAACCTGCGAGATTTCTCAACAACACAATTATTAAATCTCATAAACCTTGCCAGAAAAACAGGTACTTTAACCATTCAGCATAGTGGTGAATCAGCACACATGTCATTCCGCGAAGGCAAATTGATTTATGCCTACATGGGGGATAATGACAGTAATCATCTGGCACAGATTTTGCAACACAGCGGAAAGCTGTCAGCAGAACAAGCCCAGATCATCCAAACCCACGCAGAAGGTAAAACTGACCGGCAATTGGGACATTTACTCATTACGGCTGGCAGAGTGACCCAAAACGATATCATTCAAAGCATCCGGCAAAATGTTTTAGATATCGTATATCGGTTGTTCACATGGGCTGAAGGGATTTTTCGGTTTGAAGCAAATAAACTACCATCATCAGGCCATATCACCATTCCCATTGATCTGGAAAGTGTTATTATGGAGGGCAGTCGCCGCCTGAAAGAATGGGAGGTGCTGCAAGAAGAACTACCTGACCTGGATGTTTCTCTCCAGTTTACAGATCGGCCAGACGCCCGGTTGCGCAATATCAATTTGACTGTAGAAGAATGGCGCGTGGTATCTTTTGTCAACCCACGCAACACCATCCGTCAGATTGCTAAAGCCAACAACTTGAGCGAATTTGAAATTCGTCGGATTGTTTATGGCATGTTACAGGCTGGATTGGTTGAGTTTGTTGACAAACCTAAGCAGGTTTCCGCCGCAGAAATGGGCGATCAATCCAAAAGACCCAAACGCCAGGCCGTAGAGCAACCCCCAGACGTGAAACGTTCCGTTGTTGAAAGATTGATCGATCGCATCAAGAGTATATAGGCTCATACCATTAAGACTTCTGCTATTCGTTAGTTAGCATCGGACTCACGAAATTATTGCAGCAAGATGATTTATATAAAGGCTATTATTTATGCAAGCTGTTAAAATGGTAATTACTGGCCCCTTTTCGGCGGGAAAAACGGAATTCATTGGTTCTGTCAGTGAAATTGACGTTGTTTCTACAGAAAGGAAGATTTCCAGTGCGGCCGAGCAGATCAAAGAAACAACCACAGTGGCTATGGATTTCGGCCGTATTACAGTGGGTGACGATCTGGTACTATACCTGTTTGGGACACCGGGTCAGCGCCGTTTTGACTTCATGTGGGATATTCTCTCTCAAGGTATGTTAGGATTTGTGGTAATGGTTGATAGTACCAAACCAGAAACCTTTCGGGAAGCCAAACGAATTTTAGAGACTTTTGAGAGTTACGCTTCTACACCATATGTCGTGGCCGCTAATAAACAAGATATGGAAGATGCCTGGGAGCCTGAAGACCTGCGAATCATTTTGCGGCTGCGGCAAGAGGTGAAGATTTTGCCTTGCGTAGCAACTGACAAAGAGAGCGTAAAGAACGTTTTGCTGGAACTCCTATACTCGATCCTGGAACAGCTTGATCAAAACACCCAATAGATCCACAGCTTGCGTTGAGATTGTATGATGCTTTGTTGACACGGCCGCTCTTCTCAACAAGGTTTCTTTTATGGTTGCGTTTACGCGCCATTTACATCTCCTTTACTTTCTCTTCACTTTGTTTGAAATCTGTCAATGTTACCATTCAAACAAATGTAATTCCCAACCTTGAATTTTGTTACAACCTAGACAATTATGACTGTCGGCGGTAGATAAAATTAGGAACCATAAGCGTTTTTTTGGAATAAGATTCTCATTTCCTTGAGGCTAATGTGAGTTCAATTGTTACTGAACAGGGCATCCTTCACTACGAATCACTGGGGCGGGGCCAGCCAATCATACTCTTACATGGTTGGATAAACTCTTGGGATGTCTGGCGTGACATGATGATTGCTCTGGCAAAAACGGGCAAGTTCCGAGTATATGCGCTAGATTTTTGGGGTTTTGGGGATTCGGCCAAGTTATCGGGGTCGCAAAATACAGTTTTTCATATTGACAGTTACGCAGAGATGGTCAGACAGTTTATGGATTCGTTGGGCATTCAGCAAGCGCCAATTTTTGGTCACTCGATGGGAGGAACGGTAGCATTACAGGTGTCATTGACCCATCCTACCCGTGTGGAACGAGTTGCCGTCGTGGGGTCGCCTATCATTGGTACCTCTCTGAATCCATTTCTTCAATTAGCCGGCTATGGCTCGGTTGCTAAACTGGTTTGGCGCTATCCTATATTATTGCATTCCATTATGCGCCTGTTGTTGGCGAAAGATTCAAAGAAAGTACGGGGAATGATCTTCCGTGATGTACAGAGGACAACGATAGAGTCTTTCTTTCGCAGTATTGGTGATTTGCGCAATACGGATTTGAGAAGTAAGTTAACTGCTTTGGAAATCCCGACATTAGGTATTTATGGTGTTAAAGATAATATTGTATCGCCTTCTAATGCCCAATTGCTTCAGGCAAATGTGCAGACTTCGGCCGTTTCCATGTTACAACGTTCACGGCATTTTCCGATGACGGATGAGCCGGAATTGTTTTTGGAAACAGTTGGTCGTTTCCTGAACAACTCCCATAATGCGTAGTCGTTCAGTATTCACAGGTGGCTTTTACAGGTTCTAACGAGATGCGGCGAATCATACTTACAGAAACCAGTCATATTGAGCCGTTTAATGAGCCGGCCCGTGATCTGCGTGTACAAAACAAGCCTTTGTGGTTGTGGCAGCGAGATATTTTGGTGCATTACACTTCGGAGGAACGGGAATACCCAAATTGGGAGTTGGCGCGCCAGTTTGAAACTGAGCAAATTGAGTGCTTTGTACATCGTGACAATTTGTTTTTTAATCAGGAGTTGATTGATGATTTCTTGATACGGGCCCGGAACGGCCGTCGTCCCGTCCGTCTGGCATTTAGAGCAAATGATCCCGCAATTGCTCGTCATGTACGGCCGTTAACCCATTCCTTCTTCCAACAAGATGATTTGTTGCTGGCCGACATCTGGTATTTGCCACAGGGATTGTCACAGAGTTTGGAAGCCAAGCCTCTGTTGGTAGATACTGAAGCTCGTGAACGTGGGTATTATCACATTCCCCCCTACATGGCGACCGAGTTTGGCGATCTGGTTTATGAGTTGCCACGAAAAGTATTTGTGCTGGTCGAAAATTGGGTCCATATATTTGTGGCTGACATTTTGCTGGGTGTTTTCACCAGAGGGGCAAACGTAGAAGACCGCGTGACAAGCGATTGGAAGTATAAAATCAAAATCATGTTCCATTCGCTATTGGAACAAAAGCAGTTTCTGTCTAACTCGGAAGTGGTGCGGGTTGGACATAATTGTAACATTGACCCTACGGCCGTGATCAAAGGCTTTACCACCATTGGCGATAACGTCACCATTGGTGCAGGGGCCGTGATTGATAACTGCATCATTGGCAGCAATGTCACCATTTCTCAGGGTTGCCAGCTTTTATTGAGTGTAGTGGGCGATGGCTGTTTCTTGCCATTCCGCGCCGCGCTGTTTATGACCACGCTCATGGAAAACACCTCCGTCGCCCAAAATACTTGCCTGCAACTCTGCGTCGTCGGGCGTGATTGTTTTATTGGCGCCGGAAACACCTTTACAGATTTCAACATTCTGGGTGGCCCGCTCAAAACATTAACCCACAAAGGCACATTAGAACCGGCCAATTTGCTCGTTTTGGGCGGTTGTGTAGGGCATCACTGCCGGATAAGTTCTGGTCATGTTGTGTATGCCGCCCGTACCATTGAGTCAGATGTGGTGTTGATCGCCAACGACAACAAACAATTCATTACCAAAAACGTCACATTTGAAGATAGTGACCATCACCCATATAATTCAAAATACCCTTACCCTCGACTTTACCCCCGCGAAGATGGCACTTGACCCCACCCAAACCCCAATGGCTTCAGAAGAACTTTACGGCCTGACAACAGCCAAAGGACAGAATTACTATTGAAGCGTGAACCATCTCCATTACACTCAGGAATATGATGCACGATTCGTTTGCCTTTATTATCCATCCCATTGACCCGAAACGTGACGTTAGCCGCAAATTTCCTACCTTAGGAAAGCTCCCCGCCTGGTTAATTGATTATCTTTCCCTCTTTTTCCCACCCGTTTTTATTTCTGAAATCAAAGGAATACGGTCTGTTTATGACGGCCGTACCGCTCAGGGCTGGTTTGTGGCTTGCCCCCTCACGCCCAAGCGGATGATGGCGTTACCACCAGGTGTTGTCTACAAGAAAATCATTCAAACCGGCAAACTGGCGGAAAAACTGGGAGCGCGTATTTTAGGTTTGGGTGCATTCACATCGGTTGTAGGAGATGGCGGCATTACCATCGCCAGACATCTGCAAATCCCCGTGACCACAGGCGATAGTTACACCATCGCCCAGGCCATCCACGCCATCCAACGAGCAGCCGTCATCATGGATATGCCTCTCAACAATTCAACTGTAGCTATTGTAGGGGCAACAGGAGCTATTGGCTCTGTCTGCGCTGAAATGCTGGCGGCTGAAACCAAAAGCCTGCTGCTCATTGGTCGCCGCCTGGATAAACTCAACGAAGTGAGGAACCAGGCCCTTGCGTCTGGGGCAACACAAGTGATCGTCACTGACGACATTAACCGGTTAACCGAAGCTCACTTCATCATCACCGTTACCAGTGCCGTAGAAACTATCATTGAGCCGCAACATTTACGGCGTGGCGCCATTGTGTGTGATGTGGCCCGACCACGTGATGTTTCTCGTCAGGTGGCTGAACAGAGACCAGATGTATTGGTGATTGAAGGTGGCATGGTGCAGGTACCTGGCGCTGTGGATTTTGGCTTCAATTTTGGCTTTCCGCCTAAAATGGCGTATGCCTGTATGGCCGAAACAATGGCGTTAGCTTTGGAGCAGCGCTACGAGTCGTACACGCTAGGTAAAGATATTTCATTGTCGCAAGTTACGACAATTGATAAAATCGCTACGCGACACGGATTTACTTTGGGTGGCTTTAGAAGCTTTGAACGGGCTGTAAGTGAGGAAGAGATTGCTTTTGTGAAAGCGTGTAAACAGTCTGACGAATCAATAACCATAAAGCCTCTCAACATGCAAACAAATCAGTTGTTTATTCAGTAGTTTGTTTTGCCAAGGAAAAAGCTCATGAGCAACGGCCGTATTCTGATAGTTGAAGACGACTTTGATATTTCTAACATGCTGCGCATCTTTTTTACCGGGCAGGGATACAACGTGGAGGTGGCCGCGCGCGGCAATGATGCTCTGGATATTTGCCGCAAAAAACTCCCCGATCTCATCGTTCTGGACATCATGCTACCAGACATGGACGGGTATGCCGTGTGCAAAGAGCTGCGCACCACCACCCGTACCAGTCATATTCCTATCATCTTCCTGACACAAAGAGATGAACGCAGTGATCGTATCGCCGGTCTGGAATTGGGGGCGGACGATTACATCACTAAACCATTTGATATTGAAGAGTTGAAACTGCGCGTGCGCACCGCCATCAACGTCCACAAACGGCTTAATATGACCGACCCCATCACCGGCTTGCCCAGCAGCCGCCTGATTGAGGAACAATTACGTGGTCTGATGAAACTGGATGAATGGGCCTATGTGCAAATTGGCATTGATTATATTGAACCGTTTAATGATGCTTATGGCTTTGTGGCGCGGGATGAGGTGATGCGTTTCACCGGTATGTTCCTGAACGAAATCGTGGATGAGTATGGAACGTTGGATGACTTTATTGGACATGCCAGCAGCTACACCTTTGTTCTGATTACCATGTCGAACCGGGTGCAAGAGATGGTAGATAAGTTGAGGCAACGTTTTAACGATGGCATTTTGGCTCATTACAACTTTATGGACAGAGAACAAGGTGGCATTATGACATCTGACGGCCATCTGGTACCCATTATGCGTTTATCGGCCGGTATTGTTTCTAGCAAAACACAACGCTTCTCTGATATTCGTGAGATTACAGAAACGGCCGCTGAGCTACGTCGGCTGGATAAAGAAAAACAGGACAAGAGTAATTAAACTACAAAGGCGCTTGATTCCGCTTCAAGAGCAATTGATTAACAAGAGAAGTAACGGCTGAGGTTCAAGGTACGAATGATGGAAAAAGAATTAACCTCGGCTATTACCTGGAACGTCTTTGATGACCTGAGCGATGGGATTCTTCTGGTTGATCCTGATGGGAATGTGGTTTATTGCAACCAGGCAGCATCATCTTTACTAGGTTTAAGTCATCATGTGGATTTGTTGAATGAGGTCAACCAGGTCTTAGCCTCAGACGACAATTGGTTTGAATTACGAAATCGGCCGATAGCCACGCTACTGCATACCAGCAACGGCCGTATTGTCAAAGCTCAATCACAGTGGCAGGTTGGTGTAGACGGCCGTCTCCTCCAGGTCATCCTTCGTTCATCCACCACGGAACCTCTCACCATTGACCCCTTACTGGCGCTGACACAAATCAGCCAGGAAACTGATTTTGAAAAACAACTGCAATTGTTGGCAAATGGTTTGCACGCCACAGGCTGGCAGCGTGTGGTCATCACCTTGCGTGATGACGCTTTCCAACCAACCCACCTCATTACCGCCGGCATCTCCACAGCCGAAAAAGCAGAGCTTGAGAAAAATCTGATTCCGGCACAAGCCTGGTTGTCTCTGTTCAACAATGCTGATATGCAAAAATATCAGCAGGGACAATGTTATTTTGTGCCTGCCGAAAGCCACTGGTCACAACAATACCTTCAGGCAAAGACCCACCAACAGACAGACCATACCGCCTGGCAACCTAAAGATGTATTATGTGTCCCCCTTTACGGCCGTCAGCAAAAATTGATCGGTCTGGTCGGCCTAGACAATCCTACTAACGGCCGCCGCCCGGATACACGCACCCTGCAAACCATTGAGCTTTATGCCCAGTTTGCCGCTTCACTCATTGAAAACTCTCGTCTGGTACAGGAAACGGCCGACCGCAGCCAGGAGTTTGAGTTACTGCTCACCGCCAGCAATGACCTCTCCAGTAGCCTGGAAACAGACACCATTCTCGCATCGCTGGGTCGGTATATGCTCAATGCTATAGATGCTGATGGTTATACAATTTACGAATGGCAGGCAATAACAGAACAACTGGTGGTACTCAAAGATCATGCCCGTCGTCATTTGACCAGCCGGCATGAAGCAGGCACGGCCGTGCCCGTCACCAACCTCGACCTGCTTGAAACCGTTCTGATTGACAAACAGCCACTTGCCTTACACGTTGCTCAAGAATCACCTTCGCCCCTGGCAGAACCTGCCTGGATACCCCCCGGCAAAGTTTATAGTTGCGCCCTGTTGCCCATTGTTTTAGATGACGAAACATACGCCGTCATCAATCTCATTAAATTTGGCAACAAAGAAATTACCCATCGTGACCTGCGTTTGCTGGCTGCCCTGGCTAACCAGGCCAGCACCGCCCTGGAAACCGCCCTCATTTTTGAAGACACTTATGAACGCGAACGCTTCTATGGCGCCATGGGCAATGTCAGCCTGGCACTTAGCTACACATTAGATCGTCGCGCCGTACTCTCCCTTATTTGTACTGAAAGTCTGCGCATTTTCGGCGTACATGGCGCTTACATCTGGCAATTAGATGGCGACACCTTTACCAGCAGTGCGGCCAAAGGGCACGGCGAAGAGCTTTTTGCAAATCGGAGTATTGCTCTGGCCGATCCAAACACCTTTGTTGCCCATGTCGTCCGTACCGGCCTCGGCGTATTTCTGAACAACGCCCAAAACAGGCCGATGGAAATTCGACTGCCGCAGCCAGAACAAATTCAAGCACTGCTCGGCGTTCCGCTAGAAGCAGAAGGCAGCTTGATCGGCGTATTGATCCTGGCTGATATTGAAAATCCTCACCGCTTTACCGACCGTGACGTAACCCAGGTAACAACTTTTGGGGTGCAGGTAGCCAGTGCTTTACAAAATGCCAAACTATTTGAAGAACTACACCATCTCAATGAAGAGTTGGATTCGCGCGTGGCTGTCCGCACTCATGAATTAAACGAAGAAAGCAATCGCGTCAAAATTCTGCTGCGCATCAACACAGAACTATCTGCCAGTCTGGATCAAGATCGAGTATTGACCAAAGCGCTGGATTTAGTGAACGAAGTGGTCAATGCAACCGATGGGGCGATCCTGCTGCTGAATCAAGAAACAGGCGAATTTGATTTTCGTGCCTCATTAAACAAAGAAAAGCAGCTTACACACCGCTCGATACCTAGCGGCTTGAAACGGGATGAAGGGTTGGCCGGATGGATGCTGCAAAACCGCACGGCCGTCATCGTTTATGATACCAAAGAAGACCCCCGCTGGTTAGAACTCCCCACCAGCAGCGCCTACCGTTCAGCATTAGGCGTGCCGCTCATCACTAATGAAGAAGTCATGGGCGTATTGCTATTGTTCCATACCGAACCCAATGCGTTTACCAACCAGCAACTTGATCTGGTGGAAGCCGCGGCTGTGCAGGTTGCCAACGCCATCAATAATGCCAACCTGTATAACCTCATCTTTGACCAGGCCGACCAGCTAGGCACTATCCTGCGCGGCGAAATCGTCCAAAAGGCTAACCTACAGGCTATTCTGGAAAGTATCGCCGACGGCGTCATCGTTGCCAACAACAAAAACGAGATTGAAATAGCCAACGCCTCGGCCAGCAAGATATTGGCTATCTCCCGCCAACAGCTTATCGGCAAACCGGTCAACCAATTATTAGGGGTATATGGGCAGTTTGGCGATACCTGGATGAACACAATCAACGATTGGGCCAAAAATTCAGACCAGATTCCTCAAGGTATTTATCTGGCCGACCAGTTGGCTATTGAGGAAAAATACGTCAGTATTCACCTGTCACCCGTGTTATCTGAGGGCAATTTTTTTGGCACAGTCTCTATTTTCCGGGACATCACTAAAGATGTGGAAGTGGATCGCCTCAAAAGCGAGTTTGTATCAACTGTTTCCCACGAACTACGCACACCGATGACTTCTATTAAAGGGTATGCCGACCTGATGTTGATGGGAGCGGCCGGACAACTCAGCGACCCACAAATCCGTTACTTGAAAGTCATCAAGAGTAATGCCGACCGCTTGCACGATCTGGTCAACGACCTTCTGAACATCTCGCGCATTGAAACGGGCAAAACAACGTTAGATTTACGGCCGTTAGACATCCCCCAAATCATCGAACAAACAGTGGGGCATTTACACGGCCGTATCCAACACGAAGAAAAACCCATGCTCGTCAAAACAGAGATCGCCCCCGGCTTACCCCTCGTGAACGCCGACCATACCCGCGTCACCCAAATACTAACTAACCTGGTAGACAATGCTTTCAACTATACGCCAGCCAACGGGCAGATCATCATTCACGCCAAAGCCACCGAAGCCCACGTCTATATCAGCATAAGCGACAACGGCATAGGCATATCAAAAGAAAACCGTGAAAAAATCTTCGACCGCTTCTTCCGCGCTGACGATGAAGCCGTGCAAAAAGTCTCCGGCACCGGTTTGGGGCTGGCTATTGTACGCAGTCTCATCGAAATGCATGGCGGCTACCTGCAAGTCGAAAGCGAACTCGGAAAAGGTAGCACCTTCACCTTCAATCTGCCCGTTGTGATTGAAGACAGTGATCCCACTTGAAATTGAAGGGTTTAGGTATGACGAAAATACTAATTGCAGAAGACGATAACGATATCCGTGAACTCATTGTACTCACCCTACAATTTCACGGTTTCAACGTAGATAGCGCCGAAGATGGGCAAGCGGCCGTAGAAAAAGCGCAGAAAAACCCTGTCTACGATGTCATTCTCATGGATGTGCGTATGCCCCGCATGACCGGCTACCAGGCCTGTCGTGCCCTCAAAGAGAACGAAGAAACCAAGAACATTCCCGTCATTTTCCTCTCCGCCAAAGGACAGGAACAGGAAATTCAAACCGGGTTAGAAGCCGGTGCATCGGACTACATCCTAAAGCCCTTTGCTCCAGATGACCTGGTAAAGACCATTCAAAGGGTTCTAAACAAATAAGACCTGACAGGTTTCAGAAACCTGTCAGGTCTCAAGTTCAGAAGTAACTATGAGTATTACCACCATCGGTAATCACTTAATCCACTACGAAGTCTTAGGTCGCGGTCAGCCCTTGATCTTCATTCACGGCTGGTTGGGTTCCTGGCGCTATTGGTGGCCGTCCATGCAGGCCATGTCGGCACAACACCGCTCCTTCGCCTTTGACTTATGGGGCTTTGGCGACTCCAGCAAAGCACCTGATATGTATAGCCTGGACACCTATGTCACTTTGATGGATCAATTTATTGATCAACTAGGTGTTGCCCGTCCGGTTTACATCATTGGACATTCTTTAGGCGCGGCTGTTGCGTTACGCTATACCCTCAAACACCCGGAAAATGTAGAAAAACTGGTGGCAGTATCTCTTCCTGTCAACAACAACTATATCAACAGCAAACTGCCTGGCAGCGATCCGGAGACTGCCATGAATCGCCTCTTGGGTAAAGCCAACAGCTACCCTGAAGTGGACACAGAAATACGGAAAGTTGATCCAAATGCCTTTTCTAAGTTAATTAACGAGATGGCGAAAATCAATTTTGCCCAGGAATTGGCTGAATCGCCGCGCCCCCTGCTGCTGCTTTACGGCGATCAAGACCCCATCATCAGCCCACCTTCTGGCGAACATGAATACCTAACCGAATCCGGCAACAATCGCTTCTTCGTTAAATTCGAGTGTAACCATTACCCTATGCTACATGAAAAGGTCAAGTTCAACCGCCTGTTACTCGATTTTATCTTAGCCGGGAATGATCTGACCGAACTGGCCCCCAAAGAATACTGGACCCGGCGCACGCGCTAACCGTCTATTGGTGCATCAAACAACCCATACCACCTACACTTGCCCTAAATGGCAAGTATATAATCGTTTGTAATTATTCGGAGGTTCCCCATGAGCGAGTTTAAGTTTGAAGCATGGCCAACTGAATTTCGCAGCATCAACCAGTATTTCGGCGCAAATCCACAAAATTATGCCCAGTTTGGATTGCCTGGGCATGAAGGCATTGACGTGATGGCTCCCAGCGGTAGCCGGATATTCGCCGTTGCACCGGGTGTAGTGGGTACGGTGAATACAAACCCCGCCAGCCATAACTATGGCGTCCATGTGCGCGTGGATCATGCTGATGGCTGGCAAACAATTTATGCCCATTTGCAACAAGCTCTGGTTTCGCCGGGGCAGCAGGTGAAGGCGGGGGATGTGCTGGGGTTGGCCGACAATACCGGTAACAGCTTCGGTTCTCACCTGCACCTGACGCTGAAAAGAAAAAATCAATCCTACCAAAACTGGCCGTATAACATTTTTGACCCCACGCCTTATTTGCTACCTCTCATGGGCTTTCAGCGGCCGGCCGGACCATACACGGACGGTTGGGCATATACCGGCGGTGTTATCACGGTGGGTGATCTGGCACAGGTAGCCTCCGGGGGCATCAATTTACGGGAGACGGCCA
>CAYXUZ010000071.1:23592-29180 GCA_964467705.1 uncultured Ardenticatenaceae bacterium | reverse complement strand
ACCGCGCCTAAGGAGAGCATGGGGTCCATGCCCAGGCCGGTAAAAAGGAAAAAGGCGGCGTATCCACCCACCATGATCAGTTCGCCGTGGGCGACATTGAGGATTTTCAACACGCCAAAGGCCAATGACAGCCCCAACGCCGCCAGACCATAGAGTGATCCAACCAGGATGCCGGACACGGCCGTTTGCAGAAAAGTTTCCATGTTACAGACTCAAATACGCTTCCTTGACACGCGGATCGTGCATCAATTCCTTGCATGGGCCTTCTTGCACAATGCGCCCGGATTCAATAATGTAGCCGTAATGGGCGGTTTCCAGGGTCAACTGCACATTTTGTTCCACAATGAGAATTGAGACGCCCTGCGCGTTAATCTGCTGAATGACGCGGAATATGTCCTCGACAATAAGCGGGGCCAGCCCTAATGACGGTTCATCCAGAATGAGCATCTCCGGTTTGGCCATCAACGCCCGGCCAATCGCCAGCATTTGCCGTTCGCCACCGCTCAACGTCCCGGCCGATTGGTTTTGCCGCTCTTGGAGCCGGGGGAAAATGTGAAACACTTCCTGAAGGGTTTGTGCTTTGAACGGCCGTGCCCGCCCCGGAAATGCCCCCAATTCCAGATTTTCCAGAACGGACAGGGTAGAAAAAGTGCCCCGCCACTCCGGCACCAATGTCAGGCCACTGTTCACAATTTCATGCGGCGGCTGGCCGGTCATGGTTGTGCCGCGAAATTGCACGGCCCCGGCTTTGGGCGGCAGCAAACCCATAATCGCCTTGAGCGTGGTAGATTTGCCTGCCCCATTCGGCCCAATAAGCGCCACCACCGAACCATCCGGCACTTCCAGGTTGACTCCCCACACCACCTGAATATCGCCATATGCGACGTGCAGATTCTTAATGGTCAGCATAGCGGGTTCCCAGGTAGGCGGCGATCACCTGTGGGTTTGCCACGATCTCTTTAGGGCTGCCTTCAGCCAGCTTTTCACCGGCGTTCAAGACGATCACCCGCTGGCAGGCGTTGGTTATGGCTTTGATGATATGCTCCACAATGATAATGGTGATACCGGAACTGTTAATTTGCTTCACCAGTTCAACGGCCTGAGGGATTTCGGCCGGATTGAGACCGGCCATAAACTCATCCAGCAGCAGCAGCTTAGGCTGCCCGGCCAGGGCACGGGCCACTTCCAGCCATTTACGCTCCATCACAGTCAGGTCGCGGGCCAGGGCATGGGCTTTGTCGGCCAGCCCCACCTGTTCCAGAACAGCCTGGGCATAGGGCACGGCCGTTTTCCGTCCACCCATCCCCGCATGACCAAACAGGCAACCGGCCAGGACATTATCCAGTGTAGTGAGATGGGGAAACGGCCGTACCAGTTGAAACGTGCGTGCCAATCCCCGCCGGGCTACTTCATGCGCTGGTGAATGGGTGATCTCCTCCCCGTTAAAATGCACCGTACCCGCCGTTTCCGGCAGAAAGCCGGTAATCACGTTGAAGCAGGTAGACTTCCCAGACCCATTTGGCCCGATCAACCCCACAATTTCCCCGGCTTCCACGCTAAAGGAAACATTGCTCAGGGCCATTAACCCACCAAACGCTTTGCTAATACCGTTGACTTGTAACATGACGAATAAGAGAAAGATCAAAGATGACGCAGATTTCGCAGATAAAAAATCGGTGTAATCTGTGCAATCTTTGATCAAATCTTTATCCTGGCTAAGGCTCAGAATGTGTCCCAAAAAAGGCCCATTTTGTCATGCCCGCGTAGGCGGGCATCCATTTGCCGCCATGATGGATTCCCGCTTACGCGGGAATGACCAGCCTCAAGGATTAAAAAACACCGTCTCTTCACTTCCTTGTAAGTGAATATCAAAATGATAGGTCGCCCCCAAGGAAGTGTCGTTTCGTTGGGCAATCAGCGTATGCCGCCGGTCTGGGGCAACGCTGTTCAGCACGGGATCAGTGGCGTTGGCCGGTTCGTCGGCGAAATAGATGCGAGTGATGGCGTGAACCAACATCCCCCTGGCAAAAACGGTGACATTGACATGCGGTGCCAACCCGTCTCCCAAACTACCCGGTTTGATAGTGCGAAACTGAAATTTCCCACCCAGGCGTGTATCCGCCCGGCCAAAACTGCGAAAATGGGGATCCGCCTGATGGCAGCGCGGGTCGGTAGGGTGGTTAAAAATGCCCTGTGCGTCTGGCTGCCAGATTTCCACCATCGCGTCGGGAATCGGCTCACCATTGCCATCAAAAACGGCGCCGGAAATGAGAATCCGGTCGCCTATCGTCTCATCTTGTACCAAATCGCTTTGCGTCTCGCCGTACATGAGGCCAATGTGCAAATAGGGGCCAACTGTTTGGCTGGGGGTCTGTTTTTTCATGCGGTGGCCTCTTTATTCAAATGGAGTCTGGCGCGGGCCGCAGACGACAATATCGAAGCGGAAACCTAAAGCCCAGCCCGGCGTGGTGACTTCGTGGTCATAGAGGGAGATGAGGCTGTTACGGCCGTCCACATCAGGAATACCGTTAAATATCGGGTCTAATGGCAGCAGGGGGTCGCCTGGAAAATACATCTGCGTCACCAACCGTTGCAGGAAATTGACGCCAAACACAGAAAAGTGGATGTGTGACGGCCGCCAGGCGTTGGGATGGTTCTGCCAGGGATAGGCACCGGGGCGAATGGTAGTGAATTGGTAACGGCCGTCCTTGTCAGTCAGCACCCGGCCGGCGCCATGAAAATTGGGGTCTAGCGGCGCGTCATGTTGGTCTACCTTGTGCATGTAACGGCCGGCGGCATTCGCCTGCCACACTTCAATCAATGCGTGGGGGATCGGTTTGCCGGTATCATCCATCACCTGCCCGGTAACAATAATCCGTTCGCCCAAAGGCTCCCCATTTTTCACCGCATTGCGCGTCAGGTCATTGTCCAGCGGCGCAATCTCATCCTGCCCATAAACCGGACCGGTCAATTCCGAAAGATTCTGCTTCAGGGGGATCAGCGGCTTCTGTGGCGACCGAAACACCGTCGAGCGATAAGGTTCATACAGATACGGCGGCTGCACAGACCAATCCAGCCAGTTATACGTTTGCAATGGCGTCATCCCTTCTCCTCCAACACAAGTGTAGGGTGATTTTTCCCAATCAATCACCGCCCGATGTAGAAAACCGGGCTACAACATGGATGAGTTTTTTATGCGGTTGTCTTTATTGTGTCCTCAATGGGATTGAGGAAGTTGTTGAATCACAGGAGCAAAATGAATGGGGTATGTATACATTATTTGAGGAAATGGCGCAAATTTTCTGGCAGCCTCCCTCTACACCTCTTTAGGTAGAAATCAAACGGAGGAAGTTCTGTATACAGAGAATTGATGGCAAGTAATAAATTACAGGTTCCAGGTAACTTGCCACTTGCAACCTGCCACTTGCTATCTTTTACTAGACTTCACCATCCGCCCCATTGGTCATCACCAGTTTGAAGGCCGGTAACTGGCTTAACACCGTCTTGTCTTTGAGCGCCCGTTGCAAGTTCTGCAAAGAAAGATTAGCGTGTTCCTGAGCTAAGGCATTGGCACGCGCCCCCTCCCGGTTTTCAATGGCTTCGATGATATTTTTGTGCTGCTCCTGAGCCACATAAAACACCTTCCACGCCCGGCCTAATTCTGCCTGGGCCATTACAAAAGCATTGGGCGAGGCAAAGGGGAGGCTCAGCACATGTTCCAGCGTGCGCTCGATGATAAAACTTTCAGCCAGCCCAATTAACTGCCGGTGGAATATGTGGTTGAGATCAAAGTAGCGGGCCAGGTCAGTATCCACCAGGTCAGTTTTCAGTAACAGGGCATCAAATTGTGCCAAAAGTTCCTTGATTTTGACCAGGGCTTGTGGGTTTGCTCCTCTTTCGGCCGCCAGGCGCGCCGCCATCCCCTCCAGTTCGCCGCGCATGGCAATGGCGTCGTGAATATCACGCTCTGTGAACTCGCGCACGGCGTAACCGCCATTGGGCATCCTTTGCAGTAGCCCCTCTTCAGCCAGCCGGGCCAGGGCAGCACGAATGGGAGTGCGGGAAACGCTCAGATGCTCCACCAGAGCAACTTCGAGTAAACGTTCTCCTGGTTCTATCTCGCCGCTTAAAATCAATTCTCTTAGCTGGAACAAAGCCTTGATCGTTTGTGACATATTCTCCTGTGCGAATATTCGCACGTGGGTGTGTGAACACCTCAAATTTCAGTTCAATCAGGAGAAATTGTACCCGATAAATAAAAGGGGTGTGAAGGCAATTGGGAGATGTAGACATCCGATTTCTTTGAGAAATCGGATGTCGGGTCACATTCATTTAAGGCAAGGGGGTGAATTTTTCCCAGCTGCTTTGTTCGGGAAGGAGATGCCAGATGTCATTGTCCAGGGCGCGGATGTAGGTGTGGTTGTAGCGGGCATAGGAGGTGCGCTGCACGGCCGTGTCTCCCCCACTCTCCAACACCACCGCCCACCCCAAACGGTCCCGTACCGACGGCTGTTCGCGCCACACCAGGCCAAAACCGCGCAATGGTTGGTAAAAACCATCTGGCGGAATGATGGTCGTGTCGCTAATGGGATCGCCTGGATCCCATTCATCGGTAAACGCCTGCCATTTGGGAGAGAATACCTCGTCGTCATACAAAACGTAGATACGGTCTTCTTCGCTCACCCAAATCATCCAACCGTGCTCAAATTGCTGCTCCGCGGACGGTGACAGCAGGGCGGCGTCCTGGGCACACACATCAGGCGCAGGTGCAAAGAACCAGGGGTATGGACAGGTGAGGATAATCTCCACGGTGGCGCTGGCATAGGGTTCGCTGTCGCCGGAGGCAAATAGCATGAATCGCTCCACATTTCGCGCCGATTCGCTAATGGTGTAAGGCATGGTACCGCTGAGGGGAACATTCCAAAACTGGCCCAATTGGCCAGTGGGCAGCAGATGGTAGAGAGTCACAGTGATTGCGTGGGTTGTCACCCAACTCAGTTCAATGGTATCACCGGGATCGGCGATTTCAACATTGGCGGTAAAGGAAAGGATTTGCGGTGAGGGGAAAGGTTTGGCAATGAGGGGGAGGTAAAGGTGATGGTCGGTTCCCTGTCTTTGTGGTAATGCCTGAACCCATTGGAACCAGAGGAGAACGAAAAATCCAACCAGAAACAGGTGACTGACTATTCGTTTTTTCATGCAGATAGGATACAGCGGACGGCCGTGTCCCCGCCATAGACATCTCGTTAATTTGCCCGCTAATCGGCCCGTAAAATACACAGCCACACCTGGTCGTCATAACGGCCGTCGCTATACACCTGTTCACGCAGCCGGCCCCCCTCCGCAAACCCACAGGCACGGTAGGCAAGAATAGCGCGTCTGTGGTCAATCGAATGGGGTGCCGGTGGGTCACCGCCACTGGCTATTTCCACCGCCACATCATTTTGAAACTGACACAATCTGTCCAAATCCACACGGGTAACAGCCCACAAAATAACTTTTTCACCAGTCAGCATAGGTACTTTCCATCAATCTGGGAAAATCACATCCTCCCGCCCGGCCAGTTTCGCCTGAATTCGGTCTACCAC
>CAYXUZ010000071.1:1997-23582 GCA_964467705.1 uncultured Ardenticatenaceae bacterium | reverse complement strand
TGTCCAGATGCTGCGGCCGGTTCACAAAATCCAGGTTCTCACTGGGAATGACCAGCACCGGGCATAAATCAAAATGGTGCAACCATTCGTCGTAAAAGGATTCCAACAGGGACAGGTAATCGGCCGTAATGCCACTTTCCATCGCCCGCCCCCGCTGCCGTATCCGTTCCATCAACGCCGGGACAGGACATTTCAGGTAAAGCAACAAATCTGGCCGGGGCAGTCCGTTGACAACCAGATCAAAGGTATGGCGATAAGCACGATAATCCCGCTCCGCCAGCGCACCCAAATGGTACAGGGCACGGGCAAAAATATAGGCATCCTCATAAATACTGCGGTCGGCGATAGCTGACTGAACGTCGCGGTACAGTTCCTGATGCTGCGCTGCCCGGTGGCCGATGAAAAAGACCTGCAAATGGAAGGCCCACCGGGCCATGTCGGCATAAAAATCGGGCAAATAGGGATTGTCGCTGACCGATTCATACCCCGTGCGCCAGCCGAGGCGTGCCGCCACCCGTTCTGCTAAAGACGTCTTACCTGCACCAATATTTCCGGCTACTAGAACAAAATGCTTGGCACTCATAGCAGTAACTATTGTCATCTGTTTCCTTGACGATGCCAACGACCCCAGTCAATGTGAAACTGACCGTTTATATCGGTCATGTATCTGTGGCTCCTGTTGGCGTTGGCCCTGGAGTCACTGAAGGCACAGGTGTATTCGTGGGCATGGGTGTGTTAGTCGCTGGAGGCAACGGCGTATTGGAGGGAATTGGAGTATTCGTCGGGGGGAGTGGTGTATTGGTGGAAGGAGGCGGTGTGTTAGTGGCTGGTCTAGGAGTATTGGTGGCTGGAATGGGGGTATTTGTAGAAGCAGGTGTGTTCGTCATTTGTGGCGTATTCGTAGCGGTAGTGCCAGGGCGAGGAGTATTGGTGAGCGTTGGCTGGGGGGAATGGGTAGATGTAGAGCCAGGGGGCGGAGGTGGTGGGGTAGGGAAGTCCCCTGTGGCAGAAACGGTAGCAGTAGCATCGGCTGTTGCCGTCGCTTCGCCGGGGCGTGGTGTGGTGGGGCGGCGGGTGTTGGTAGCCGCAGGAGAGGGAGTATCAGTGGCAGTCGGCACGGCCGTGGGCACAACAATCAATCCCGGCGCCAGATAAGCATATTGTCCCACCTCAATCGTTTGCACTACCCCAATAACCGGGCAACCGCCACCAAAACAGATACTCTGTCCGGGCGCCAGTTCATACCGTTCATCTTGATAGGCAAGCTGGCAGTAAACTTCAGCCTCCAGACAGGCAACCATAAAAATAAAAGGATCATCCTGGTATTGCACCACCATCAGCCCAGGCCCTTCCAGCCAGGCTGTGTCGTCAAAAGGATTCGCCACCACCACACGAGATGCCTCTCCCTCCGGCATTTGCACCAGTAGCAGACCTTCTTCTACTGTAATGTGGGTTTCTTCACTATCCTGGACACCTTGCACGGCCGTCAACTGTGCTTCAGTGTCTCCATCCATAAATAGTTGAACCTGGGCCGGCAAAATGAGGTTGGTGATATTCGGCTGGTCTGTGGCATTACGGCCGTTTATCACCGTCAATATGTCCTCAGCCGCAAACTGAATAGTGGCAACTTCTTTCGCCGGTTGCACCTCCCCATCACCAATAACCCACTCCGCCCCTTCGGGGCCAGGTTGCAGCAATAGTTCAGCGCCAGCTTCAGAGACTGCCAGTTCAGGCACGGCCGTCGCCGTAGGTATGATGGCTGTTGGCGATGGTAATTCTGTTGCCATTACGGCCGTTATTGGCTCATCTTGTCCCCTCAAAAGAAGGGCGCCAACCGCCCCAAAACCTAACAACAAAAGCAAAACCACCACACCTACCAAAACACCACGCGGCAAACCGGCCGCCACCTGGCTGCCCGGCATCTCCAGCACAATGGCGCTCACATTATCGTCCGCCTGGCGTGATACCGCTTTTTTCACCAAAGCCTGTGCCGCTTTATCGGCACGATTCCGCGTAATGATTTGCTCTATCTCGCCCGGTTCTACATAGTGTCCACTGGCCTTATAACGTTCTTTGACTAATCCATCAGAGCAAAGCAGCAGTCGGTCATTTGTTTGTAATGGAAAACCCTGACGGGCACGCGCCTGCCGTTCGTCTTCGTCACCAACAGGGTAAATGCCCAGATCTACTTCTAACCGCTCGCTATAACCAATGGAACGTACCAATGCCTCCCCTTTGGGGTGGGCAGTGGCATCTTCCGGCGACAAATGCCCCAGGCGCACCATTTCCCGCGCCCAGGTGTGGTCTACGGTGATTTGTTGGACACGGCCGTCACGCACCAGATACGCCCGGCTGTCACCCACATTCGCCAGATAAAGCTTGTTGTTATGGATAGCGGCCAACGTGGCCGTTGTCCCCATACCCTCCTTTGTTTTATCCGCCTTGGCCGCCCGGTAAACGGCTTCATTGGCCTGTTTTAGAACATAGGCCAGTAGCTGCGGGATTTGCTCCGGGTTTTCCACAGCCGCTTTCTCCATCTCGCTAAAAACCGTGTCAACCGCCAGTTGCGAGGCCACTTCGCCACAATTATTCCCGCCAATGCCATCCGCTACCATCGCCACCAATAATGGCAGACCCTGTGCAGTACGCAACGGCCGTACCGCAATATGATCTTCCATATTCGGCCGCCCGCCCTGGTCCTGCATCTTGCCAATGAGCATCTGACCGTTCGTTAGCTCTGCCATTCCTGTCTCCAAAACTATTGACAATTGCAAATTATCAATTGTCAATTCCCATAGGTCTCCAAAATTGCCTGTAAGGCTGGCAAATGGGCATCCACATCCGCCGAATTATTCAGTAAAACAAATATAGAAGGCACACCCATATCCGCAATTGAATCGGTCACATCGCCGGAAATGCGCTGCCCAATGTCCGCTTGGTCAGCGGTATACCCTTCCACCGCCCCGGCATATAAATCGGCCAATGCCCGTGACGCCGCCGTTTGAGATTGTTCACAACGGCCCGGCGATACCAACCCGGCATTACCGGCCGAAGCCGGGGTATTCCAGAATACGGCCGTAACCGGCTGGATCAGACTGATAAATTCCGACAACGCCTGTGATTCCGGCTCTGATAGGGCGGCTGACCCGGCACGGCCGTCATCCAGTTCCTCCCAACCGCAACCCCAATTCCGGTTCAAATCCACGCCATTGGCATTCAAACGGCCGTTGCCCACACCAGCACTATCCGGATTCCATTCCGGCACAATGTAGACAGTCACTTCTGGCGGAATCAATTCCGGGCTGGCAGCCAGCCGCACCCGCAGCCCGTCTGCCAGGGCAATGGAATCGGGCGAAAATCCGGCATACAGCCCACCTACAAACAAGACGCGGTTCGCGCCGTCGCCAATTTTCCAGGCCACAATATCTTCGCCGTTTACCGATTGGCCAATCACCAGCCGTTCCGCCCCGGCAGGGGCCGATGTGGGGACAACAACCACCGGTTCCGGGGTATCAACCACCGCCAACACAGTTGGCGTGGGCGGAGATTCAATAGACACAGTGGCAGTAGGCACAGCCGTGACCACTGCCACTTCCGTCCCCAACGCACAGGCCACCTCCAAATCACGTTCCCGCAGAAAACCCGTACAGGGATCGGCATAATCCTGCCCGCCGGTATAAAAGATGAAAAGGATGATAAACACAAGTGGCAGCAAGATTGCCAGCAACAACCAGAGCGACAGGATAGGCGGCGCAATCAGGCGACCCGGCTGGGGCACGGCCGTTGCCCCACCCGCCACCCGCAATTCAAAGGGAATGAGGCGCGAACGTAAAAAGACCGGCCGTTTACGCGCCCGCCCGATCAATCGCATGGTGTGTGTCTCGCCGGGCATACTCTCCACCTCGGTTGGCGAGAGTTCAAACATTATTTCGTTGTCTACATCAGAAACAGCGGCGGAAAAACGGCTACGGCCGTTGCCCTCATTCACCAGCCTCACCTCACCTGCCTTGCTGTGGCGCAGCGTGGCCGGTTGTAGCTCCGCAAAAAGCTGGCTAAAAGGGTGGATGGTGAGTTGGCCATTGGTCACGGCCGTTTCCGCCCCTTTATCCGCCCGCACTTCCATTTTGAACTGGTGCAGCCCGGCAGTGGCGCTGTGATGACGCGGCGGCTGAATCGTAAACGGCACAATTACCTTTTGCTGCGGCGACAAATGGATCAGCCCCGGTTCCACCGCTACCCACTGCGGCGGGATGCCCATCACCCCCAACGTCACACTCAAGGCGCGCCCCGTCTGGTTTTCAATTTCCAATGCCGCCTGGGCGGGCAGCCCGGCATGGGTAGTTAACTGGGTTGGTTGCATACTCATGTACAGCCGCCCCGTGTCCACCACCTGCTTAGACTCAACCACCATCTGTGGTTCTTGCCGCAAGCCCGATTTCCACTCCAAAGCATACTCACCCAGCTTTACCAGTTGGCCTGGCTTCCACGGTTCCGGCATGTCGGCCAATAGCTGGCTGCCTTCCAGATACGTACCGTTCAGGCTGCCCATATCTATCACATTCCAGCCAGTGTCCGTGCGCTCCAGGCGGGCATGTTTGGCCGCCACTCCCTCACCCGTCAACACCAGATCATTGTCCCGCTGCAAACCGATGGTGATGAGCCATTTATGGAGCAGAAAGGTCTGCGGCTCCAACCGGGGATGGCGGATGATGAGATAGTCAGCGTCGGAAGACGAAACGGGTGCGGGCACAGCCACCGCTGGGGCAACCACAGCCACCGCTGGGGCAGCTACAGCCGCCGCAGCGGCCACCGGAGCAACTGCGGGTACCGGGTGTACTGGCGCCACCGCCGGTTGTGGCGGGGGTGCCAGTGGTGGCTCTGATGCAGCACCATCTACTGGTAATTTGTCCACTTCCCGTAAAAACAGGAGAAATTCCTCCATCGAACGGTAACGTTCGGCCGTGTTGCGAGCCATGGCTTTGAGGATGATGGCTTCCAGCACAGTGGGAATGTCTGGGCGCAAGGAACGGGGCGCGGGTGGCGGTCCCCCGGCCAGCACCTCGCGGGCCGACTGCGGCTGAAAAGGCAGCCGCCCGGTACAAACCTGATAGAGGATGATACCAAGCGCGTATACGTCGGAACGGCCGTTCGGCCTCTTCCCATCACACTGCTCCGGGGACAGATAAGGCAGCAACGTGGCTGTTGGCTCTCCTGGTATCAGGCTGGCCTGCTGGAAATCGGCCAGTAGTGGCCGCCAGGGAAGCTCGCCGCCATGGGGTGACAACAAAATATTAAACGGTTGTAAACCACCATGAATCACCCCCTGCCGATGGGCATACACCAGCGCGTCAGCCACTATTTGCAGCACTCTTCCTCCCAGACGCAGACCCAAAGGAGAGCCGTTTTGCAGCACATGCCCTAGTGTGTCGCCGTGTACCCATTCCGAGACCACAAACAACTGCCGGTCTGCTTCCCCTATCCGGTAAACACGCACAATGCCCTGATGCTGCAAAGCTGTGATGGCCGCCGCACCGCTCAACAGCTTTTCACGGAAAGCAGACTGGCTTGCCAGATGAGGATGAATCACCTTCAGCGCGACGGTTTGTGCATGTTTTTCATCCCTGGCGCGGAAAACCTGACCGGTGTTGCCCGACCCAATACTTTCTTCAATGAGGTAGTCACCCACTTGTTTACCGATCAACTCTTGCATAGACCAGTTCCCTGTCGTAATTGAATAATTGCGTAATTACCCAGCACCTAATTTTCATGCGCCCCCGGCATGGAAGCACGACAGTTATGCCGCAAATCATTATCTGTGTAAACCAGGTCTGGTGGCGCGTCTCCGATCTTTTGCAATGTGAAATGATCTAAAAACCAACCGTTATTATTGGTAACAAAGTTGTTGCGGAACATAGCAAACAGGATGACGTTCTGCGAATCCGGCACCACAAATTCTACAAACCGAGAACTCACCTGTCCGATAGGCACCGGTTGCCAATCTAAATGTTGGTAAAGTCCATTTTCCACACATAGATGCAGTTCCGCATATCCTTCTGGCGCCCACTCCTTCTGCCCACTGTCGCTGTAGCCCCACACCGTATCGGCAAAAAAGTCTATGGTGAAGCGGTAAACGCCGGGGCCAAGTGGCATGTTTTTGAACAGGGAAAAACGGATGGGCGCGCCGCCTTTGAACGCTTTCATAATCTTGTCACGATGAAAAAGCTCACAAACCGCGTCATTTGCCGGATCATCATCGGTACACTCATTCAGGTTAAGTCGTTCCTGGGGCTGCATTTCCGGGTAGAAATAGAGCAAGTCAGGGTTGTTGTCTACGGGCCAGTTATCATCCACCATAAATTGCCAACCAATGGGCACCAGCAGTTCATCTGCGTGAGAGCTATCGCCTGTTGAGCGCACGACAAAGCCATAAGTGCCACTTTCAAACGAGTCGTTATCAGCTAAGAGGTTAACTTCGGGGGTGGGCGTGGGTGTGGGGAGATTGCCCGGATCAGGGTCAAAACAATCTTTTTCGCTGTCACCGTCTGTATCATCCCGCGAGGGGTTGGTGAAAAATCCTTTGGCTGTTTCACATTGAGGAGGTGGGCTGGGATTACCATGCTGCTCCTGACCATCGAGCAGATCATCGTCGTCGGTATCTGGATTCAGGACATCCGTATTTAGCAGCTTAACCTTATCACTACTGATCTCTTCGCCGTCATTCAGGCCATCGCTATCAGTATCCGCCAGATTGGGATTGGTGCCAATTTCAGCTTCCAGGGAGTTGTTCAAACCGTCATTATCATCATCCTGCAAACCGTAGTTGATGGTGGCAACGGCCGTTGCCGTTTGCGCTTGTTCGGCAGTGATGGCTGTCGCAATGGCCGTCGCCGTCACCTGTACCACCTCTGTCGCTTTAATCCCCTCCGCCCGCGCCGTTGCTGTGCCAGAAATGGAGACAACGGCCCGGCTTTTAATACCATTCACCGAAAACATGCCAAAGGGAATAGAAATACCAAAAATGGCGATGAAAAAGAGGACAATCCACTTGGGCAGGCGGGGCGAAACTTCTAACTGCCCGGCCTGGGTTTTGGGTTCGCCAGTGGCCGGCAAGACCTGAAATTGAAAGGGGTGGGACTTTTTGCTGGAACCGTAATACGGCCGTGCCACTGGCCGCACCTTCACATTCACCCGCTCTTCCTGACCCGGTGGCACCATTACCCGCTGCGCCATCTGGCTAAACAGGACGGCTTCGTTGCTGTCTTGCGCCAGCACCGTATACCGCTCTTCCGTATTGCCTGTGTTCTGGATAATCACCTGGGTACTGCCACTGTTTTTCACCCGCACTGGATTCAGGCTGGCGGCAAAACGGGGCGCCGGCTCCACCAGCAAATTACCAAAGGCGTGTCCCTCAATACGCTGGTCAGATGAGGAGCGCAGAATCAGGCGATAGGGGTAGGTCTGGGCGCGTGTGCCTTCCTGCGGTGCGTGAATGGTAAAACGGAAGGTCGTCTCCTTGTTGGGCATCAACTGCACACTGGACTCGGCCATACGCACCCAATCACGCGGCAGCCCCTCCAACTCCACCGAAAAATGATCTACGCGCACGGACTCGTTGTACATGGTCGCCTGCACTACCGTTTGCGCCCCCGGTTTCAGGCTAATCGTCATCGGTTCCAGGCGGATACTGCTAAGGTGGGTCAGTTCCGGGGTGGCGGCAAAGGCTGATTCACGGGATACAGGCGGGGGCGGGGCCGGTTGGATGATGACGGGGCGGTCGGCGGGTGGTGGCGGTTGAAAATGGGCAGCTACGGCCGCAGCTGCGACTTTGGCAGCAGCGGGAGCGACGGCCGGAGCGTTAGCCAAAGCAACGGCCGTTTGCCAGACCAACGTATACGGCCCAATGGACAGCTTCTCCCCTACCGGCCAGGAAGTAGCCACGTTAGGCATCAATTCCACTCCTGCCAAGAAAGTGCCGTTGGTACTCTGCAAATCCACCACCTGCCAGCCAGTGCCGCCTTTTTCCAGGCGGGCATGACGGGAGGAAACAGAGCTTTCATTCAATACGATGTCATTGGCATTGGTACGGCCGATGGTGAGCGAAGGTTTGAGCAATGTATAGCTCTGGTCTCTTTCTCCTTCCCGGCTGATGATGAGTTGGTCAGGCGGAGGTGGGGGTGACGACGCTGGTACCGATGGTGGCACAGCAACAGCAGGCACAGGTGATGGTATTTCCGGCAAGGCGGCCATCTGGGTCATGTCCTGGTTTTGCCAGCTTTGCCGGGCGGCACGCAGGGCAGCGGCCATATCCGCGCCGCTCTGGTAACGCTGCGCCGGCTCTTTGGCCATCGCCCTGCTGATGATGTCCGAAACGGTAACAGGCACTTCTGGCCGAATCTGATGGGGCGGTTTTGGTTGGCCACCACGATGCTGTTTGAACGCCTCATCCACGGTGCGAATGTCATAGGGTAACTGTCCGGTGACAAGTTCATACAAGACAATTCCCAGGGAGTAGAGGTCGGTACGGCCGTCGGGCTTTTTCCCTTCTAGCTGCTCCGGCGAAATATACGGCAGGGTGCCCAACAAGAGCGACGCTTCCGTTTGTAACAGCCCCCCCTCTTTCAGCTTCACCAGGCCAAAATCCGTCACCACCGCCCGCAAACGTGGCTCGCCAGCGCGGTCGGGCTGCTCCAACTCCTTCAGCAGCACATTATCCGGTTTAATGTCCCGATGCACAATGCCCCGCTGGTGGGCATATCCCAGCGCGTCGGCCGTTTGTGCCACCAGATGCAGCGCCTCGTCCAACGGCATATGCTGGCCCCGGCGTTGCCACTCCTGCAAATAACCGATCAGGCTGCCTTTGCTCACGAGTTCCATAACCATATAAAGCCAGCCACCTTCGCGGTTGAAATTGAATATGCGAATAATCGAGGGGTGATCCAGGTTAGCGGCCGTTTGTGCCTCTTGCATGAAACGCGATTGAAACTGGGGTTCATGCATCAACGACGGATGAATAATCTTTATCGCCACTGGCCGGTTCAGGTCTTCATCCAACGCCTGGTACACGCTGCCCATGCCCCCCTTGCCCAATAAACGGCCGATACGAAATTGATTTATTTTTTGGCCTTCCAGATCGTGTTGCATCTGCCTGTCCTCAGTCAAGACCCTAAGGGGTTTCTGAAACCCCTAGGGTCTCTTATGCACCCGCGCGATCATAAATAAAACTCACCCCTTCCTCTCCGGGGGTGATGGTAATACGGGTTGGAGCATTGACATTCATATTCAGGTTATCGGTAAATTCCACAGTAAAAGAGCCGTCCCGGTTGGGGATAACCCGTTCCACAAAGGAGACGTGGCCGTAACGCTCGTCGGCGTTATGCACACCCGGCTGCCAGACCATGATGGAACCTTTGACGGGCACATCACCTACGTCATAGCCGGTATCGGTCGCCACCCCGTCCCAATAGCGAGCATCGCCGTGCAGCGGGCCAATGTCGCGGCGCGAAGCCACATACCAGGTGCATTGCCCTTCTGGGAAGTTATTTGGTCCCGGTTTGCCCACCACCACGCCATCACGCATGAAACCGTCTAGTTGGCTGCGCTGGTCATAGAGTTCTTCCAGACGGCGGGCGTCGGCTACGGAAAGGTTGTTGCGCGATTGGGATTCCAATTCACGGATTTCCTGGTTGATGCTGGTCAGATCGTTGACGCGGCGTGACCAGAGACTTTCGTGCAAGATAACCGGCGCAGGTTCCAGAGCGGGGGCGGCCTCGACGGCGGCCGAAGTTGGCTCAGTTGTCACGGGGGCCGCTTCCGGTGTAGGCGTTGTTGCCGGTGTTGTCTGGGTCGCCGGTTGAGCAGATGGCGGCGTCACCGGCGTTTTGGGTGCAAAGGCCACAAGTTGACTCTGGTCAATTGGCCCCAACACAGCACAGACGCCGGTAAAGCTGGACGCACCTTCTTGATCGGCCGTTTCCCAGCGTGCCGCCTCTTTGCTCAGCCGCAGGCTCAGGCTATCACCATTCTTTGTCACGTCGGTAAAGGCGTCCAGGATGGCCCGCAGTTCGCTGATCAGGTTCAACAGTTGGGCATCGGTGGCGGCTTTACTTTCCAGGGTATTGACAGCATTAGTGAGCAGCGGCAGATCGGCATGGATAGCGCTCATCAACTGGTTGATCTCCCAGGAGACGTTGTGCGTTTCGTCGGTATCCATGTGTATCACACGCATAATCTGTCCACAGTGGAGACCTGGCAGGTTTTGTAACCTGTCAGGTCTATTACGTTTCGTCTACGGCCGTATCCTTAACACCATACGGTTCGGCAAGGGTCTGTACCAGTTGGCGTAAACTATTTTCGTATTGGGCCGGCGCCTGCTGCGGCGGCCCTACCCGGCCAAACTGCACAATGCGGGCACGGCCGTCTACCGATAACAACGCCCGCCCCCGCCCCATCAGCGGCCGATGCTGGTTCAGCAGCGGATTGCTCAATTTCCCGGTCAGTTTCAGCAACGACAAATCATCCCCATCCAGCGAAAAAGTGAGACCATTGCCAAAGCGCGTGGCTGTTTGCAAGTATTTCACCTGAGGATTAAGCCGCATGTTCATGCTGGTGTCGGCCAGGAAGAGGCGCACTTCCAGGTCGCGCCCCGTTTCCAGGCAGTTATCAAGCAAAGTATTGAGGTCATTATAATGGCTAAACTGCTGCACTTCATCAATCAGGATGAGGGTGCGTTTGGGGACGATGCGCGTAATATCGGAACGGCCGCTGAAGGTAATGTCATCATACGCTTTTTTCTCAGACGTGCGCGTGTTGAGGATGGCCTGCAAGTCAGTCAGCAGCTTCTTCGCGCCAGTATAGTTACCGGCAAACTGCACATGGGGCAACGGCCGTAACAGACGCAACGGTGAATTTTGTCTCAGGGAAATGAGAATAATCTCCATTTGCGTAGGGGCCAGGCTCACGGCCGTGCTCAGGCACAAATTGAGCAAGAAGTCCGTCTTGCCGCTTTGGGTTGGCCCCAGCACCAGGTTATACGCGGGCAATGTGCCAAAATAGAAACGTACCGGTTCCAGCGCCTCATAATCCAGCCCCATGGCCGCCGTATACGCCTCTCCCATCGCCCCAGGTGCAGCCGGATACCGCTTCCACAGCGTTTGTAGTTCTAGATAGGTAGGCAACTCGGTAATGGCAGGCAGCGGGCGCTCGCCATCGGCCCAAGACCAGCTTTGTTTCATGGCCGTAACCCAGGCTTGAATTTCGTCAGTGATCGCACTGTCTTTGAAAGAGATGTCAGGCAGGCGCGCCGGAGCTGCAATCTGGCACTCTAATAGTTCACCTTCCTGGGCAATATAACCGCGTCCTGGCAATTCTGGCAGCGGCTTGCTCCGTTTGCCCAACAATTCAATGGTATCCCCGCCATGTTTTACACCCAATACCAACCGGTTCAGCGAACTTTGCAACGTCCGCGAATGAGATCCTCGGAAAGTGGCCGCCGTAAAAATGAGGTGTATATCCGTCTGCTGCCCCCTGGCAATCAGCCGGTCAATCACCTCGGCGTGCTGCTGGTAATAGTCGGCAATAAAACCGGCAAAATCGTCAAAAACCAGCAGCAACGTGGGCAGCGGCACATCGGGCAGCTTGCCACGCAGGACGGTCATATTGTCGGCGCGATGGTCGCGCAACCGCTGTGACCGCTGTGCCTCTTCCTGCGCCAGGAAGCTGAAGAGCCGCGCCAGACGCTCTGTTTCATTGGACTGCACCAACGCCTGGCAATGCGGCAACTCCTCAAAAATGGTAAGCGTTGGTCCACGCCCCACAAAGAAAAAGAGCAAATCTTCCGGCGAATGGGTGGCCGCCAGCCCCATGACCACACTGCGCAGGCAAAGGCTTTTGCCAGAACCCGGCGGCCCCACCATGACAAAATGGCCGTCGCGTTGGGTCAAATCAAGCAGGTACGGCCGTTGCTCCTGCTGTGCCGGTAAATCCAACATTCCCAATGGCACGATCAGGCGGCGGGCGGGCAGTTGACGGGTGGCTTCCCAGCCTGTATCCGGCTGCCACAGGCAAAAGACCGGCTCTTCCAGCAGCATGTGGCCGAGCGGCATCTTTTCCGCTTCCGGCAAAGGGTCCAGGCAAATGGGGCGCGCCGGTTTATATTTACCTTCGCAATGCAGACGGATGTGCTCCACCAATACTTCCGCTTCGGACATCTGGGTGGTTTCGTAGCTGCTGCTCTGGCGGCCGTTGGCAGCAGCAGCCGCTTTGTGCTGATAGATGGTTTCCATACGGCCGTCGGGCCGCAGCAGCCGAATAGTAAAATCATCCACCAGGTTCAAATCCGCCCCTTTTTCGCGGAAGGGGGTATCGGCGCGAGCCACCTGGAACATCTCAAAAATCTGGTTATCACCCACCTGGATATACGCCTGCCCGGCGCGAGTCAGCTTTTTGGCGGCGTCATCCCGGTTAAAGATGGCCCGGCTCTCTTCCGATGTTTGCAACTGCATACTCATGCGCACATCAATGTTGGGACGCACAGACATAAAGTCTACGGCCGTTTGGGAACTGAGAATCAGATGGATACCCAACGCCCGCCCCTGCCGGGCAATGTTCGTCTCCACCGTCTTCTTAAACTCCGGGTTCACCTGCGAGGCACGGGCAAATTCATCAATTACCACCACCAGATGCGGCAACAAATTTTCCGGGCTGGCCCTGTTATACTCATAAATGTTCTGAATCTGCCGCCCCAAAAGCTCCGGGGTACTCTCAAAAATCCGTTTGCGCCGCTCAATTTCTCCTTCTAATGACTGTCGGAATCGCTCCACATACGCCTCGTCCAGGTCGGTGACAAAGCCAACCACATGCGGCAGTTGCCGCAACCGCGCCAGTTCGGACGCACCTCCCTTAAAGTCAGCCAACACAAAGTTGAGGTGGGACGGCGAATTGGTTGCCGCCAGGCTGAGAACAATGGAGAGCAGGGTCACACTTTTGCCTTTACCGGTGGCCCCCGCTAACAACGCATGATGTCCATTGCCCCCCTGCGGCCCTTCACGCAAGATCACTGTTTGCAGCCGGGAATCCACGTTGATGCCTATAGGAAAAGCCATCACCCGCTGTGGGTCATAGTGGGCGCTGTATAAAGCGTCGAGATCTACTTCCAGTGGCGTGGTTGCGCCTAATAGCTCAACCAGGCGCACGCTACCGGGCAAGCTGCCGGGTGTGCTTTTGTAGCCCCCCTCCAATCGTAATGGTGCTAAACGACGCGCCAGGTGCGCCATTTGCTCGCCAGTAGTTAACTCCGCCTTGGAAGAAACAATCACCTGGTTGGCATCGCCCATCCACCGCTCCCGGTACTCCAACGAGGTCTCACCCATGTCAATCTGGGCATTGACCTGGGGCGGCACGGTGCCGATGAAGAGGGCGCTGGCACGTAGTTGGTTTTCGTCCCAGCCCGGTTTGTGTCCTAACAACATGCTCACCGCCTGATGCCGCCGCCAGTCAGTTACATTGTCAAAGATGAGGACGATATGCGGCTCCGGTTCGCCATATTGATAACCGGCACGATACTGTCCACTCAGGCGGCGCTCCAGTATTTTGGACAGGGGCAGCAGCACATCATCATCCGTTTCCGGCATATAGGAGAGGCGCGTCGTTTCGCTGTCCGAGTTTTGCAAGACGCCGGCGTGGGGCAACCAGCGCAGCCATTCCCAACGGCGCGGCGCGTCCGCATGGTGGCTGAGCAGGTAAAGCTGCACGCTGTCCGGACTATGGTGCGTCACCAGATGAGCCAGCATAGTGTAGGCCACCTGCAATGTAGTATCACGCTGGCGGCCACGCAGGCCAATGGTACCAATAGTTTTGAGGTTGGTGGTGAAGGGGGCGTCCGTTACTTGACCGTACTGCTGTACCAACTGGTCAATCTGGCGGCGCAGGGGATCGTCTTCTTCCAAAGGTGGGGTTTTGATGGGGGCGGCCAGGGGGGTCACGGCCGTGCCCATTCGCACCGCCAGAAAATCATCATCATACGGCAGCCGCTCCCATAACAAATGGTGCTGTCGTTCCACCCGTTTCACCATCTCGCTGACGGGCGGGTTTTGCTCCCACAACACCCGTCCCTGCTGCTGCGCTACCCGTTGTAGTTGCTCTTCCTTATCGGCCAAATAAGCCCGATAATCTTTCTCCCGCTGCGCCTCTTCGGCCAGATAGGTCGCCTGGGCCTTGCGCCCCTGCTGCCACTGCGCCAAATAGGCGATCACACCAGTTAAGACTGTGGGCAGGATAAAAATCAAGCTGCTGGCGGGGTTAAAGCCACCTTCCCCACCACGCAAGGCAAAAAACCCAAACACAATACCCACTGTCAGCATAGGCCCGCCGACTTTGAGCAGCAGCCCAGAAAGCGCCGGCCGCGACGGTGGTGGCGGCATCCGGCGTGGGGTGCGAATTTCGATGGGGTCGGTGGGCAGCGGTTCCCGCCGCCGCGCCTCTGGCCGGACGATGTATTGGTCTTTGTTGGTGGGGGCAGAAGTCTGCATATTCGATTAGACCGGACAGGTTGGCAACCCCAGTTGCTCACAACCTGTCAGGTCTCTGGTTCTAGGGCATAAACGATGAGGAGGTCTGACTCCAGCTATCAATATGGGTGCGCAGGGCTACCTCCAGGCTTTCCAGAGCGTTGAGTTGGGGCAGCAGTTGGTAGTTGGCCCAATCGTTGAACTCGGTGCGGAACGCTTCGGCGGCCTGCCCCTGCCATTCCATGCCCACAAACTGGTTGTTCACGCGGGCGGAAAGGGCACGTAGCTGCTCATTTACATTCTCGCGGAAGGCCTTGATCTGGTCGGCCGTCTGATACCCGGCGTCCATATCAAAATGCATTGTTGTCATTTTTTGCTCTCCTCATTAAAGTTAGGGTACTGTTTAGTTTACAGACCTGACAGCTTTTTTGAAAGCTGTCAGGTCTCCCAGGAATTTACGATGGAATACGCCGTCATCACCTTAACCTATCAACAACAGCGCGCCGACCTGGAAGCACCGCTGAGTGTGCCGCTGTTTATGCTGGCGCCGATTGTGCTGGAAACGATGCGCTGGGCAGACCAAGAGCTGCGCCGGGAGAATGCTCGCTTTGTCGGCCGCTTGCAAGGGTCGGGGGTGATCATTCGCCCCAACGAGACGCTGGCGCAGGCAGGGGTAGTAGATGGGGATGTGGTGGAGTTGACGGCCGTGCAAAGCCACAGTATTGACTTCGACCGCACCCTGAACATCGGCCCCGTCTCCGGCATCTACAGCACCCAGGCGTACTTGAAATCGGTGGAGACGGGCGAAATCTTTTTGTGCCGGGGCAAATCGAATCTGGTCGGCCGCTCGCCAGAGTGCGCCATCAACCTCTCTCGTCTGCCCGGCAATGATGTGGTCTCGCGCCGCCATGCCAACATTGTGCGCCGTGAGGAAGGCTACTGGCTGACGGACGAAAACAGCGCCAACGGCACCATTGTGGATGGCTTCACGCTGAACCCCAAAGAAACGGTGCGCCTGCGCGACCGCTGCCAGATTCAGTTTGGCGAAGATGGCCCGGTGCTGGTCTTTTACGCCGGGGAATCTGGGTAGGGAGTGTTCCATACGTTTTTGAATCCTCGTGATGCGTGGGCTGTCATCCGTAATCTGAAGTCCGATAACCAGCTACGGAATCACATGCAGGCAGCCGCGTACAGAGCGAAGGATAACAGTCGGGCCGCTATTGCCGGGGCGGACAACAACAACTTCCCATTCATAATCAAAAAAGTTCGTATCAAAAAATTGGCTGGCGGCCACGTTCATTGACCATTGCTGCCCCTGCCGTTCCACGTTTGACCCCACGCTGCGCATGAAAGCGGCGGAGCTACCCCTGGGGCCAATGCGCACCTCCATATACTCGTTGTTGCGTAGCTCATCTGCCCATGTCCAGGCCAGGGGAATGATCTGGGTTTTGTTGAATTCACCCGGCGCGTTGCAGGTGAATACTGCTAGTCGAGGCGCCGGTCGGCTGACAACAACCAGCGTGGCCGTTGGGGTGATGGTGGGTGTGGCCGATGGTTCGGGCGTAGGGGTGTGGGTAACGGTAGGAGTGCGGGTTGGGGTAGCCGTATTGGTTGATTCAGTGGTCGCGGTCGCTGTAAAGGTGGGGGCGGTGGTAGGGGTGGCTACGGCCGTGATAAACCCATACAACTCGTGCCGCGCCGGTATCGGGGCTGCCAGTGTACCACCGCTCAGGTAGCTGCGGTCGCCGCCTGCCAGCGAAACGGTGGCGTCTAAATCTGTAACCACACAGTTGCCGGAAAAGCAATCCACGTCAAATAAAAACGGCGATTCGGCATAACCGACACCCATCAAGCCGTTTGTCACCTGAGCCGTAGAACCCAGGCCAGTTTTGACCTGGCCGACCGTGGCCGCCAATAGCAACCGCCCCTGCACAATTTCCACCAGTAGTTGTTCCGGGTCAGCGGTGGGTTTCAGGGTGATTTCAGAATCGGGGGCCAGGTGTACGGCCGTGCGGTCTGGCAGCGCCAGCGAAACGGGGTCGCCCGCGGTGATGAGATGCAATGGTTCATCGGCTGTGGGCCAGGGCAGACTATCGGTTTCCAGTGGGCCACCACGTTCGCCCATTTGCCAGATGGCGCGGCGAGAGGGGCTACTAACACTGATGGTGGCATTGATAACGGCAGTGGCAGGGGTTGGTGTGTTGGCAACGGCCGTTCCGCCAAACACCCCTTGCTGCCACAAAAAGGCTACCGCAGCTACAAGCAACAGCAAAACCAGAGGGATCGCCAGATACCAGAGTTTGAACCGTGAACGGCGTGGTTCGTCAATAACACCGCCCGCGCCCCGTTTGATTGGCGTGGCCAGGGTCATGTCTGGGGATGGCGGCGGCCAGACGGCCGACGGCTCGCGGCGAGGAGCGGCGGGGGGCGGCGGCGACAATCTGTCAGGTGGTTCCACGACAAAGGTAGCATCAGGTTCGGCCGAGGTGCGCCAATCTGGTTCGGCACGTGGCGGTGGCGGTTCAACCACAAAGGTGGCTGCGGGGTCGGCCCGGTTTATCCATTCATCTACCGGTGCTGATTTTGGTGACGTCCATTGGGGTGGCGGCTCCACGACAATGGTGGCATCCGGTTCCGCCAGTGCGGAGGGTGTTTGGACAACGGCCGTGACCGGTATCTCCGCCGTTGCCGGTGGCTCGTCCACCGGTTGTTGCTCTTGATGCGGTTTAGGTGGCCGGATGATCACCGTCTCATCCGGGCTTTCCGGCATGGGCGGAGGTTCAACAAACGAGACTGGTTCCGGTTCGGTAATAGCGGCGCCAACGGCCGTAGCTACAGCCACTATCGGTTCAATCTGGTCTGCTTCTGGCGCCTCGGCTACCGGCTCAGGCACAGCCGGTGGCTCATCCACCGGAGGCGGTGTTTCCAACAGCGGTGGGCGGGTGAGAATGATCGTTGCGTCTGCCTCCGTTGGCAGAGAAGGTAAATCCGCCAATGTATCGGGCGTGGGGGCTTCGTGGGCAGCAGCAGCCACGGCAGCGCCTAAGGCCAGCGTATCATCGGCTGACGGCATAGTCACCGATTCGGTTGGTTCTGGCTGTGCCTGAGCAACCAGATACGGCCGTAATGCTTCCACAAATTCACTCACCGTCACAAAACGTTCGGCCGGTTTTTTGGCGAGCGCCTGAGCAAACACGGGGGCCAATTCCGGTTGTGGCAACAGTTCCAGGGGCGGCGGCTCTTGCACCTGTTTGAACATGAGTTGGGTGACGTTTCCCTGAAATGGTGGGCGGCCCACCAGCGCCTCGAACAAAACAATAGCCAGACTGTATTGGTCTGTACGGCCGTCAATGCCGCCGCCCATGAACTGCTCTGGACTCATATAAGCCAGGGTACCCGGCAACCCGGAGGCGTGGATGGTGGTATCCAGGAATTGGGTCAGACCAAAATCGGCGATGGCGGCCGTGCCGTCTCTGGCAAAAAGAATGTTGCTCGGCTTGACGTCACGGTGGATGACGCCGATGGCGTGGGCGGCGTCCAGTGCTGCCGCTACCTGGCTGGCGGCCTGCCACAACACGGCGGGCGACAAATCACCTTGTGTCAGATGGTCACGCAGGGTGCCGCCGGTGAAAAGAGGCATCACCAGGTAAACATGCTCTTTTTCCACGCCCAACTCATACACGGGCACGATATGCGGGTGATCCAACTGGTTGACGGCCGTGACTTGCTGCTGCAATTGGGCAAAAAAGGCTTCCTGGTGGGCAAAGCGGGGTGACAGCACTTTGACGGCCAAAGGTTCAGCACGGCCGTCTACCTGCGACCGGTACACGGTAGCCATCGTACCCCAACCAATTTCTGATTGGAGTGGGTATGGGCCGATTTGCTGTAGTGGTGTGCTCATGCAAGTTTATTAGACATTCGATTTCGGCAACCAGAGGTTGCGCAAGAAATCGAATGTCTTCAGCTACTTCTTGAAAAGAACCGGCTCAGGCGAGACTGACTGCTGCGAGCGCTGCGTTGGGCGGGCACGCCATCGCCGGCAATGCGTTTGAGTTCACGGCCTAGCTGCAAGAGCGTCAGACGGTCGGCCGGATTTTTTGCCAGGCAACCATCTATCACAATCTCGTCCATGCCGGATGTGACCAGCGGCGAGAGCGCGCGCAGTGACGTGGGCCGGGATTCACGGATACGTTCGGTGAGGCTCTTTTCGTTACGGCCGCTGAACGGCAGTTTGCCACCTAACATGCGGTACAGCACTACACCCAATCCCCACACATCAATTTTCACGGATTCAGTCTGGCTGATTTCCGGTGCGGAATAGAAACTGCCGTGTGGCAATTGTTCCGGAGACATGATGTACATGGTGACGCCGGGCGGCGGCAGAACGCGGGTGGCAATGCCAAAATCGAGCAGGACAGGGGTGAACGGCCGTCCCGCCTCCACCAGGTCCCGGAAGACGACGTTTTCCAGTTTCAGGTCATTGTGGGCATAACCCTGCATGTGAATGTGGTCCAAAGCGCGGGCGATTTCCAGAGCAATGGTGGCGGCCTCCGGCGGCGTGAGCTGCTCCACCTGTTCCAGATACTCAGACAGGGAGCCTCCTTTCAGGTATTCCATCACAAAAAAGACAGGCTGGTTGGGTAGTTCCACGGCGTTGGCATAAGAGACGCTGGCCTTGCCGGGACGGGGGATGGGGTGCAGTCGCACAATGTTGCGGTGGTTAAATCGTTGAATCAGTTCCGCCTCGCGCACGATGGAACGGGAATAGGAGGCGTCATCATGTTTGTTGCAGATTTTGATGGCTACTTCTTCTAAGCGATTCAGCTCAGTAGCGGCATAAATGATAGCAAAGCCGCCGGTGGCAATGGGATCGCCCAGGGTATAACGGCCACGATACAGCGTTGCGCCTTTCAAAAGCGATCCCCTCCACCCGACTGGTTGGGCCGTCGCACGACGCGCGTACTGCGGCCGGAATCAAAAGTGGCATCGGTGTAGGGGTCACGGCCGTAGCCACCATAGGACGGTGTGGCACTCTCAAATTGCAGCTTGACGCCGCCGCGCTCCACCCGCGCCAGTTCAATTTCGTCGCCATCTTGCAGTTCGCGGGGCTGCATAGATTCCAGCCGTACGCCATTTAGGAAGGTGCCGTTGGCGCTGTCTTCGTCCCGGATCATAAAGTGGTCTTCCTCGTCAATGATGGTGCAGTGGCGGCGGCTGATGGGGCTGGTGTCGTCGTGTTGCTGGAAGAGCAGTTCGCTGTCTTGTTTGGCGCGGCCAATGGTAGTGGTGCCGTAAATTTCCAGCTTTTTGCCCACGCTAACATCCCCTTCTAACACAGTCAGGTAAGCGCGGGGGTTGGATTGTTTCTCAATGCGTTTGGTGATGCGGTCAATCTGGTTGTTAATGGTCTGGCGCATGGCCTTCACCGGCCCTTTGTCTCGCTGGGTAAACAGCACCACGATCATTACCACCGCCAGCAGCACCATGCCAATAGCTAAGAGGGTGTTGGTCCAATTGCCACCGCTCTCGGTGGTTGGCGTGGGAATGGTTGCAGGTGGTGGTGAGGGAGTAACGGGCACGGCCGTGCCGTCAATCATCACTACTTCTAACTCGGCGGTGGGGGCGGCAACGGTGGGCAACACGGCCGTGACCACAACCTCAGCCGGACGCGAATCCAGATTGAACTCGTCTTTGACAATGACGGCCAGGGTAAGTGTGCCAGTTTCGGCCTCTGCAGCCAGTTCGGCTACCAATTCCCAGGGAACGGTAAAGGTAATTTCGTCTGCACCACGCAGGTTGGTCAGCGGATCGGTGGGCACACCGTTGACGGTGAGGGTGGCGCGTTGCAGATTACGAGGGTGGTTGTCGGTGAAGACAACTTTTGCTATCACTTCTAAAGCCGTCTCTGGCGTCAGGCGGGCATTTTCGGCCGGGCTATCAATGGTGACACGAGGTAGTTCAATTTGATCAACAGTGTATTCGCCCTGGCCGGTAACACGGCCGTCGTCAGCCACCGCCTCTACCAAACGTGTGCTTGCCAACCCATCCGGGGAACGGTAGGCCATCTCATACACCGGCCGTAAGGTTTCCGAAATCTGCCGGTAGAAATTGTCGGCCGAAGCGGTATCGGTCAGATTGAGTGATTGACCACCGCTGTTGACAGCCATGTCGGCTACCAACCCGTTGGCGTCCCGACTGGCAACCAGAATGGCGTAAATGGGAATGCCCAATTCGGCAGCCTGATTGGCTAGAGCGGCTGGTTCGCCAGAGGTAAACCTTTCCAATTCGCTGGTAAACAGGACAATATAACGCGGCTGATTACCGGCGCCCTCGGCTCTATCCATCTCATTCACAATTTGTCCGAGTGGCTGGATGGGGGCAGACAGACATTCATCGGCATTGGCGCAGGTGGGCGGGCGGAAATCATCGAGTACGGCCGTGACATCATCTGGATTCTTGGTGAAATCGGTCAGCAGGGGCACGACATTTTCACCTTCAATGGCGCTAACCCTGACGCGGTCATCAGGCAGCATATGGGTTTGGGTAAACTGGCGGATGGCTTCTCTGGTTTGGTTCCAACGGTCGGCCTGCCCCATGCGCAGACCGGCATCAATGACAAAATGAACCCACACCGGCCCCTCGGCCAGCACCGGCCCCCGTTGCAGTTCCACCCGGTCGCCATTCTCCAAAAGCTGCAAGTTACTGGTCGTCAGACCGGATACAGGCAAGCCATCGGCATTTAAAGCGCGGACATACACGGTCACTTCGGGGAAATTGGTGGCATCTACGGCCGTGACAATCACCTCCGTTACCGGCCCACTCCCCTGCGCCCCCACCGTTAAAACCAAAGTGAACGTTAATAACAATACAAATATCGCTTTGAAACTCCAGGAATGCCGCATAGTTCTCCTACAGAATTGATGGTCGGTAACAGTCGCTAGTTTGTACTACAAATTCAATTTTACCAACAAGTCGTTCACTCGTTCACTGGCAAGTTGCAGTTCGGTCACAGCCGCCTGTAATTCGGTGGCATTTACGCCAGCGCGGCCCTGATTCTGGCGCAAACCGGCGCTTTGCTCGG
>CAYXUZ010000071.1:0-1972 GCA_964467705.1 uncultured Ardenticatenaceae bacterium | reverse complement strand
CTGGCTGAAAAGAGTAATGGTTTCTGGCAAGGGCATGATGCGCAGTTCGGCTTGCAGCAGATTGGTACAGTGATGAAACTGACGCATAGCCTGGGCATACAGCCCCAGGTGGCGGTAGCAGTGCATAAGCGCCCGGTGTACCTCCTCACGCAAGGGGTCTATTTGCAAGATATGTTGGCCCAGTTCAACGGCCGTTTCATATGCCCCTTGCTGCATGGCACAGAACATCAACTCGCCCAGTAAGCGCAGATGCAACCGTGCCAGCCGTTCCCGTTCTAACAAACACCAGTCCGCATAAATGCCCTCACAGAACTCCCCCTGATACAGAACCACCGCCTGGTTCAGGCACATTTCTTGCCGGGCCGGGTCAACTTCAATCCTGGCCTGCCGTTCCCAGGTTTCAAAGGCGACAAAATCTATCTGGGTTTCCGGATGGGGCGACAGACTAATCCACTCACGCGAGGTAAACAAAAGGTCATCACAGGTGAAATGGAGGTCATCAAACAATTTGCGCAGACGCCACACGGCCGTGTTCAATCGCCCCCGTCCCTGCTCCTCCGAACAATCCGGCCAGAGCAGGTCTATCAATTTCAACCGGCTGTGTTTAACATGCGGGAACAGCAGTAAATACCCAAGCAGTTCCTCAACATGGTGGGTAGGAAAACTAGAAACCACCAACTCATCATGTTGTAGTTGAAGTTTGCCCAACGCCCGAATCTGTAAATGGGTCACAATGCACCCCTTAAAAATGATTCAGCCATGTAAGAACCCAGATTCCGGAGCTTAATACACCTGCGACCTGTTGACAGCTATCATTAAGAATAGAAATTAAGTGTTGAAATCTGGTTTCCTGTCCGTTACGTTTGGCTGCCTGGGAGGCGCCGCTTTTTTTGTTCTGGCTTGATGTTACCGGATGGTCAGGGCATTGTCAATTTGCGGACAAGGCAAATTGCAGATTGAGGACTGAAGATTGTTCCCACGATCACTTGTAGCGCAAAGTGTAACTGGTATGCGCCGGTTTGTGGGCGTTGATCAGCCGGGCAATCAGGGTAGCATTAACCTCAGACTCCGGCACAGGCAAGCTGACGGTGAACGTAAACGGTTCCAGGCTCTCACCGGTATCATCAATTTCGGGAGTAAAACCGGTATAAATTTCCAAAATGCGGCTGAGTGCCCAACGGGTGCCACGCCGGGCGTAAATCTGGTGTGCTTCGGCCAAAATAGTGCGGCGTTTGGCCTCGTCCCAACTCTGGTCGAAGGTCAGGTCAAACCAGTTTGCCAGCCAGGGCAAAAAGTCGGCTGGGGCAGTTGCCGGGTGCAGGAACACATCAAAATTATCCACCGTCCATTCAATAGGGGCATAGATAGATTCAAACAACGCCAGAAAACGCTTCATAAAGCTGGTGTGGTAGATGCCGGGCAGGTATTGTAAGTAGCGACTTTCGGTAAGGGAAAGACCAGGAGGTGGTGTATAAGCCGGTTCGCCTTCTGGCTCTGGGGCGGGCGGCAAGTCTGGGGGAGCAGGTGGCTGGTGTGATGGCGGGCCACCGTTGACTTTGGTCTCGGCGCGGCTTTTGCGGGCTGGTTTGGGTGGTGGCTCGCTGGCAACTACAGGTTCGGCAATGGGGGGTTCCGGCTGGACTGGCTCTGGTTCGGGTGTGGGGGCTGGTTCGGAAACAGGCGGAGGCGTCACAACCTCGGCCGCCACTGTGACCACTTCTTCCATTTCATATGTCAATGTAAACGCGCCAATCTCGATCACATCCCCCGGATTGAGTGGATGGGGATCGTCTGCTTTCAGGCGAATCCCGTTGACCTTTGTGCCATTAGAGCTTTTGGTATCGGTGAGTGTGCAGCCGGCGTCTGAACATTCAATCTGGGCGTGTCGCCGCGACACCAACTGGTCATCCAGCACCAGGTCTGCATCACGCCGTCCGATAACGGCCGTGCCCATTGGTATCTCATACGTAGA
>CAYXUZ010000070.1:0-29196 GCA_964467705.1 uncultured Ardenticatenaceae bacterium | reverse complement strand
GCGCTGTTTGCAGGCCTGGGCGATTATTTCTATCTGTACAACTACGAACGGCCACCTTAGAGTAAGGTCTCCCGTGCTTCAGCTATCCGCACCTGATGCTTTCTTTTCAGTTTGTCCTGGATCGCTACGGGGATGACAATCTTATCTACTCGCATTGTCAGAGATTATAACATGTGTAAAGTGATAACAGTCATCACAAACGCATGACGAAAGGGAGGGGGAGCAGCGGCCAGTGAGTGTTACACTGACACTATGCACGAATTGGCCGTGACCGGGCAGATTTTGGAGATAGCCGAACGCCACGCAGCAGAGGCCGGCGGCGGGCAGGTAACAGACCTCTACCTGGTCATTGGTGAGCTTTCCACTTTTATAGACGATTCCATTCAGTTTTATTGGGACATCATCAGCCGGGGCACGGTGTGCGAAGGGGCACAACTGCACTTCACCCGCGTACCCGCCCGTTTGCGCTGCCAGGATTGTGGCTGTGAATATGGCCTGGCCCAGGGTGAGTTGATGGTGTGCCCGGCATGTGGTCACGGCCGTGTCACCATTCTCACCGGCCAGGAATTCAGGCTGGACAGTCTGGAACTGGCCGAAAAGGAACCTTCTTAATGCAAAACCTCAAACAAATCGAACCTCCGTCCGACGACAAACGGTGGCGGATTGTGCAGGCCACCATGCGCCGTAACGGGCACAAACGCAGCGGCCTCATTGAGACGCTGCACACCGTCCAGGAATCGTTTGGCTTTCTGGATGAAGAGGCGCTGCACTACGTCGCTTTTTCCCTGCGCACACCGCTCAGCCAGGTGTACGGCGTTTCCACCTTTTACCACCTGTTTAGCCTGAAACCGGCAGGCAAACATAGCTGCGTCGTCTGCACCGGCACCGCCTGTTACATCAAGGGCACGCCCCAGCTATTGCAAGAAATCCAGGAAACCTACGGCATCAAACCGGGCGAAACGACGGAAGATGGCGCGTTTTCGCTGTTAACGGCGCGCTGCGTTGGCTCATGTGGCCTGGCCCCGGTGGCCGTCTTTGATGGCGAGGTGCTGGGCAACCAAACGCCGGACAGGACGATGGAAATCCTGCGGAGGTGGCCTCACGATGAGGGATGACGATGAATGAACAATTTGAACAAATCACGGCGAAAGAGCAGGCAGCGGCGGACAAATTTGACCACAGCGTCCATGTATGCGTGGCTGCCAGTTGCCTCTCGTCGCAGAGCGATAAGGTGCTGGAAACATTCCAGCAGCAGTTGAAGGAGAATGGGCACAGCGCCAGTTGCCAGGTGAAAGGGGTGGGATGTCTGGGTTTGTGTTCACGCGGGCCGCTGGTGGCCGTCAGCCACCGGGAGCGGCCGGATAGCAGCGAGCTTTACCAACATGTGACGCCGGACAATGCGCCGCAGATTGCCACTGCGCTCGCTGCCGGGGAGCAAGTGGCTGAATGGCGCTGCGCTACCGATACGCCATTTTTCCGGCGGCAAACGAAGATTGTGCTGGAAAACAGCGGCCGTATTGACCCCGAACGCATTGAGGAGTATGTGGCGGTCGGCGGGTATCAGGCTTTGCTCACGGCCGTGACCGAAATGACCCCCAATGAAGTGATAGACGAAGTGGTGCGCAGTGGCCTGCGTGGGCGCGGCGGCGGCGGCTACCCCACCGGCCTCAAGTGGACAACGGTAGCCAAGGCCGACGCCAAACAGCGCAAATACGTCATTTGCAACGCCGACGAAGGCGACCCCGGCGCTTTTATGGACCGCAGCGTACTGGAAAGTGACCCACACCGGATATTAGAAGGCATGGCCATCGCCGGTTATGCCATCGGTGCGGACAAAGGGTACATCTACGTGCGCGGTGAATATCCGCTGGCGGTGGCCCGGCTGAAAAAGGCGATCAACCAGGCGCGGCGACTGGGCGTGCTGGGCAGCGGCGTCTGTGGCACCACGTTCAATTTCCAGATTGAGATTCGGCTGGGCGCGGGCGCTTTTGTCTGCGGCGAAGAGACGGCGCTCATCGCTTCCGTTGAAGGCAAGCGGGGGCAGCCCCGACCCCGCCCGCCATACCCGGCGGAGTACGGGCTGTGGGGCGAACCGACGCTGATTAACAATGTGGAGACATTCGCCAATGTCGCTCCCATCATCCGCAATGGCGGCGATTGGTACGCCAGCATTGGCACGGCCAAAAGCAAGGGCACGAAGGTGTTCGCCCTGGCGGGAGCGATTAACAACACGGGCCTGATTGAAGTGCCCATGGGTATTCCGCTGCGGGAAATTGTGTTGGAGATTGGCGGCAGTGTGCCACACGGCCGTGCCCTCAAAGCGGTGCAAACCGGCGGCCCGTCCGGCGGTTGTATTCCCGAAGCGTATCTGGACACGGCCGTTGAGTATGAATCGCTGCAACAACTCGGCTCCATCATGGGGTCGGGGGGGCTGATTGTCATGGACGAAACGTCCAACATGGTAGACGTGGCCCGCTACTTCATGGAGTTTTGCATGACAGAATCGTGTGGCAAATGTGTGCCCTGCCGCGTGGGCACGGTGCAAATGTATCACCTGCTGGACAAAATTTATGCGGGCAAGGCCACAACCAAAGACCTCACCTTGCTGGAAAAGCTGTGCAAAATGGTGCGCGAGACGAGCCTGTGTGGGTTGGGGCAGACGGCGCCCAACCCGGTGAACAGCACCCTGCGCTATTTTCGGCAGGAGTATCTGGATTTGTTGATAGATGGTGAATGGGTCACGGCCGTAACCGTCACCCCGGAGGCGCAACCATGAAACGCTCCCAAATTATTACCTTCAAAATTGACGGGCAGGACATTGCCGCCCGCGAGGATGAAACCATTCTGCAACTGGCCCGGCAAAACGGCATTCGCATCCCCACCCTCTGTTACCTGGAAAGCGTCACCCCCTGGGGCGGCTGCCGCCTGTGCATGGTGGAAGTGAAGGGCACCACGCGCCTCTTCCCCGCTTGCATGACCTATCCCCAGGAAGGCATGGAAGTCACCACCGTCTCCGAGCAGTTGACCACCTATCGCAAACAAGTGCTGGATTTATTGTTTGCCGAACGCAACCACGTCTGCGCGGTCTGTGTCTCCAACGGCGCGTGTGAACTGCAAGGGCTGGCTTTTGAATTGGGCATGACCCATGTGGGCATTCCTTATCTCAATCCCAATTTGCCGTTGGACGCCAGCCATCCTTATTTTGGCCTGGATCACAACCGCTGCATCCTCTGTACCCGCTGTGTGCGCGTCTGCGACGAAATCGAAGGGGTGCACACCTGGGATGTGATGGGGCGCGGCGTGGACGCACGCATTGTGGCCGACCTGAACCAGCCCTGGGGCGAAGCCATTAGCTGCACCAGTTGTGGCAAATGTGTGCAGGCCTGCCCCACGGGTGCGCTCTTTGAAAAAGGCAAATCGGTGGCCGAGATGCAGAAGCGGCACGAATTCCTGCCCTACCTGGCGCTGATGCGTGAGGGGCGGGATGGGGATAGTGAGTGAGTGAAGCGTGAATCGTAATCCGTAAATCGTAATCCGTAAACCGTAGTCGGAAAACGGATTATGATTTACAGGTTACGGAGAAAAAACTATGAGCAACAAAACAAAACTGGCGACGGTGTGGCTGGATGGTTGTTCCGGCTGCCATATGTCCTTTTTAGATATTGACGAGCGGCTGATTGACCTGGCGCAACTGGCCGACCTGTTCTACAGCCCGCTGGTTGACCACAAAGAGTTCCCGGATATGGTGGATGTGACCCTGGTGGAAGGGGCGGTTAGCAATGAAGAGGATTACGAAAAAATCCAAAAGGTGCGCGCCCATACCAAAATCCTGGTGTCATTGGGCGACTGCGCGGTGACGGCCAATGTGCCCGGTATGCGCAACCCATTCAAAGTGGCGGCGCTGTATGACCGGGCCTACCACGAAAATGCCGACGTGAACCGGCAAATCCCGGTGCAGGTGATCCCGCCGCTGCGCGAGATGTCTGTGCCGGTGCATCAGGTGGTGGCGGTGGATGTGTTTGTGCCCGGCTGCCCGCCCTCGGCTGACACCATCTTTTTTGTGCTGACGGAATTGTTGGCCGGCCGTAAACCGGATTTGACGGGGCGGACAAGGTTTGGGGTGTAGGGACGGTAATCGGTTATCGGTGAGGAATGAACCATGAGCAAAACAATAACGATTGATCCCGTGACCCGGATTGAGGGGCACAGCAAAATTACGATTCTGTTGGATGATAGGGGGCAGGTGGCGGATGCGCGGTTTCATGTGACGCAGTTTCGGGGGTTTGAGAAGTTGACGGAGGGACGGCCGTTCTACGAAATGCCCGCCCTCACCGCCCGCATCTGTGGCATTTGCCCCGTCTCCCATCTCATCGCCAGCGCCAAAGCGGGTGACGCGCTGCTGGCGGTGCGCATCCCGGAAACGGCCGCCAACCTGCGCCGCATTATGAACCTGGCCCAAATCACCCAATCCCACGCCCTCAGCTTTTTCCACCTGTCGTCGCCGGACTTTGTGCTGGGCTTTGACGCCGACCCGGCCGAACGCCACATCTTTGGCGTCATGCAAAAGTACCCGGAACTGGCAAAGGACGGCATCGCCCTGCGCAAATTTGGGCAATCTATCATCGAACTGTTGGGTGGCAAGCGCATTCATCCGGCCTGGGTGGTGCCTGGCGGCGTCAGCGCCCCCCTGTCCGAAGCAGACCGCGATACCATTCTGGCCCAAATTCCCGACGCCAAAACGCGGCTGCTGCGTACCCTGGATTGGTACAAGGGCATCTTTGGCAACTTCGACGCCGAGATTCGCAGCTTTGCCAATTTCCCGTCGTTGTTCATGGGACTGGTGCATCGGGACGGCCGTATCTCCATGTACGGCGGCAACATTCGCATTGTAGACGCCGTGGGCAATATCGTCGCCGACCAGCTGCCGCCGGAAAAATACCAGGAGTACATCGCCGAAGCTGTTGAGCCGGACTCCTATCTGAAATCCCCCTTTTACAAACCGCTGGGCTACCCGGACGGCATCTACCGCGTGGGGCCACTGGCGCGTATGAACATCATCTCCCACTGCGGCACCCGCCTGGCCGACCAGGAATGGGCGGAATTCCGCGCCTTGCAGCGCGGCGCGGTGCTCAGTTCCTACATGTATCACTATGCCCGGCTGGTGGAGATGCTCTACTGCATCGAGCGGCTGGAACAAATCCTGAACGACCCGGACATCTTGAGCCAACACGTGCGCGCCTTTGCTTCGCCCAACCAGCTTGAAGGCATCGGCATGTCTGAAGCGCCGCGCGGCACGCTGCTGCACCATTACAAGATTGACGAGAATGGCCTCATCCGTTGGGTGAATCTGGTGATTGCCACCGGCCACAACAACCTGGCGATGAATAAGGGCGTGCTGCAAGTGGCGCGCCAGTTCATCCGCTCCCCCAAAATTGAAGAGCCAATGCTGAACCGGGTGGAAGCGGTCATCCGCGCCTTTGACCCCTGCCTGAGCTGCTCCACCCACGCCGTCGGCCAGATGGCGCTGCATGTGCAGTTGGTGGCGGCGGATGGGGAAGTGGTGGATGAGGTGAAGAGGTGACAAGGTGACAAGGTGACGAGGTGATCTTCCCCTTCACCGTGTCATCCCTTCACCATGTCACCTTGTCTGGATTAGCTGGTGCGATGAACACACTGGTACTTGGCTACGGCAACCCCCTACGGGGCGATGATGGCGTGGGGTGGGTGGTGGCGGAACGGTTGCAAGGGGTGGTGGGCATTACGGCCGTGCCCCTGCACCAACTCTTGCCCGAACATGCTGATCTGATGCAGACGGCCGTGTCCGTCATCTTTGTGGACGCGACCGTAGAAGGTGAGCCGGGTGTAGTGCGGGTGAGACCAGTGGCCCCCGACCGGCACGGTCTGGCCGCTTCTCACCAGATGAGTCCGAGGGTATTGTTGGCGCTGGTGGCGGAATTGTACGGCCGTTGTCCCCCCGCCCACCTCATCACCATCACCGGCCAGGATTTCGGTTACAATGAAACCCTCTCCCCGCCTGTGCAAGAAAGCGCCTGGCAGGTAATAGAAATGGTTCAAATGTCATTCCGACGAGTCTTCGAGGAGGAATCCCCCCCACTTTTGCAGGGTTGGGATTCCTCGCTCCGAAGACTGCGCTCGGAATGACAGTTCGACCGCCGCGACGATAAAGAAAAGGATTAACAATGACGAAAGTCACCATTGTCGAAGAGATTATGAGCGCGAACGACCGGTTGGCAGAACAAAACCGGGCGCTGCTGGACACAAACGGCGTCTTTGCCATCAACGTCATGGCCTCGCCCGGCGCGGGCAAAACCAGCCTGATATTGCGCACGATCACGGCCGTCGTCCCCCACCTCAAGCTCGGCGTCGTCGAAGGCGACACCGCCCCCGTCACCATTGACGCCGACAAAGTGTTGGCCGCCGGCATGCCGGCCGTGCAAATCAACACCGGCGGCTCCTGCCACCTGGACGCGGCCATGCTGGCCAAAGCGCTGCCGCAGCTACCCCTGGCCGACCTGGATTTGCTGGTGGTGGAAAACGTGGGCAATCTCGTTTGCCCGGCGGGGTTCAAGCTGGGTACACACGCCAACATCGTCGTCGCCAGCGTGCCGGAAGGGGACGATAAACCATACAAATACCCCGGCATCTACCGAGGCATTGACGCCCTCGTGTTGAACAAGACCGACCTGCTGCCTTACGTTGACTTCAACATCGCCTATTTCCGGCAGGGGATCGAACTGCTCAATCCCGACGCTGCCTTTTTCCCGCTCTCCTGCAAGACGGGAGAGGGATTTGCGGCGTGGGTGGCGTGGTTATTGGCCCGTGTGCCAGATGGCAAGTAGTGGCTCGTGATTTAGGCGTAATCGCCTGATGTTAGTAAAGGTAAGCGTTTGTTAATGGCGGGGCGGCAGGCATTTGTTTACCTGCTTGGTAGGAGTATCATACTCTCCTTATGAGGTTCCAATTTGATCGTGGCGGCTGTCTCTTAGCTTTGTTGAGCGTCATTTTAGTTATTTTCCTCATTGAAGTTGGTTTGCGCCTGCTGAAACCTCCGGTGACTTTTACCATTTCTGGCCCGTGCCTGGTTCAAGAGGATGATCAGTTTGGTTATCGGTATCGCCCTAACGCTTCTGGTCGTTTGCAACAATACAACGAAATAGATAACTGGATTGTGATCAATTCGCTTGGATTTCATGATGTAGAGCATGATTTGATGGCGACTCAGAGACGTATTTTGGTATTGGGAGATTCCTTTACGGCGGCCAGTCAGGTGCCTGCTGAAGAAGGTTGGACACAAATTGTTGAGCAGCAGCTAACGGACACGGCCGTTATCAATCTTGGCGTTGATGGTTTTGGCACAGATCGTCAACTGAAACTTCTGGAATATTACGCTCCGATTTTACAACCAGAGGTTGTCATTCTGGCGTTTTTCGAGAATGATGTGCAAGACATTTTGGCGTCTGTGACTCTGGATTGTTATGATGATCATTTGCTCATTTATCAGACAGATGCCCAAAAACAGCAGCTCATCACTTTTCTAAATGACCACAGACCAACAAGCATGGCGTATTGGCTGGCAAACCATTCCTTTTTTTATCGAGCGATTGCTTTGCTGACTACCCAAAACGGATTCTTGTTAGGCCAGCGGAGTTTGGCCCCGCAGAATATCGGCGTGCCATTGGAACCTCTGCCTGATCTACTGCCAGGGTTATTGCCGGATCTATTCACACAGTTTGAGGCACTGGCCGAGGAGTATGATTTCCAGATTTTTGTTGTGCCTGTGCCAGGGAAAGACGATCCACAAGGCAGCCGGGCTGTTTTGGAGGAGTCTCTGGATGGCAAAGAATGGTCGCATATTGAGATTGTGGATGTGTATCCGATGATGGAGAAACAATATGGGGCCGACGGCCGTCAGCGGTCTGATCTTTATTTCGTCTATGACGGGCACTTCAACCGTTATGGTTATACGGTTTTGGGGCAGGCGGTAGCCGCTGTGCTTAAAGAAAAGCTTTTGTCTGACCCATAGAAGTTGCCAGGTGTGCTCAAGGTAAAAACACCATGCAGGTGGCTGTTCCGTGGGCGAAGAGTTTGCCATTGGCGTCTTGTAGTTTGCCTTCGGCGGTAGCGGCGCGGCGGCCCATGTGGATGACCTGGCCGATACATTGCAGCGGGCCGCTGTCCGCCAGTACGGGGCGCGTATAGTTGACCTTGATTTCCAGGGTAGTGTAGCTGCCGCCGACGGGCAATTTCGTATGCACGGCACAAGACATGGCCGAGTCCAGGATGGTGGCAATGACGCCTCCATGTACTGTGCCAATGGGGTTGAAGTGATATTCGGCGGGCTGCATGGTGAAGGTGATACGGCCGTCGGCCACCTCTTGTAGCCCAAAACCCATCAATACACCAATCGGGGGCGGCGGTACTTCACCGGTGACCCAGGCGCGGAAAAAGTCCAGGCCGTTCATTTGGGTGGCTTTCACGGCCGTGAGTCGTGGGTCTTGCCATTCAATCAGGCGTTGGCGGGTGGGTACTGTTTCGGTCATATGGTCTCCTTTTTGAGTGCCAGGTTTTAGGGGTTGCCAGATGGTTAGACTATAATCAGGGTCAAAGGAGATGGCAACTTGATGAGAACCCAAGAGATTTACAACTTCAAACAGATCAATGACCACACCATCACCGGTGGGCAGCCGATGGAGGCGCAATTGCGGGCAGCGGCGGCAGAAGGTTTTGAGCTGGTGATCAACCTGGCAACGCTAGACCCGCGTTACTCATTGCCGGATGAGGCGGGGCTGGTACGGGAATTGGGGATGGAGTACATACACATTCCGGTGGAATGGGGCAACCCGCAGAAGAGTGATTTTGCGGCGTTTGAAGAGGCGATGGCTACGGCCGTCCACCAAAAAACCCTCATCCACTGCGCCGCCAACTACCGGGTAACGGCCTTCTATTCGCTGTACGCCATGAAACACCTGGGCTGGACGGCCGTAGAAGCCGACGCATTGATGTCCCATGTCTGGCAGCCGGGTGAATACCCGGTATGGGATCAATTTGTGGAAGAGATGCGGGAAGAGATAAGCGAATCTGGCGGTTGATGGGTTGCTCAATTGTGATGCAGGTCAACGGCCGTAGAAGTCGCCCATATGGAGTAAGGCTATGAAAATCCTAGAGACGGATAGACTCATTCTGAGGCATCTCGTGATGGATGATCTGGACGAACTGTTTGCCTTATACCGTGACCCGGAGATTCGCCGTTACTTCCCTGAGGGCACGTTGAGCATTGAGGAAACCAAAGAAGAACTGGAATGGTTTCTCAATGGACACCCGGAGCATCCTGAATTAGGGCTTTGGGCAACAATCTACAAAGAGAACGGCCGGTTTATTGGCCGTTGTGGCTTGTTGCCCTGGGTGATTGACGAACGCGCCGAAGTCGAAGTGGCCTATTTACTGGACAAAGCTTATTGGGGGCGAGGGTTAGCCACCGAGGCGGCCCTGGCAATTGTGGACTACGCCTTTGAGCAATTGAACTTATCTCGCCTCATCTGCATGATGTATCCAGAAAATCACGCTTCGGAGAACGTGGCCCGGAAAATGGGCATGACTTTGGAGACAATGATGGAGGATGAGACGGGAGAGTTTTTACTCTATTCCAGAGGCCGGAATAGCATTACTAATTCGGCAGGGGAATCTGTTCCAATTCGACCGTGAGGGTGGCGGCGAGTTGGAAGGTGTCGGTCGGTGTGCCATCTGGTGGGGTGGAAACGGCCGTCAATCCGTTTAGCGCCCGTTCCTTCAACTCCACATTGACGCGGGGGTCTTGGGCAACGGCCGTCAGCACCGCTACCGCCCGTTCTTCCTCTCCCACTGCCCACAACCACTCCCCCACACCCACCAACACCGTATTGGCATATGTATGCAGCCCGGCGGCCACTACCAGCTTCAGGCTTTGCACATACCACTCCCGCGCCTGTGCCCACGCGCCCTGTCCTGTGGCCGCATCACCCAACCCGGCGCAGGCACGTGCCAGCCCCATCCGGTTATGAATCTGCCGGTAAATGTGCCATGCCTCGCCGAACGCCTGGGCCGCACCCTCCCATTTTTGCTGTCGTCGCTGGCTTTCGCCCAACATCAGGCGGGCCATGGCCATCCCGGTCAGGTTATCCACCTTTTGTGGCAGGGCAAACGCGATCTCAAAATGGTCATCGGCGGCCGTAAAATCTGCCAATGCCAGCGCCGCTTTGCCCAGTTCCATATGGCAATACCCCAAAAACCAGGGGTCATTAAAATCCTGCGCCAGCACAAATGCCTGCCGGGCATGGTTCTGCGCGGTGGTGTATTCGCCCAGAGCAATGTTGGCGCCGGATAGCACAAAATGAGCATACGCTTCGTTGTGGGTGTTTTGTTCGGCGCGGGCCTGGGCCAATGCTTTTTCACCGAGCTGCACGGCCGTGCCAAAATCGGAGCGCATCCAGGCAACAATGCTGCGAATAATGGCCGGGTCGGTGCCCAGACCAGGTCGGTGGGGCAGGTTCAGCCGGGCATGAATCGTTTCGCTGGCCTGCAAGGTGGCGTCAGCATCGGCCAGTTTACCCGAAGTCATGTGGGCGTTACCCAGTTCCAATAAGGCATAGGCCAACACCCGTTGGGCGGCAGGGTCAGAGAGGGGGGTGAGGGCAGTCACGGCCGTGTCAAACCGGCGGTAATGCTCCTGATTATAGCTGTAATGGGCCAGATACAGCGCCAACGGTTGCGCCATTTGGCCCAATATCGCCACCTCCTGGTGTGCGGTTGCCCATTCCCAAACGGCGCGGATATTGTCCTGTTCTTGCTTCAGAGCGGCCAGCGTGGGCAGGTCGCGCTGAATCAACTGCGGCAGGCGACGGGCACAATAGTCGGCATACGCCCTGGCATAAGAGACCAGCGTTTCGGCATAGGTGGTGGGGTTGGCCTGCAAACGGCCGTAGCCAAACCGGCGCACCAATGGATGCATGGCGTAATGGGATTGTTGGCGGCGCTGCAATAACGCCTTGTCTAGCAAATTGGTAAGCGTACCTAAATCAGCCCCGGCCACTTGCCGCGCCGTTGCCCGGTCAAATGACCCCTGGAACACCGCCAGCCGGGCGAAGATCATTTGCTCCTCAGTTGCCAATCGCTGCCAGGTCTGGTTGAGGATAGCCTGGATGCTGCGCTGGCGTTCTGGCCGATTGGTCTGCTGCGCCTGCAAAATGTCCAGGTCTTGCCGGATTTCGGCGACGATCTCGGCGACGGTCAGGGTTTTGGTCCAACTGGCGGCCAGTTCCAATGCCAGTGGCATTCCGCCTGTTAGATGGCACAGATCAATGACCGCCGCTAATTCTTCAGCCAGGGAAAATGGAGGGCGGGCGCGGCGGGCGCAGCGGGCAAAAAAGTCTAGTGCGTCAGCATAGGGGGCGCTCTCACCGCCGGTTTCGTCGGGCAGCGCCAGGCCGCCCAGTGGGTAGAGCCATTCGCCGTGCAGGTTCAACGGCTCGCGGGAGGTGATGAGCAGCGTGAGTTGGGGGGCGGCGGCCAGCAAATTGGCAACCAGTGCCGCTCCGTCCAGCACCGTTTCAAAGTTATCCAGTACCAGCAGCAGGTGGCGGGGCGCCAGATAGCCGGCCAGTTGGGTTTCGGGCGGTGTACTGCCGGTGAGCGATAGGCTGAGGGCGTCGGTCACGGCCGTTACCAACAATTCACTTCCGACCAGCGACGATAAATCCACAAAGGCTACACCATCAGGGAAGTGGGGTACGGCCGTAGCGGCCAGTTCCAGTGCCAGCCGTGTCTTCCCCATGCCGCCCATGCCCATGATGGTGAGCAGGCGGCAGTTGGGGTCCAGCAGTTGCATTCCCAGGTGTTCCAATTCTGCTTTACGGCCGACAAAGGGGGTAAGTTGGGTGGGCAGATTGTGAGAGGGTGACAGAGTGACAGGGTGAGGGGGCGACAAGGCGACCATCACTCTGTCACCTTGCCACCCCTTCGGCAGGCTCAGGGCAGGCTCTGTCACCTTGTCATTTCTGATAGATTCAAACAGAGCGGTGGTTTCGGCGGTCGGTTCGATGCCCAGTTCGTCGGCGAGCAGGCGGCGGCAGGTTTCGTATTGGGCCAGGGCGGCGCTGCGTTGGCCGCTGGCGGTCAGCAGGCGCATCAGGTGGCGGTGGCTTTCTTCGTGCCAGGGTTCAATGGATAAAACTTTGCGGGCCAGTGGGATGCCGGCGGTGGGGTCGTTGTGTTGCACGGCCGTGTCCAGCCAGTTGCTCAGTCCGGTCACGGCCGTTTGCCGCCACCGTTCGCGCTGTCCCATGGCCCATTCGTCAAATTCGGGGGCGTTGGGCAGGTGGAAATCTTCCAGAAAATCGCCGCGATAGAGGGCGATTGAAGATTCAGCTAATCTCCAATCTCCAATCTCCAATTTCTTTGCAAATTCAGCCGCATCCAGCCAGAAATCCACCAGTTCAATTTCTGAACGTGAGGCGATCAAAATCTCTTCGGGCAAAAATTTACGCAGCTTGGAGAGGGTGAGGCGCAGATTGGCGCGGGCGGTCTCTTCGGGCATGTCGCCCCATAGCAACCCGGCCAACGCCATGCGGGAATGGGAACGCCCGGAAACGGCTAGGTAGATGAGCAGCGCCTGCCCTTTGGCCGAAACGAGATCGGCCATCAGCGGGTGGTTTTGGCAGGTGATGTGTGGTTTTCCCAATACGGCGAGTTGTAATGTGCCAGGCAATGCTGCACCCATCTGATGAGGTGAGACGCACTTCAAAAAGTGCGTCTCACCTCTTGTTGGATAAACGATAAAAATACGATGCAAAAATGATGACTTGCTAGGATGGGATTATATCGCAACTCGTTCATTAAGTAAGACAGGCTTGACACCTTTATCTAAGCTATCAGGTCTGCCAGGAGAGTCAACCATGAATTACCAGATTAACCGCAAAGTACAGGCCCAATTTGATGCTATCAATCGCCAGATTGTGATGATGCAAAACCGGCAGCGGCTGATGGAAAATCAGCAGATCCGTCTCAATCTGCTGCGCCAGTTTCAGCAACACGGCGTTATCCGCTCTGATTACCTCGGTTTTCAGCCAAGCAGTCGCCGCCTGACCTGATGATTGTGTTCAAGAGGCTGCCATCTCTTGGGGATGAACGGCCGTGTCGGGCCGTTCATCCCTACCTACATTTGCGGAGGTTACACCAATGATGGTTGACGTGATTGTTGTTGGCGCTCGCTGTGCGGGTGCTTCCACCGCGCTGTTGTTGGCCCGCAAGGGGCATAAAGTTTTGTTGGTAGACCGCACGGCCGTGCCCAGCGAGATTCCGCACGGTCATTTTATTCACCGGGGTGGGCCGCAGCGGCTGCACCGCTGGGGGGTGTTGGAAGAAATCGAAGCCTCTGGCTGCCCGTTGGTCACGGATGTGCTGATGTCTGTGAGTGGATCACCGATGGTGGGTACGGGACTGTATCTGGATGGTGTGCCTTTTGGCTGCGGGCCGCGCCGGGCCGTGCTGGACAAAATTTTGGTAGACACGGCCGTAGCCGCCGGCGCTGAACTGCGAGACCAGTTTGTGGTGGAGGAGTTTCTCAGCGAAGGCGACCACATCACCGGCATCAAGGGGCGGGATTTGCGCACAGGTCATCGGTTTAGTGAAATTGGGCAGATCGTCATTGGGGCCGACGGCCGTAACTCCCGCCTGGCCCAAACGGTGCAAGCCCCACTGTATGAGGAGCAGCCGCCCGAAACCTTCTATTACTTTTCCTATTGGAGCGGCGTGCCCATTAACCGGCTGGAAGTGCATGTGGGTCGGCAGCAGATCATATTTGCTTTCCCCACCAGCGATGGTCTTTTTGGTGTGTTTGTCTCCCGCCCCATCGGGGAGTTTCACGAGTTTCGGGAAGATATTGAAAGTCACTTTATGCAGGCACTATCTCAAGCGCCGGAACTGGCGGCGCAGGTGCAGGCAGGCCACCGTGAAGAACGTTTTTACGGTACGGCCGATCTGCCCAACTTCTTCCGCAAGCCCTACGGCCCTGGTTGGGCATTGGTGGGTGATGCCGGGCACCACAAAGACCCGTACATGGCGTTGGGCATCGCCGATGCGCTGCGTGATGCTGAACTGGTAGCAACGGCCGTGCATAATGGCCTGTCCGGTGCGTGTCCGATGTTGGAAGCATTGGCCGGTTATGAACAACAGCGCAATGAACAAGCCCGCCCGCTTTACACCGAAAACCTGGCCCGTGCCCGCTTTACCCCACCGCCGCCGGAGTTTGGGCAAATTCGGGCGGCGCTGTTGCAAAACCAGGATCAGGATGACATCAACCAATTTATGATGGCAAATTTGGGGTTGCTGCCCAAGGAACTCTTTTTCCATCCGGCTAATATCGGGCGGATTATGCAGCGGGCGCAGATGGGAATGGCAACGGCCGTGCCCGCCTGAGAAGGCCACCAGCAGACATCCGATTTCTTGGAGAAATCGGATGTCTCCCGAGGATGCGTGAAATTTCAGTTACGCGAACAGGCAGGTTCATTACTGAGATACTCTTATATACAGATCACTGGAGGATAACCATGAAAACAGATCAATTTTCACAGGCAATTGTTATTGGCGGCAGCATGGCCGGTTTGCTCACAGCACGTGTATTAAGCGACTATTTTGAACAGGTGACGATAGTGGAACGAGACCCGGTGCATGATCAGCCCGAAGCGCGCAAAGGACAGCCACATACACGCCATTTACACGGGCTGCTGGCTAACGGGTTGCAAATCTTCGGCCACTACTTCCCCGATTTGCCAGCGGCACTGGCTGAACTGGATACCTTTATGGGCGATATGGGTGAAACGATGCGTTGGTACACGCATGGCGGCTACCGGAAGAATTTCCACTCTGGTCTGGACGGGGTGACACTGAGCCGCCCGCAGTTGGAGTTTATGATTCGGCAGCGAGTGCTGGCCCGGCCGAATGTGACCCTGCGCGATAACTGCGCCATCAAACAATTATTGACCACGCCGGACAAAGAGCGGGTGATCGGAGTAATGGTGGAGCAGCGGGGAATAACAACAGAACTGATGCAACTAACGGCCGATTTCACTGTGGATTGCAGTGGGCGGGGGTCGCGTACGCCACAGTGGCTCAAGGAACTGGGTTATGATGCGCCACCGGAAAGCGAGGTGAAGGTGGATGTGGGCTATGCCACGCGCCTTTACAGCCGCGACCCGGACGATCCACGGGGGCAGCAGTGGGTGTTGGTTACGCCGGATGCCGTGAATGAGAATTGTTTTGGCGGGGCGTTTGCGATTGAAAACGGCCGTTGGATTGTGACGATAGGTGGTTGGGGCGGTAACCACTGTCCCCCCGATGAAGCAGGCTTTTTGGAATTTGCCCGTAACCTGCCTGCGCCCGATGTATACAATATCATCAGCCAATCAGAGCCGATTTCGGAGATTATGACCCACAAATTCCCGGCGAGCCTGCGTCGTCATTACGAAAGGCTGGCTTACTTTCCGGCGGGTTATCTGGTGTTGGGGGATACCATCGCCAGTTTTAACCCCACTTACGGGCAGGGGATGACATCGGCGGCGATGCAAGTGCGGGTGTTGGATCAAGTGTTAGCGGAAGGGTCATCTTTAGACCAGGTGGCACGGCCGTTTTTCAAGAAAGCGGCCAAAGTGGTGGACATCCCCTGGCAAATGGCGGTGGGAGAAGATTTCCGCTTTGCGACCACTAGCGGGGTCAAGCCGCCGGGCACAGACTTCATCAATCGGTATACGGCAAAGGTAAACCGGGCCTCACAGGATGATGAAGTGGTAGGAGCGGCGTTTTTGCAGGTGATGAATCTGTTGGCGCCGCCGACGAGCCTGTTTAAGCCGGGTGTTTTGTGGCGGGTACTGCGGTGGAAGGAAAAGAAAATGGAAACGGCCGTCGCTGTTCCGGCAACACGCCAACCAGTTAGTCAAAATTAGGAAAGAGCGATGATTTACAAAAGCTCAATTCCTGAGGTTGGCCTTCCAAATGTTTCAGTGACTGACTTTTTGCTACCCCGGCTGGCAGAACATGGCGACAAACCGGCGCTGATTGATGGGCCAAACGGCCGTACCCTCACGTATCCCCAACTGGCAGGCATGATTCACAAACTGGCTGCCGGCCTGCAAAAGCGCGGCCTGCAAAAAGGAGACGTCCTGGCCCTCTACCTGCCCAATTTGCCCGAATTTGCCGTCGCCTTTTATGGTACGCTGCTGGCGGGCGGCACAGTCACCACCGTCAGTCCGCTGTATACACCCGCCGAACTGGCGTACCAACTGCGAGATACCCGCGCCCGCTATTTACTGACGATCCCGCCATTTTTAGCCAATGCGCAGGCGGCCGTCGGCGAAGCGTTTGTGGATGAGGTCATCGTCTTAGGAGAAGCCGAGGGAGCTTTACCCTTTGCTTCTTTGTTCCAGCACGATGGGCAGTTTATGCCGGTAGCCATTCAGCCGCAGCAAGATATCGCGGCCATCCTTTATTCCAGCGGCACCACCGGGCTGCCCAAAGGAGTCATGCTCACCCACCGTAATCTGGTGGCCAATGTCTTGCAATCGGAAGCGATGGCCGGGCATATAGCCTTTTTGCCGGATGATGTCATTTTGGGCATTACCCCTTTTTTCCACAGCATGGGGCTGAACGTGGTTTTGAATGTGAGCATGTGGCGGGGCTGTACGCTGGTGACAATGCCCCGTTTTGACCTGCCGCAATTCTTAGAGCTGATCCAGCAGCATCGTGTCACGTTTATGGTCATTGCCCCGCCGATTGTGCTGGCGCTGGCCAAACATCCCCAGGTGGACAACTATGATCTTTCTTCCTTGCGGCTGGTGGCTTCTGGCGCAGCACCCCTGAGCAGAGAAGTGGAAGCCGCATTTGAGGCGCGCCTGAACTGCTGGATTATGCAGGGGTATGGCCTGACGGAAGCAACGGCGACTGTTTGTCTGGGGCCGCTGGCGCGGGGGGCGAACAAACCGGGCACCATTGGTTTTGCCCTGCCGAATACGGCCGTGCGCCTGGTAGATATTGAATCTGGTGCAGATGCGGCTTCGGGTGAACGGGGTGAATTGTGGCTGCGCGGCCCCCAGGTGATGCAGGGGTACTTGAATAATCCAGAGGCGACGGCCGTGACCCTTGACCCCGACGGCTGGCTGCATACAGGTGACATTGCCCTGGTAGATGAAGATGGTTACTTCTACATCGTAGATCGGCTGAAAGAACTGATCAAATACAAGGGCTACCAGGTGGCCCCGGCGGAGTTGGAGGCGGTGCTGTTGGGGCACACGGCCGTTGCCGATGCCTGTGTTATCGGCAAACCAGATGAAGCCGCCGGGCAGATTCCTAAAGCATTTGTTGTTCTCAAGGCGGCCGCTCAACCAGAGGAAATTCTGGCTTATGTGGCTGAACGGGTGGCCCCTTACAAAAAAATCCGTGAGATTGAATTGATTGAAGCCGTTCCCAAATCCCCCACCGGCAAAATTTTACGCCGGGTATTGGTGGAGAAGGAGCGGGAACGGACGACGGCCGTAGCCGTGTAATACCTGAGGAGGTAAATCCATGAAGGCAAAACGTTTTATTCTCATCGTAATCCTTTTGACCCTGGTAGCTCAGGTGAGACAACTCCACGCCCAGACGGGTGGCCGGGTAGATGGCAGCGCCGCCGCCCACTTTGCCGGTGAAACGCCCAATGACAATTCTGGCGTCAGTCTGGCTGCTGCCGGAGATGTCAATGGTGATGGTTATGGCGATTTCCTCATCGGGGCTAACCTTAATGGTGCCACAGACGCTGGCGCCGCTTACCTGGTATTAGGTGGGCCAGGTGGCTGGAGTCTGAGTAAACGCCTGGGACAAGCACCGACCATCGAATATGTTGGCGAGGCAGCGTCGGATAATGCCGGTATTAGCGTGGCTGGGGCGGGTGACGTGAACGGTGATGGTTTTGATGACCTGCTTATTGGGGCGCACCTCAACAATGATGGTGGTGCGGATGCTGGGGGTGCTTATCTGGTGCTGGGCAGTGCTGCCCCGACCAGCGGCAGCCTCTCCACCGCCATTCAATATAGTGGCGAAGCTGCCGGTAACCAAGCGGGCCGCAGCGTGGCCGGGGCGGGTGATGTGAATGGAGACGGTTTCGCCGACATGCTCATTGGCGCTCCCTTCAACAATGATGGCGGGGCATCCGCCGGGGCCGCCTATCTGGTCTTGGGTAGCGCCACACCAACCAGCGCCAATCTTTCCACCGCTGTTCAGTACACCGGCGAAGCAGCCGGTCACCAGGCGGGGCAAAGCGTAGCTATGCTTGGCGATACCAACCGGGATGGCCTGGCCGACATGCTCATTGGTGCGCCTCTCAACGGAGACAGCGGTGCTAACGCGGGGGCCATTTATCTGGTGATAGGTAGTGCGGCTCCTGCCAGCAACAACCTTTCGGCCGCCGGTGTTCAGTTCTCCGGTTCAGGAGGCGAAAATGTCGGCCAGAGTGTAGCCGGGCCAGGTGATGTGAATGGGGATGGTTTCGCCGACATGTTTGCCGGGGCGCCGCTGAATGATAGTGCCGCTGCCGACGCAGGCGCGGCTTATCTGGTATTTTCGCGGCCGGGTATACCGCCCAACAGTCTGTCAGTGGTGGGCATCCAATACGCGGGCGAAGGGGCCGGTGACCAGGCAGGGACAAATATCGGTAGCGCAGGAGATGTGAATGGGGATGGCTTTGCCGATTTGCTGGTTGGCGCTCCATTCAACAGTTCCGTTGATACCGGGGCAGCATATCTGATTTTAGGCAGTGCTGGCCTGACCAGTGCCAATTTGTCTACCACCATCCGGTATGGTGGCGCCTTAACGAATGATCAGGCCAGTGCCGTATCTGGGGCAGGTGATGTCAATGGAGATGGGCTGGCTGATTTGCTGGTGGGTGCAACGGGCAATGACACCATTTTCAGCAATGCGGGCGGCAGCTATCTGATTTTTGGTGAATCCCTTTCCAGCCATACATCATCTTTCCGTCAGCGACAGAACTTGAACGGCGCGGGTGATCCGCTGCCGATCACGTTTGCCCAGGCGGGGGTGCGGGTGGATTTTACGGCTGGGGCTTTGATTGATGCCGACATCAATGTCACCCGCCATGCGTTTCATCCGTGCGCCACCGATATTCGGCTGGCAATGCCGATCTGGACGGTGGAGTCGGGCAAGTTGACGCCAGGGGCGACGGTGAATGTGCGCTTTAAGTATAACGAGGGTCACGCTGCCGGTATGACGGAGGGTAGTTTGCAACTGTGGACACGGCCGTCGGGTCAGCCTTGCGCCGATTGGGTTCAGGTAGGCGGTACGGTAGATGCAACCCATAACTTTGTCACGGCAACCGGCCTGACATCTCTGGGGCAGTTCACGCTGGCCGATGGGCCGCCCAGCCCCACCGCCATTCAAGAGACAGGTATTCAGGCTACCGTTTCCCAGTCACCCGGCTGGCTGCCGCTGGTGATTCTGGTGGTGTTGGGGACGGCAACCGCTATTACCCGCTGGTTGGAAAGACCAGGTTTTTGGAGAAAACAAAATGGATAAGTTTCTGCGTGTGGTGATGATTGGCAGTGGGATTGGTTTGTTGGTTTTGGCGGCGGGCTATTTCTGGCAGTGGCCCTGGGCGCTGGCGACCTGGCCCTGGCCGGATGGCCCACTCTCCTATACGTTCGTGGCCGCTATCCAGGCAGCCATTGCCGCCGCTTTGCTCTGGATTGGCGTAAGCGGCGAATGGGGGGCGCTGGCTGGCGGGGCGCTGAATCTGGTGGTGATGATGGCCGGGTTAGCGGTTTTCTTCTTTGCGTTGGGGCTTCTGGTGTATGCCATCATCTGTGGCCTGTTTGCCCTGTTCAATGTGGCCCTGTTTTGGTGGAGCCATCGGCTGCCTTTGCGTGATTCCCGCCCCACGCCCAATCTGGTGCGCTGGTCGTTTGTGGTGTTCACGGCCGTGCTCCTGCTCGTCGGCATCGCCCTTGTCCTGCGTATGCCCATCATCTTCCCCTGGCCGCTCAACCCCGATTCTTCGGTCATCTTTGGCCTGATTTTTATCGGCGATGCCTTCTACTTTCTTTACGCGGTGCTGCGACCGCGCTGGCATTACGCTGCTGCCCCGTTGTGGAGTTTTCTGGCGTATGACCTGGTGCTGCTGCCCCGCTTTATCCCCCATTTTGGCACAGTTAATCCGGACCATGCGTTGAGCCTGTATCTGTACACGGCCGTGCTGCTTTACAGCGCCGCCCTGGCCATTTATTACCTGTTTATCCATCGACAGACACGGCCGTTGTTCGTCGTGGCCGGTAGTATGCCTTAATTATCTACCCCATCAACCGTAGGGCGATTTGCCAAATCGCCCTACCCTTTTTCAAGGAGAAAAACGTGAATAAGTCATCTTCTGTTCTTTTGGCCTGGCGGTCTAAATTTGGCTTGCCCCTCCTCCTCGTTTTCACAATAGTTGGCCTCTGGTTCACGCCGCACCCATCGCCGGTGACGGCCGCACCCGCCACCATCATCAATGTCAACACCACCACCGACGAACTGAACTTTGATGGCGATTGTTCCTTGCGGGAAGCGATCCGGGCGGCGAATACGGACACGGCCGTAGACGCCTGCCCCGCCGGAAATGGTACAGACACCATCAACATCCCTGCCGGAACCTATAACCTGACCCTCACCAGTGGCGATGAAGACGCCAAAGGTGACCTGGATGTGCAGAGCGACATGCTTATTCAGGGAGCAGGCGCAGCCAGCACACACATACACGGCCAGATGGGCGAGCGCGTGATGGAGGTTTACCAGAGCATCCAGGTCACGGTAGCAGGTGTTACTGTCTCCGGTGGGCAGGATACGGGCGGCGCGTCCGGCGGTGGCATCCTCTCGCAAGGGAATTTCACGTTGGAAGACAGCGTTGTTACCGGCAATACTGCTTCCTCCGGCGGCGGCGTCTGGAATAGCGGCGTGATGACCATTACCCGCAGCCTCATCACCAACAACACCGACAACGGCAATGCTGGCGGTGCGGGTTTGGGCGGCAGCCCAGACACCTTGACCACCATCATTGATAGTGCCATCGCCTACAATGTGACGAGCCACGGCGGTGGCGGTATTTTTACCTATAACGGTGACTTTGTTCTGATTAATAGTACGGTCAGTCACAATTTGAACACGGGCACCTTGAGCAGCGGCGCAGGCCTCTACATCAGTGGTCCTGCGGCCGAACTCACCCTGATCAACAGCACTGTCAGCGGCAATATCAGCACGTCCACTGGCGGTGGTGGCCTGTACATCAACTCTGGTTCAACAGCGCATTTATTCAACGCCACGATTGCTTATAACAGCGCCACCAACGGGGGTGGCATCCTCAACAACGGAACGGTGAACCTGCAAAACAGCATCATCGCCCAAAACACGGCCACCCAGCCCGGTAGCCCCCCGGATTGTGGCGGCAGTGACCTGACTTCCGGTGGTTACAACCTCATTGGCAATGACACGGGTTGTACGTTGACCGGCGTTTCTGCGGGCATGATTGTGGATGTAGACCCACTGCTTGGGCCATTGCAAGATAACGGCGGTGAAACGGAAACGCACGGATTGTTGTATGACAGCCCGGCACGCCATGCGGGCAACCCTGGCGGTTGCACCAACCAGAACGGTGGTGGGTTATCTACCGACCAGCGTGGCTTCCCGCGCCCGGTGGGGGCGGCCTGTGATATGGGCGCGTTTGAATCGGGGCTGGCAAACCTGGCGCTGACGATTGCCGAATCTGGTGATCCGGTGGCGGTGGGTGATGATCTGACGTACACGCTTACCATCAATAATGGCGGTTCACAACTGGCGACAGGCGTGGAACTGGTCGCCAATTTGCCTACAAATACCATCTTCGTCACGGCCGTGCCTGACCAGGGTAGCTGCATCGAATCGGCCGGGGTGGTGACATGCTGGTTGGGTTCAATTGCCAATGGGAGCAGCGCAGTTGTAGATATTTTGCTTGCCCCCAGGACGGCCGGAACCGCAACGATGCAGGCGGATGTGACCAGCAATGAAATTGATAACAATCTGGCAAATAACAGCGACAGTGAAAACACCACCATCACCCCACCCCCTGATCTGACCATCATTAAAACGGACAGCCCTGACCCGGCTTACACCGGCGCGCCGCTGACGTACCAGATTAACGTTTTTGCCGGGCCGAACCCGGTGAATGGGGTGACGATGAGCGATCCGCTGCCAGCTACGTTTGACCTGGATTCGGTGAATACAACGGCCGGAAGCTGCACCAGCACAACTACCATTAGTTGCAATCTGGGCAATCTGGCGGCCAATGCGGTGGTCACTGTGACCATTGTGGGTGCGCCCACAAGCACGGACACACTGACCAACACGGCTACCATCAGTGGTTCCCCTGATCCCAACCCCAACAATAATGAAGCGACGGCGGTCACGGCCGTGTTCCTCTCTGCTGACCTGGCCGTGACCATGCAAGACGACCCCGACCCGGTGGAAATTGGCTCACCGCTCACCTACACCATTGAAGTAGTCAACAACGGCCCGTCTGATGCCACCGGCGTGACGCTGGTGGATACCTTGCCGCCGTCGCTGCTCTCCGTCACCACCGACCCCAGTCAGGGCAGTTGCAGCGGCAATCCGATTGTTACCTGCAACCTGGGCACACTGGCCAGTGGGGCCTCGGCCACTGTCTTGATCTATGTGACTACACCGAACGCCTACATTGGCACGATTGCGAACAGTGCGGCCGTTTCCGCTAACGAAGGCGACCCAAACACGAGCAATAACCTGGCGACTGTGAATACGACTGTTCTGGCTTCCAATGCGGTTGATTTGCAAATGACCAAGACGGCTTCATCCAGTCAGGCTATTGCCGGTACCGGTCTGGTTTACACGCTGTTGGTAGAGAATCTGAACGAAAACCTGGATGCGACCAATGTTACCGTGATAGATAATCTGCCACTGGAAGTTGGTTTTGTGACGGCCACGCCTGGCCAGGGCAGTTGCCAGGGGATCATGTGCGATTTGGGCACGATCCCGGCCGGTGGCAGCGCCACCATTCAGATTGTTGTGACAGTGGATGCAGGTCTTGCGGAAGGTACGGTATTCACCAACCGCGCCGATGTATACCTGGACGAATTCGACGACAATCCTGGCAATAATTTTGATACAGTAGATGTGACGGTGGTGGAAGGCTTCCTCATCTTCTTGCCAGTGATTATTCGATAGAATAGTGGTGGTGGCGTTAGACATCCGATTTCGGCAATCTGCGATTGCTTGAGAAATCGGATGTCTGGTAGCCACCGAATCTTAAGACAAGAAGTGATTTTGAGACAACTTCTTCGTGCATAGTGGTTGGTGGCCAGGGGTTACTGGCTCTTACCAGCCACCAGCCACTATTTTCAGGACGAAGACATGTTCATTACCCACGCTGATGTCATCTCGCCACTCGAATCCTCACGCTGGCTGGCTGCCCAACTGCCAGCTTGAGGTTTTTCCAGAGGTGGGTCATGTGCCGATGATGACCTTTCCACAGGAAGTTGCAGCCGTGATCGATCTCCATTTTGCTCAGTGAAAGTGCCCGGTAGAAGCAATATGAAAATACTGCTTTGTTGCCACCAGATAGAATCCGATGTCTGATACAAAAAACCTGCTCAAGCAGGTTAGAAAGACCACCCTTAATGCGCTTTAGCGCGTTTTTTATAATGCCTGGGGATGGAATCCCCCGGTGCAGTCGGTTGGTTGTCTTTTGATCATTCCTCCGTATAATCGCCACATTCAATCCGTATAAGGTGTACTACTTACTACAATACGATATTAACGGCCGTTACCAACTTATGGAGGAAAGAAGAATGAAACGCTATTGGTTCACTTGTCTGGCCTTATTACTTTTATTGTTGGCTGCCTGTGGCGGCGAGACGACGGATACCGCTGACGAGGAGACGGCAGATGGAGGAGAAGCCACTGTCTCTGAGGGGGCCGAAACATCCGAACCGGCCATCGTCCGCATTGGGTGGGGGGGCAGCCCGGACACGCTGAACCCAGGCACGGCCGTGCTCGCCGAAGCATACACCCTCTTTGAACTGGTCTACGATTCCATGTACCAGTTGCAGCCCGATGGCTCTTACACGTTGGAACTGGCCGAAAGTGTAGACGTGTCCGAGGATGGTACGGTGTATACCTACACCCTGCGTGATGGTATCACCTTTCACGATGGCGCGCCGTTAACCGCGTCAGATGTCGTTTTCTCCTATAACCTGTATGCCGCACAGGAAGATTTCCCCTTCTTGCCCATCTACACGGAGTATTTTGCCAGCGTAGAAGCGCCGGATGACCAGACGGTGGTGCTAACATTGACAGAACCCATCCCCAACATTGAAAGCCAGTTAATTTACCTCTATGTGCTGCCTGAGCACGTCTGGTCTGGTGTACCCAACCCGGCCGAATTTGAAAACACAGAGATGATCGGTAGCGGCCCCTTCAAAATGAAAGAGTACCGCCAGAATGAGTTTGTCTCGCTGGATCCGGTGAAAGACCATTATCTGCAAGGACCGCAGATTGATGGCGCGGTCTTCCAGACCTTTGACAACCCGGATGCCCTGGTGCAGGCGTTGCGCACGGGGCAGGTGGATATGATCACAGAGATGCCGAACACGGCCGTAGCCGCCCTGCGCAACGACAGCAATGTCCAGGTCGTCACCGGCCCGCCATTGTCCCCATCCGTCACCGACATCATCTTGAATGTCACCGAACCGGAAAATGGCCCGCCGGATGATGGCGTCTGTTCCGGCCATCCCGCCTTGCTAGACCGCAATGTGCGGTTGGCGCTGGCCCATGCCACCGACAAACAAAACATCATTGATGTGGTGCTATTGGGTCTAGGTGCGCCAGGCCTGACGCTCATCCCAGACAGCCTGGGCGTTTTTTACAATGACCAGATTCAGGATTACGCCTTTGATATTGATCTGGCAAACCAGATTTTGGACGATGCCGGGTATGTAGATAGTGATAATGATGGGGTGCGGGAAACGGCGGACGGCCGTGCGCTCATCTTCCGCCTCAACTGGCCCTCAGACAGCGTGGATTCCCCACGTATGGCCGAACTGTTGGCCGGTACCTGGGGGCAAATTGGCGTCCGCACCGAACAGCAGTCGCTCGATCCCGACGCCCTTACCTCTATTTGCTGCCCTGCCTTCGACTTTGACATCATGTTGTGGGGTTGGGGATCAGACCCCGATCCCAGCTTCCTGCTCAGTGTGATGACCACTGACGAAATTACCACCGGCACCAACGAAACCGGCTATTCCAACGCCGAATATGACGAACTGTTTGCCCAACAAGCCGTCACGCTGGACAAAGACGAGCGCATCGGCATCATTCACCGGATGCAAGAGATCGCCCACAACGACATCCCCTACATCATCCCCTACTATGCCCAGGAAGTGCAGGCATTCCGGGTGGATCGGTTCCAGGGCTGGCTAACCGACGCCGGTAAAGTGGCCCTGGAAGACCCCAGTTCGTTATTGGTGATTGAACCCGTCCGGTAGAACGTAATCCGTAAAACGTAATCCGTAATCCGAGACTGACGAATTACGGGTTACGGATTGCGGATGTCGGATTACGAGAATGAAAAGAAGCCGCTACATTGCGCGCAAAGTCGTTTGGGCAGTGGTGACGATCCTCTTTGTCATCACGCTCAACTTTTTCCTGTTCCGCGTGCTGCCAGGCGACCCGGCGCGGGCGGGCGTGCGTGACCCGCGACTGACGCAAGAGGCGGTGGAAGCGATCCGGGTGCGTTTTGGTCTGGATAAACCGGTAATTAACTGTTTCCAATCGCTCAACCCGGTGGAATTTGGCGATTGTTTAATCAACCCCCTGGATACTCAATTTTTCATCTATGTGGGTAATCTGGTGCGCGGTGAATTGGGCATCAGCTACCATACCAACCGCCCCGTCTCCGATATGCTGGTGGAAATGCTGTGGAATACGATCATCCTGATTGGCCTGGGGCAGATATTTGCCATTATTCTGGGGATGGGGTTGGGCATTGTCGCGGCGTGGAAGGCAAGGACGGCCGTAGACCATACCGCTCTCCTCTTTAGCCTGACTGCCTGGAGTCTGCCCACTTTCTGGTTGGGCATCATTCTGCTCTTCATCGGCTCCACTTTTTGGGGATTGCCCATTGGCGGTCGTATCACACCCGGCGTTGTTTACACCACCTCCATCGAACGCTGGCTGGATGTAGGTAACCACCTCATCTTGCCCACGCTCACTTACACCATCGTCTTTTTGGGCGAATATATGCTCATCATGCGCAGCACCCTGCTCGATGTGCTGTCCGAAGATTACATCCTGACGGCCAAAGCCAAAGGCATTGGCACGTTCCAGATTCTCAAAGGCCACGCCTTGCGCAACGCCATGCTGCCCATGGTCACAATTATTGCCCTGAACCTGGGTTTTACCGTTACGGGTGCAATTCAAATTGAATCGGTATTTTCCTGGCCGGGATTGGGTGGGGCGATATTCACGGCCGTGAACCGCCGCGATTACCCCGTATTACAGGGCGCCTTCCTGCTCATCGCCGTCAGCGTCATCTTTGCCAACCTGGCTGCCGACCTGCTGTATTCCTATCTTGACCCCAGAGTGGAGGATAGTTAAGCAGAGATTGGGAGACTGAGAGATTGAGAGACTGAATCTCTCCGTCTCCCAGTCTCTAAATCTCAATTCTCTATGACCCAATCCATCTCCCCCTCTCCCGTCCGCGGCTTTTGGCGCAGCTTCCGGCGCAATCGCATGGGCATGGTCGGGGCCATCATGCTCATCCTGGTGATCTTGATGGCCGTTTTTGCCCCTATCCTGGCCCCCTACGACCCCTACCAGCCGGTGCGCGTGACCATTGATGACATCTACGCCCCACCCAGCCCGGCCCATCCGCTGGGCACCGACGATGCCGGTAAGGATGTGCTGTCCAACTTCATTTACGGCGCGCGTGTTTCCCTCATCGTTGGCTTTTTTGCCTCCTTCATCTCCATCGCCATCGGCGGCACAATCGGTATTAGCGCCGGGTTCTATGGCGGCAAGCTGGAAAACGGCCTGATGCGCTTCACCGACATCATGCTCGTCATTCCCGATTTCCCGCTCATCGTACTGCTGGTTGCCCTGACCAAACCGAGCCTGCTTAATATCATTCTAGTCATTGGCCTATTGGGCTGGACGAGTTCGGCGCGGTTGGTGCGGTCGCAAACCCTGTCTGTGAAGCAGCGCAAGTTTGTGCTGCGGGCGCGGGCCATTGGCGCGGGCAATCTGCACATCATCCGGCGGCATATTTTCCCACTGGTGCTGCCGCTCATTGTGGTCAATACCGTCCTGGTTATTTCGCTGGCAGTGTTGAACGAGAGTGCGCTCAGTTTTCTGGGACTGTCTGACCCCACCAAGATCAGTTGGGGGCAGATGCTCAACTTTGCCTTCACCCGCGGCGCGATGAGTGCGGGCGCGTGGTGGGCGCTGGTGACGCCCGGTTTGGGCATTGTCTGGCTGGTGTTGGGCTGTACCCTCTTGGGGCAGGGGTTGGAGCAGGTTCTCAACCCCCGCCTGGAAACCCACCACCTCTCCGTTGGTTCCAAAATGGTGGCGCGCATGATGGGCATGAAAGAGAAAGTATCAGACGTGAAACCGGTGGCTGGAGATTAGAGCTTGGAGATTGGGTTAATGGGTATGCCTTCCGGTCAGTTTCAATCCCCTGGGCAACAGGCTCCGGTACTGCTGGAAGTTTCGCAGCTTTCTACTGATTTTTTGATGGAAAGTGCCCCGCCGGCCCATGCGTTGGTGGATATGAGTTTTACGCTGCGGGAAGGGGAAGTGTTGGGGTTGGTGGGGGAGAGTGGCTGTGGAAAGACGACGTTGATGTTGAGTTTGATGCGGTTATTGCCGGCCAACGGCCGTATCACTTCCGGCGTCATCCAATTCATGGGCCAGGACCTGCTCGACCTGAGCGAAAACGAGATGGCCGACATGCGTTGGAAACATATTGCCATGATCTTCCAGGGAGCCATGAACGCGCTCAATCCAGTACAGCGGGTAGGCGACCAGATTGCCGAGGCCATTGTGCAGCATAACTATATCCAGGATAAGGCGGTGGTAGACGGCCGTGTCGCCGAACTGCTCGACCTGGTAGGCATTGGCCCTGAGCGCCGCCAGCAGTACCCCCACCAATACTCCGGCGGCATGCGCCAGCGAGCCATGATCGCTATGGCCCTGGCCTGCAACCCACAGATTGTCATCGCTGACGAACCCACCACCGCCCTGGATGTGATGGTGCAGGCCCAAATTTTGGATTTACTGGACAAATTGCGCCAAAAATTAGGGCTGTCTATCCTTTTTGTCACCCATGATCTGGGTGTGGTGGCCGAAATGTGTGATACGGTGTTGGTGATGTATGGCGGGGTTACGGCCGAATATGCCAGCGTAGACGCCATTTACAATAACCCGCAGCACCCCTACACCCGTGAACTGCTGCGCGCCTTTCCCGACCTCAGCCGTCCCACCGAAAAGTTAGCCAGTATTCCGGGCTATCCCCCCCGGCTTAATGCTCTGCCACCAGGTTGCCGCTTCGCGCCGCGCTGCCCGGCTGCTTTTGATCGTTGCCACACCGAACAACCCGCTCTGCACCGGGTAAAACCAGGCCATTGGGCCAGTTGCCATCTGGTGGAGAATAGAGATTAGGAGACTGAGAGATTGATAGCCTCCAAATCTCTCAATCTCCCAATCTCAGCAAAAATCATGTCACCAATCGTTGAAGTTACCCATCTGCGCAAACTCTTTCCGGTGAAAAAAACCGGCCTATTTGACCGGCAAGAGAAGGTTGTCCATGCTGTGGACGATGTTAGCTTTGTGGTAGAGCGGAGAGAAGTGCTGGCGGTGGTAGGTGAAAGCGGCTGTGGCAAATCAACCCTGGCGCTGACGTTGATGGGGCTGGAAAAACCAACATCAGGGGCGATTCAGATTGGTGGGCAGGATATGTCGGGGCTGAACGGCCGTGCCCTGCAAACCATCCGCCGCCATGTGCAAATGATCTTCCAGGACCCCTACGAATCGCTCAACCCCATGATGACCATTGCCGACATTGTCGCC
>CAYXUZ010000069.1:17285-29896 GCA_964467705.1 uncultured Ardenticatenaceae bacterium | reverse complement strand
CAGTGTCTCTGACGATGCCTTCCTGACGACAACGGCGACGGCCGTGTACGGTGTCTCGGCTACTGCTGACCCGGATGCGCTCGCTGGTGAGCCTGGGGCGGTGGTGACGTACACGGTACACATTACCAATACGGGCAACACCACGGACACCTTCAGCCTGAGTACCAGTGATGACCAGGGCTGGATGAGCCATGTGGAACCGGTCACCATCACTTTGGCAGCAGGGCAGAGTGACATGGTGATGGTGATGGTGCATGTGGACATGGCGGCGACGGATGGCGAGGTGAATGTGACCACGCTGACGGCCGTGTCCGACACCGACCCCTCGGCCACCACCAGTGTAGACCTCTCCACAACAGCCGGTACCGCAGACTTCATGATTTATCTGCCCGTCATTTTGAAACCATAGAGTGTCATTTAGATTGGTTCACTCCTGGCGATTGAACCAATCTTCTCTAGTTCAAAAGAAGGACGGCCGTAACCCGGCCGTCCTTTTTAATACCTGACAAAAGGTGTCATAAATCCACTTTACACTTCCCCTTGTTGCCCAATATTTTAAGGTCAAATCGTAGCGGCTGGGGCACGGCCGTGATACAATCCCCTCTACTAACCAGAACATATGTTCACATAAGGTAAAGCATATGGAACCCCAACATATCATTGTGCGCGGCGCACAACAACACAATTTGAAACACATTGACGTGACCATTCCCCGCAACAAGCTGGTCGTCCTCACCGGCGTCAGCGGCAGCGGTAAATCCTCGCTGGCCTTCGACACGATTTATGCCGAAGGGCAGCGGCGCTATGTGGAAAGTCTGTCCGCCTATGCTCGCCAGTTTTTGGGGCAGATGGAGAAACCGAAGGTAGACGCTATCATCGGCCTCAGCCCGGCCATCGCCATTGAGCAGAAGGCGGTAAGCAAAAATCCGCGCTCGACGGTGGGCACGGTGACGGAGGTGATGGATTATTTGCGCGTCCTGTTTGCCCGCGTGGGCACACCGCACTGCCCGGAATGTGGCACGGCCGTGACTCCCCAATCAGCCCAATCCATCACCAACCAGCTCGCCCATTTGCCCGCCGGCACCCGCTTCCAACTGCTGGCCCCCATCGCCCGCAACCGCAAAGGTACCCATGTGGACGCGCTGGCCCAGGCGCGTCAGGATGGCTTCGCCCGCGCCCGCGTCAACGGCCAACTGGTGGATTTGACGGCCGACCTGCCAGAACTGGACAAGAAACGCAAACATAACATCGAGCTGATTGTGGACCGGCTGATTGTGCCGGAGACGTTGGACGAAGGGTTCACCTCGCGGCTGGCGGATTCGGTGGAAACGACGTTGAAGATGGGTGATGGCCTGCTGATTGCCGATTTGGGCGAGGGATTGGAGCAGTTGACGCTCAGCGAACACAATGCCTGCCCGAAATGTGGTTTTAGTTTTCCTGACCTGTCGCCGCAGCTGTTCAGCTTCAACTCGCCGCTGGGCATGTGCCCGGACTGCAACGGCATTGGCACGCAGATGCAGGTTGACCCTGACCTGATCATCGAAGATGAAACACGCTCCATCATGGACGGCGCGCTGCGCTGGTATGGCAACGTGCGCAAGAAGAAAAACAAATGGACGATGTCCACGCTGCAAACCATCGCCGAGCATTACCAGTTTGACCTGGACACGCCCTGGTGCGATTTGCCCGAAAAGGTGCGGCATATCTTGTTTTATGGCTCAGATGGCGAAGTGCTAACTTTTAAGTATGGCGGCGAAAATGACGAGGCGCAGTGGTCGGGCGAAGCTAAACGGCCGTTAAACGGCATCGTCAACAACATCAAGCGCCTCTTTCACCAGACCCATTCGGAGATGACGCGCAAATGGTACGCCAGCTTTATGAGCCAACGGCCGTGCCCCACCTGTGCCGGTTCGCGCCTGCGCCCCGAAGCCCGCGCCGTGCAGGTCGGCGGCAAGACGATTACGGAAGTGGGCCGCATGGCGATTGACGAAGCACAGGCGTGGGTGTTGGCGTTGTCCGGTAGGGGCGAGGCGGGCGGGAATAGCACTGTCGGGCAAGAACAATCCTCTCCCGCCCGCCTCGCCCGTACAGTGAGCGACGGACGCAGCGTCCGCGAGCAGTTAGCGGTGAACGGGAATGGGAATGGACACGGCCGTAACGGTAAATCTCCAATCTCCAATCTCCAATCTCCTAATCTCCCAGTCTCCCAATCTCTCAACGACGAACAATTAGAAATCGCCGCCGAAGTCCTGAAGGAAATCCGCGACCGGCTGCAATTCATGTTAAACGTGGGACTGCATTACCTGACATTGGATCGGTCTGCCCCGTCATTGAGCGGCGGCGAAGGGCAGCGCATCCGGCTGGCCAGCCAGATTGGGTGTGGGCTGGTGGGCGTGTTGTACATCCTGGACGAACCGTCCATTGGCCTGCACGCCCGTGACAATCGTGCCTTGCTGGACACCCTGCACCAACTCCGCGACATGGGCAATACGGTGCTGGTGGTGGAACACGATGAAGAGACAATGCGCGAATCGGACTGGCTGGTAGACCTGGGGCCGGGCGCAGGCGTAAAGGGTGGACGTATCATCGCCGCCGGTACACCGGAAGAAGTTGCCAATAATCCCGATTCGTTGACGGGCCGCTATTTGCGTGGGGATTTGACCATTACCGCGCCTAATGGTTACGGCCGTCGCCAATCCGATACGGCCGTGACCATTTCCGGGGCACGGCTGCACAATTTACGCGGCGTCTCGGCCCGTTTCCCGCTGGGCACGATGATTTGCGTGACCGGCGTCAGCGGTAGTGGCAAGAGCAGCCTGGTCTCCGAGACGCTGGAACCGGCGCTGGCGCGGGCGCTGAACAACGCCCAGACCACCCCCGGCCCCTACAGCAGTTTGCACGGCCTGGAACATCTGGACAAGGTGATCAACATCACCCAGGATCCCATCGGCCGTACCCCCCGCTCCAACCCGGCGACCTACATCAAGTTGTTTGATGAGATTCGTAACGTCTTTGCCCAAACGCCCGCGGCCAAAGCACGAGGCTACAAATCAGGCCGGTTCAGCTTTAACGTGAAGGGTGGGCGCTGTGAAGCGTGTGAAGGGTATGGCTTGCGCAAAGTGGAGATGCACTTTTTGGCGGATGTGTGGGTGCTGTGCCGGGAGTGCAACGGCCGTCGTTTCAACCATGAAACGCTGCAAATCACCTACAAAGGGCAGAACATCGCCGATGTGCTGGACATGGATGTGCAGGAGGCGCTGGAATTTTTTGAGAACCATCCCAAGATTCACCGCCAGCTACAAACGCTACACGACGTGGGACTGGATTATATCAAGTTGGGGCAGAGTGCACTGACCCTCAGCGGCGGCGAGGCGCAGCGCATCAAGCTGGCGAAGGAGTTGAGCCGGGTGGCGACGGGGCGCACCGTGTACGTGTTGGACGAACCGACCACCGGCCTGCACTTTGCCGATGTGCAAAAGCTGTTGGATGTGCTGCACCGGCTGGTGGATGCGGGCAACACCGTCGTCGTGATTGAACACAACCTGGACGTGATTAAAACGGCGGATTGGCTGATTGACCTGGGGCCGGAAGGCGGCGACGGCGGCGGGCAGATCATCGCCCAGGGCACACCAGAAGAAGTGGTGCAGGTGGAGGCGAGTTATACGGGGCAGTTTTTGAAGGATTTATTGGAAGTAACCGTTGAACGATTAGATTGAAATTTGGAAGTTAACAAAAGTGATTTCTTATTCCACAAGATTAAACGCTATCTCTTCATTAGAAGACTATGCTCAGTTAACTGAGCTAGAGAGCATTGTGCATGGCCTTGTATCTGAAAGTGTTGATCAAGAGACAATGGCAGCGCTTTTTGCTATTTTTGAACGTTTCCCCTGGGAAGATGGCTATGGTATTTTTTGGTCAATCCTCCATTTGCTAGAGTCTTGTTCGGGTTATGAAAGCTTTTTAATTCAATCCGTTGAAACTCAACCAGGACAATTTACACTAGCTATGCTAGGCAGGCTGCTAAATGCTAATGTTTTTGTGGTTGACAACATCAATATCATCAGCTTATTGCAGCAGATTTCTGACTCCCCTGAAGTAGATGAAAGAGCAAGGAACTTAGCCCATGACTGTATACGCGACATGTAGGCAGCTTTTACCGCTTGAGGTTGTAGTAAAGGTGATGTTGGTCACAACAGGCTTTAATTTCATATAGCTATGAAAGCCGGGGAGTGGGTACGGCCGTGTAATACAAAGTCAGATGACCAAGAGGTAGCTCCATATGAACGTACATCAGCAAATCAAAGAGTACATCGCAGCTCAGCCAGAGCCAAAACGAAGTGATATGCAAGAACTTCACGGCATCATTCTGGGAATTATACCGGACTGTAAATTGTGGTTTCTTGATGGCAGAGATGAGAGCGGCCGGACGGTTTCTAACCCAAATATAGGTTATGGATCACAGGCCAGAATTTATGCCGATGGAAAAACTAAAGAGTTCTATCAGATCGGCATTAGTGCAAACACAACCGGAATCTCCGTCTACATTATGGGGATAAAAGATAAAAAACAGTTGGCCGAGAAATACGGAAAAAAGATCGGCCAGGCAAGCGTGACAGGATATTGCATCAAGTTCAGGACACTAAGAAATATAGACGTTGATACTCTCATAGATGCCATGCGATTTGGCATTGAGCAGACACACGCCTGACAATTCATTTTTGTTAGCGATGCTTTTATCGCCGTGTTGGGGGTGGGCACGGCCGTGTGATACAAAGTTATCCTGAGGGGACAATGGAAGAACTGAATGCTATCTGCAATACTAAATTAGATAACGCTTATGTTAGTATATTCACATCGTCGAAAGAAGATGAAATCACGCTCGAGTTTGTTGTCGGGGGAACAAGAGAAGTCGTGGTGTTCAAGTGTTCTAGAATCCTCACCCTCTCTATAACCAAAGACTATGAGGATACAGATAACTGCTACTTTATAGGCAGCGCTTCCGTTTCTCTTATCGACAAAGCATCAGTCATTTCGAAGACCGGATGGAACTACGGAAACAGAACGCTTCCCAACATGTGGTATAGGATCACTCTCGAAGGGGGAATTGAGTTGGAAATCGTCTGCGAAAATTTTCTGTGGGAAATCCAGGCATCTTTAAAAGAATAGACGCCGGATAACAACGGGGGTCAGTTGACTATCGCATTTGCACAGACAGGTGAACCTGAACGTTGGATGGCGAGCATTTTACTACACTATGAAGAAATCTGAACTTCTGAACTGGTTGCAGGAAGAATATCGGCAATGGGAAGCCTTTCTTGAGGAAATTGACCCGGATGGACGAACCTGGCGTAGCCGGTCACTGGTCTATCAAAGACATCATCGCCCACCTGACGGACTGGACTCCCTGGTCCATCACCCGCTTGCAGGCGGCCCAACGCGGCGAGCCAAAACCACCCCCGCCCTGGCCCGCCCACCTGGAAAGTGATGATGAAATCAACGGCTGGATTTATGAGGTTAATCACGGCCGTACCGTGCCTGAAGTTCTGAATGAATCGGCGCGGGTTTTTCAGGAGTTGCTGACGGCCGTCAAAGAATTACCAGAGGATGTCCGCATCGAGCAAATACACGAGGGAGAAAGGGTTTATTATCTGGTGTGGTTGGGTGATGAACGTTTCCTGCCCGGTGAGTTTTTTGACCATTTCCACGATGACCATGAGTCAGACATACGCGCCTGGTTATTGGAGGATGTATGAAAAACCTTTCCATTAAAGCGCTAAGTAGTGAAACCTGGCAGGATTTTGAGCAGTTGGTTCAAAAACATAATGGTGTATGGGGAGGATGTTGGTGTACTGCTTTTCACCCCAGATCACCAGAGCAGCGGCAAAGCGCAGAAGCCACTAAATCCTACAAAAGAAGGCTCGTTGAAGAAGGGAACGCTCATGCTGCCTTAGTGTTCGCTGGCGATGTATGTGTCGCCTGGTGTCAATTTGGCTCACCTCAAGAGCTACCTACCATCTATCACAAAAAAGAAGTGGAGTCCAAAATGACAATGCCCGACTGGAGAATCACCTGCATCTTTGTGGATAGGGATTATCGTAAAATGGGCCTGTCCTTCTTTGCCCTGAACGGTGCTTTGGAACTCATTAAAGATTTGGGCGGTGGGGTAATAGAAAGTTATCCCCAGGATACGCAAGGGGAGAAAGTATCGAATTCGTTCTTATACAATGGCGCCAGGCATATATTTGAAAAAGCTGGCTTCAGTTATGAAGGCCATAAAGGGAAAAATCATTGTATTATGAGAAAGACTATTTGAAGCGCCGGTGTTGGGGGTGAGCACGGCCGTGTAAGACAAAGTCTGGCTACCAACAGCCACTTTTACTCAGCGTGAGGAGTATCAGCAGATGATAACTAATCCATCCAAACGGCAGTTTCCAAATCTACAGGAATCGGTCATTCAATGGCTGCTCGATTCTGACCCGGCGATCCGCTGGCAGGTGAAACGAGACCTGCTCGGTGCGCCCCCAGTGGTGGTCGCGGCCGAACGGGCACGGGTTGCCACCGAAGGCTGGGGGGCGCGGTTGCTGGCCCTCCAGGCAGCCGACGGAGCGTGGGGCGGCGGGGCATTTAATCAGGAGTTGGATTCGACGATGCACGTCTTGTCGCTGCTGCGGGAAATGGGTCTTGATCCCGCCAGTGACGAGGCGCGGCGGGCGATAGGATTGGTGCATGACCACGTGCGGTGGCAGGGATGGGACTGGGATGGCACGTGGCGGGGATTGGACTTTGTGGGCAATCCCTTCTTCGCCGGCGAAGTGGAGCCGTGCATCAACGGGCAGGTGGGGGCCAGCGGCGCGTACTTCGGCCAGGATATCCAGCGCATACTTGATCTGCTGCTGGGCGAGCAGTTGCCTGACGGCGGCTGGAACTGTGAGGCCGAAAACGGCTCGACGCGGTCGTCGTTCCACACCACCATCTGCGTCCTGGAAGCCCTGCTCGAATACGAACAGGCATTGGGGGACAGCCCAGAGGTGACGGCGGCTCGTCTGCGTGGACAGGAGTACTTGCTGGAACGCCGCCTCTTGCGGCGGCTGACGACCGGTGAAGTGATTGACCCGGCCTGGACACGATTCTCTTTCCCCACCTGGTGGCACTATGACGTGCTGCGGGGGCTTGACTATTTGCGCCGTGCGGGCGTAACGCCGGACGACCGGGTGGCCGAGGCGGTTGCCCTGGTCGAATCGAAGCGTGATGGTGACGGCCGTTGGCCGCTTGAGACCCGGCACCCTGGCACGACGGCCGTCGAGTTGGGCGAGACGGAGGGCCAGCCCAGTCGCTGGAACACATTGCGCGCCTTGCGCGTGTTGGAATGGTATGCAGCCGGAGAGTAAGGCAGACAACGCGATAAGCAGAGTATTCGACGGCAAAGGAGATTGATTGAAGTATGAACCAGCGTGTTACACCACAATTGCGTTCGACGGATTGGAACCGCACGCGCGCTTTTTACGAGGATGGCTTGGGCTTCCGCGTGCAATGGGAACACCGCTTCGAGCCGGGCTTTCCTGTCTTCGCGCAGGTCAGCCGCGACGGTCTGTCACTCTTTCTCACAGAGCACTCTGGAGACTGCCAGGTCGGCGGAGCAGTGTACATCGTGGTTGACGATCTTGAAGGGTTCTACCACGAGATTATCCAGCGTGGTATTCAGGTTGATGAACCACCCCAAGACACACCGTGGGGCGCTCGAGAGATGAGCGTGATGGATCCAGACGGCAATCGCCTGCGCTTTGCGGAAGCAAATGAGTGAGTCAAGAGGTTTATGATCATGGAAACAATACCGGAAACGACATTGGCAGAACTGATTCGGTACAACAATTGGGCTAACCAGCAGGTGCTGGCAGCCTGCGAGCAATTAAGCGAGGAGGAGTTGGCGGCCACCCAGCCGGGTTCGTATGGCACCATTCGGGAGACGGTGGAGCACCTTATCCGCGCCGAAGCGTTTTATGTGAGCATATTGACCGGGAAACGGCCGTTGCCTCCTTTCCAATGGGACACAAACCCCAGCCTGGCCGAAATGAAGGCGTATGCCGTGCAGGTTGGCGAGGCGTTGGTAGAGGCGATTGGTCAACTTGGCCCCAATGACCTGGTTTACGAGGAAGAAAATGGCGAAAAATTCCAATATCAGGCTGTCGTCGTTTTCATTCAGATTATCAATCACGGCGTCGAACACCGGACAAACATCACCACGATTCTGAGCGCCGGGCAACAGACAGCACCCGAGGTGGATGGTTGGGGCTACCTGTTTGCTCACCAAGAGCGGTTTGAGTATGTAGCAAGTTGATGACAATGGCCGTACTGTTTGGGCACGGCGGTTATTAGGAGAACAGATGAATACCCGGTACAAACCAGACAATTACAATAGCGTTTCGCCCTATCTCATTGTGGATGGCGCAGGTGCGACTATTGACTTCCTTGAACACGTTTTCGGAGCGACGGAACTACGCCGCTTCTCTGGCGCAGACGGGAAGATCATGCACGCTGAGGTGCGGCTTGATGACGCCGTGCTGATGCTGTCCGATGGCGCCGAAGGCTGGCGGCTAAGTCCGGCGCACATCCATATTTACGTGCCCGATGTGGACGCCACCTACCAACGCGCCCTGGCCGCCGGCGCGACCTCGGTGCAGGAACCGGTAAAGAAAGAAGACGCCGATAAGCGGGGCGCCGTCAGAGACGCCGGTGGCACAACCTGGTGGATCGCTACCAAAGTGGAATAAGTAGTAGCGAGTGCCCTGTTTGCATGGAGATGAATCATGGAACAAAACGTTCAGCAGCTTATTGTAAAAGAGAGCATTGAGATCAATGCACCTGCCGCAACCGTGTGGGATATTCTGGTAACAACGCGCTATATGAAGGAGTGGGATGATGTCCCCGAAGGATTCACAGATGATCAGCTTCGCCTGGGCAGCGTCCTGGAATGGTCAGGTCATGCCCGGCTGACGGTTGTTCAGTTTGAACCGCACAAATGCTTGAAGCTGTCGCTTGTGGCTGCCAGTTGGCAACCACCCATTCCAGACAACATTGCCTACACCTATGCTCTGGCTGGAAAAGGGGGACAAACGATTTTAACTATTACGGTTGGTGATTTTGGACAATTACCTGATGGTCAGGATTATTACGACGCTTCTGTTGAATTTTCACAGACGGCTACGCAAAAAATAAAGGAATTGGCCGAGAGTGGCTTTGGCTTTCTCTCTCGTCTCAGCGCCCCTGCCCGCAGTGCTTTAGAACATGCCGGCATCGTCACCGTGACGGATCTGGCAAAACAGACGGAGCGCGAGATTCTCTCGCTACATGGTGTTGGCCCTAAATCATTACCCGTTTTCCGGCAGGCGTTACAGGATGCGGGGCTGGCCTTTGCTGAACCGGTCAAGAAGGGAAAGCAGTAGGATACAATGACAGTGAATGAAGAAGTTTACGACAGTCCACGGGGATGGGTGCGCAGTCATATTGAGGAATATGTGCAGAGTGACGGCCGTAAAGGACACAAATGGCGTGGCCTGCCTACCCTGCTGCTGACCACACGCGGCCGTAAAAGTGGCAAACTACGGCGCACGGCCTTGATTTACGGCCGTGACGATGCCAACTACTTGCTGGTCGCTTCTAACGGCGGCGCAGCCCATCATCCAGCCTGGTATCTGAACCTGGCGGAACATGCCGAAGTGGAATTGCAGGTGGGCGCAGAACAATTCCCGGCGCGGGCACGCACAGCCTCGCCAGAGGAGAAATCGCGCCTGTGGCCGATCATGGCCGCCATCTTCCCCCAATACGACACGTATCAGGCCAAAGCGCACCGGGAAATTCCCCTCATCATTTTGGAACCAGTCTGACAAAAAAGGAGTGTTTACAGCAATGACACATCCATTGGTTACGCAGTTGCGTTTTACGCGCAGTGAATTCAAACGCGGCCTCAAAAGTTTGACGGAAGAGGACGCCAGCCACCGCTTGCTGCCCATGAACTGCATCAGTTGGAATGTGGGGCACCTGGCCTGGCAGGAGCAACGCTATTTTTTGTATTACGGACAAGGCGAGCTGCTGCTGCCGGAGATTGATCAACTGTTTGCCTATGGTGCGCCTGCTTCCACCCCCTCTCTCAAAGAGGTGTTGGCGGCGTGGAACACCATTACCAAAGCGACCGATCCCTGGCTGGATGCGTTGACCAGCACCACCTTGCAGCAGCCGTTTACCAGAAAGGATGGGCAGCCGGGGCAGCGTACCTTCGGCTCTATGTTGCAACGGACGATTTATCATTACTGGTATCATACGGGCGAGAATCTGGCTATCAGGCAACTATTGGGTCACGGCCGTCTCCCCCAATTTGTAGGCAACATTGACGAAAAAGCCCCTTATCAGCCGGAGTAACCATTCGTAGTGGGCGATTTATCGCCTGCTGACGGCACTAAAGTGCCTACTACGAACGTTTTGAGGAGCAAGAGTATGTATGGATTGATGGGAAAAATGACGGCCGTGCCCGGCCAACGCGACACGCTAATCAACATTTTACTGGACGGCATACACGAGATGCCGGGCTGCTTCAGCTACGTGGTTGCCAGAGACCCGGCTGATGAAAATGCCATCTGGATTACGGAAGTGTGGGATAGCGAAGAAAGCCATCAGGCGTCGCTGTCACTGCCACAGGTACAGCAGGCGATTGCCCAGGCACGGCCGTTGATCGCCGGTTTCAGCGACCGCACGATCACGGAACCTGTGGGCGGTCATGGGTTGAGCAGCCCGTACCGGTCTAACCGCTCGATGCCCACGGCCGTTGTCATCCCCGAACTCGCCTACCCCGACGTGCGTGAAGCGGTGGCCTGGCTGTGCCGCGTGTTTGGCTTTTCGGAGCGGCTGCAAATTGGCAGCCACCGCGCCCAACTGACCTTTGGCAATGGGGCCGTTATTGTCACGGCCGTAGCCACCGGAAGCGCCGACCTCTCTAACGCGGTCATGGTGCGGGTGGCCGATGTGGACGGCCACTACGAACATGCCCGGCAGCAGGGCGCACAGATTGGGCAGCCGCCCACCGATTATCCGTATGGGGAAAGACAGTACACGGCCGTTGATTTATACGGCCGTCGCTGGACATTCTCCCAAACCATTGCCGACATAGACCCGACAACCTGGGGTGGTCTATTGAAGGAATAAAACCAAATGACCCGATATGTGGCCTTTTTACGCGCCATCAATGTGGGCGGCCATATTGTAAAGATGGTTGACCTGCGCCGATATTTTGCAGATGCTGGTTTTGCCCAGGTGGAAACCTATATCCAGAGTGGTAACGTCATTTTTGAAGCGGAAAGTGACGATAGAGATGCCCTGGAACGTCAGATCGAAACCCACTTGGTGAATATCCTGGGCTATCCGGTAGCCACGTTTCTACGTACCTTCCCGGAATTGGCGGCCGTCATCGCCCACCAACCCTTCCCGGTAGCCGAGTTTGAGGCGGGGGCATCGTTGTATATTGCTTTTCTGAAGGCTGAACTGGATGACGATAAGCGGGCTAAAATTCTGTCGTTTGAAAATGAAATAGATGCGTTTGATTTACACGGCCGTGAACTGTATTGGCTGGGGCGCAAACAGCAAATGCAGTCAACCTTTTCCGGCACTTTGCTGGAAAAGACGATTGGCGACCCGGCGACGGTGCGCAATATCAACACTGTCCGCAAAATGGTAGCGAAGTATTATTCAACAGATTATTATTGAGAAACCCACCAGTTCTGAATAGTCGCTGAGGAATGATGTACGAATTTTTGGAAGTAGGACGAGTACGAGAAATCTGGCGTTATCCGGTGAAATCTATGGCCGGGGAGCGGCTTGAGGAAGCATATGTTTATTGGCATGGACTGGATGGCGACCGGCGGGCCGCTTTTGTGCGCGGCGATGACCATTCCGGTTTTCCCTGGCTGACGGCGCGGCAGGTGCCCGAACTGGTACGTTACCGCCCGTTTTACAGCGACCCGGATGATGTGCGGAATTCGGCGCTGCTGGTGCAAACGCCATCTGGGCGGCGGCTGTCGCTGGATGATGATGAACTACGGGTAGAATTATCAGAGCTATACGGCCGTGACATCTCCCTCATTCGCATCAAACGCGGTGTCTTTGATTCCCTGCCTCTCTCGTTGATGAGCACGGCTACAGTGGCAGCGCTGGATGAACGGTTGGATTTTGCCCTGGACGGCCGTCGCTTCCGCCAAAACATCATCATTGAGACGTTTGACGGCCGTCCGTTTGCCGAGGAATCCTGGGTAGGCAGCGCGTTGACAATTGGAGAAGTGCAGGTATGGCTCAATCAGCCGATTGAACGCTGCCAGATGATCAACGTAGACCCAGACACGGCCGTGCGTTCTTCGGCCACGCTCAAACTGGTGGCCCAAACCCGCGACAATTGTGTCGGCGTCGGCTGCACCCCACAAAGCACCGGTATGATTCAGGTAGGTGATGTGGTACGCCTTTTGCCCTAATCCGTAAACGGCCATCGAACTTCGGGTTACGAATTAAGGATTAAGGATTACGAGTCACCAACAATTGCGCCCGGTAATCGGCAAACGGTATCGGATCGGTCG
>CAYXUZ010000069.1:8192-17275 GCA_964467705.1 uncultured Ardenticatenaceae bacterium | reverse complement strand
AACAATGAGGATGCGTGCCTGACCACTCCAAAAACAATTCACTTGTGTCGGACAGCGGGAGTCTTCGACTACACTCTCAAAATATAACATCAACCCCTCTGCGCCTACGGCCGTTTCTGCACCACCGGCCAGGGCAAACGGCTCGCCCAGGCTGGCGGATGGGGCCGATGTGGGCAGGGGAATGGCCGTATAAGTTGGTCTGGGCACGGCCGTGTGGGTGGCGGCCACTTCCGTTGGCGGAGGGTCTGTCGGCGCTTCTTCTGGCACTGCCGGTTCCGCGTTTCCGGTTGTTTGGGTGCAGGCGGCCAACGCCACTGCCAGCAGTAACCAGATAGGCCAGGCAACAAGTCGTAAGGGGCTGAGTGTGGTATAGTGCATCGTATACTCTCCAATCGTTCTTAAGATGGTGATCACAGTAGGAGTAAACTATATGTTAAACTTTCAAATAGACCAGTTACAGCAGCAGCACCGCGCCGCCGGTGAATTGTATCTGGAATTCTTACGCCAGCCTTCCATGAGTCTGGGTCTGTATGTATTGCCAGCGGGCGGTGAAGACCCGCAGCAGCCCCATGCTGAAGATGAAGTGTATTACATCCTGAACGGCCGTGCCCTCATAAACGTGGCCGGTGAAGACAATCCGGTACAACCGGGTAGCCTTGTTTTTGTGGGCAGACAGGTTCCCCATCATTTTCACACCATCACCGAGGAACTGCATGTGCTGGTCTTTTTTGCCCCGGCTGAAAGCACGTAATCCGTAATCTGTAAACCGTAATCCGATGGATGGCAGGTTAGGATGACCGAGGAATCATGTCCACTTACCCCTTTATGCAAGTAGATGCGTTCACGGTACGGCCGTTGGCCGGAAATCCGTGCGCCATTGTTTTCGACGCTGATGATTTGTCCGCCGACCAGATGCTGGCCATCGCCAAAGAGATGAATTTGTCCGAAACGGCCTTTGTGCGCCGGTCGGCGGTAGCTGATTTTGGGGCTCGGTACTTCACGCCCGCCGAAGAAATCCCACTGGCAGGGCATCCCACCATTGCTACCATACACGCCCTGATTGAGCGTGGACAGATTGTGTTGAGCACGGGGGGCACGGCCGTAACCCTGGAACTACCCGCCGGGGTGATCAAGGTGGAGATTGAGGCGGACGGCCGTCGGCCGCGCATCACCATGAGCCAGAAAAAACCGCAATTTCTGGCCGTCCATGACCCGATTGCGGTACTGCCTGCCTTTGGCCTTTCAGCCGATGACTTGCTACCCAACGTGCCCATCCAGACCGTCAGCACCGGCACACCCCAATTGATGATCCCGCTGCGCAGCCACGAAGCGTTACGCCGCTGCCGCGTGGACATTGCTGCCTACACGGAATTACGCGCCCACGCCGACTTTTTCAGCCCCCACCTTTTCTGCCTGCAGGGGGCAACGGCCGCCGGGCACACCTTTGCCCGCCATTTTGGTGTGCCGCCAGACACACCAGAAGACCCGTTCACCGGTTCGGCTACCGGCGGCATGGCCGCCTATCTCTGGCGTTATGGCCTGCTGGACATCTCCACATTCGTCGCCGAGCAAGGGCATTGGATGGGCAGACCGGGGCAGGCGTGGGTGGAAGTGGTGGGGACAAGAGAGGATATGGAGACGGTGAAGGTGGGGGGTACGGCCGTGACAGTGATACGTGGTGAATTATCTCTGTAAAATAGTGAGACATCCGATTTCTCAAAGAAATCGGGTGTTTGGGAGAACGTGAACCCATGAACGATCAATTTGATTTCTGGTTAGGCGAATGGGAGCTAACCTGGGCTGATAACGGCCGTGGCCATAACAGCGTCACCAAAATCCTCGGCGACAAAATCATCCGCGAAAAGTTCACCAGCCTGCACGATGACCAGACTGCTCCCTTCCAGGGGATGAGCGTCTCCGTCTACAACGAAACATCCGGCCAGTGGAAGCAGACCTGGGTAGACAACCAGGGCAATTATCTCGATTTTGTCGGCGGTATGCGCTCTGGGGACATGATTCTCTCGCGCCAGACAATGGTCGAAGGCAACCCGGCGCACCAGCGCATGGTCTGGACAAACATTCAGCCAGACAGTCTGGATTGGTACTGGCAGCTTTCCACCGACGCCGGGCAAAACTGGCAAACGCTGTGGCACATTCATTATCGGCGGCAGGCATAAAAAGAACCCTGCTGAGAAGCAGGGTTCTTTTTATGCCCTATCAGTTCTTGGACAAGATCGGCAGGAAGATATGCAACGGCGTCAGGTCAGGCGTGGTGATGACGGTGGGGGCGAAGTCGTTTGCGCCGCCGACGGCAAAGATAGTGGCTACTGCACCATCCGGCAGGCGGATGAGCGGGATGTCAAAGATGAGCGTGTCACAATCGGAACCCGCAGCCGTGACCTTCAGGTCATATAAACCAGCGGGCAGTTCCAGATAGGGGTCGGTGAACGCTTTGTAAGGCACATTGGAGACTACGGCCGTGCCCTCCTCCGTGCAAATGTCCACCTCTGTACCACTGCTGGCAAAGGGGGCATAATGCACAATCCGGGCGCGGGCATTTCCGGCTGCCGGGGCGCTGTTATCGTCCACCAGGGCATGCAGTTCCAGCGGCTGATTCACGCCGTCGCCAATCGCCGAGAGTGTGTAATCCACACCCGCTGTCAGGCTAAACGTGCCCGTGATAGCCGGCGTTACCGAACCGGTGGGGGTGATCTCCACCAGGTAATCGCCTGGATCAAGGGACACTCCTTCTACCAATTCGCCAAAAACAAAGTCAGAGATTGCGTCGGCCCCATTCAGCCGCACTGTCACAGAGGTGTTCTCCAGACCGGCGGCAAAGGGGGCAAAGTGGCCAACATTCACCGTTGCCTGGGTGGGCGTCAGGTTAAAGCCGGTAATGCTGGTCACATTGAGCGGCCAACTATTCGCGCCGCCAATGGCGTACAGGTCAATCATCTCGTCGCTGCCCAGGCGCACGGAGGGCAAGTCCAGAGCCACCGTGCCGCAGCCGGTACCGGCCAGGGCAATGAGCAGGTCATAATCTCCGGCGGGCAAACTAAGTGTGGCCATATCCTTGTAGGCAAAGTCAGTGACAACGGCCGTGCCCGTATTCGTGCAAATGTCCACCTCTGTTCCCGTACTGGCAAAGGGAGCCAGATGCGCCACAAACACGGCCGCATCGCCACCACCAGCCGCCTGGCGCGCCGGGGCCATGTTCCGGTCAATGATCTGTAACTCCAACGGTTGGTTCACGCCATCACCGATGGCCGCAATCACATAGTCGCCGCCCGCCTCCAGAGTGGCTGTACCGCTAATGGCGACCGTGCTGCTGCCGGTGGGCAGGATTTCCACCAGATAGTCACCCGCGTCCAGTTCCACACCGGCGGCAATGTCGCCAAACTCAAAGTTGGTCAGGGCATCGCCGCCGTTCAGGCGCACGGTGACGGATGTACCTACGGCCGTGTCCGCAAACGGGGCAAAGTGGGCCAAATCCACCGTAGCCGGGGTCAGCGCCAGCCCGGTGATGGTGCTGATGGCTAACGGCCAATCATTGGCGCCGCCGATAGCAAAGACGTCAGCTATGTCCCCATCTGCCAGTCGCACCGAGGGCAGATCCAAAGCCACCGTACCACAACCGGTGCCCGCCAGCGTAATTTGCAGATCGTAATCACCTGCTGGCAGTTCCACATAGGGGTCGGTCACATCTTTGTAGGCAAAGTTGGGAATGACAACCACGCCGTCGTCGGTGCAGATGTCTACCTCTGTGCCACTGCTGGCAAAGGGGGCCAGGTGGCCCACGCGCAATTTAGCGACGTCGGGGTTGATCATGGTGTCATCCACCAGGGGGAGTAGTTCCAATGGCTGGTTGACGCCATCGCCAATGGCTGCCAGGGTATACTGGACACCGCCTTCCAGGGTGGCAGTGCCGCTAATAGCTACGGTGCTGCTGCCGGTGGGCAAAATTTCTACCAGATAGTCGCCAGGTTCCAATTCTACCCCGGCGGCAATGTCACCAAATTCAAAGTTGGTCAGGGCATCGCCACCATTCAAGCGAACGGTCACAGAACTTCCCAAAGCGGTGTCGGCAAAGGGAGCAAAATGGGCCACGTTGACAACAGCCGGGGTCAGATTCAGGCCGGTGATGGTGCTGGCGCTCAACGGCCAGCTATTGGCGCCGCCAATGGCAAAGGCGTCATAAATCTGCCCTTCTTCCAGACGCAGCGGGGGTAAATCCAGGGCGACGGTGGCACAAGCGCTACCCGCTACGGCCACAAGCAGGTCATAATCGCCGGGGGGGAGGGCCACGTAGGGATCGGTGACATCATCGTAGGCGAAGTTGGTGATCACGGCCGTGCCGTCATCCGTGCAAATGTCCACTTCGGTACCTGTGCTGGCGAAGGGGGCGTAATGGGCCAGGCGCAATTTGGCTTCGCTGGGGGATACGGCCGTGTCATCCACCAATGCCCGCAGCGCCAACGGCTGGTTTGTCCCATCGCCGATGGCCGCCAGGGTATAGCTTGTGTCTTCTGCCAGGGTGACGGTGCCGCTGATCACGACAGTACCGCTGCCGGTAGGCAGAATTTCGATGAGATAGGTGTCGGCGGGTAAGGTGGTGGTGACAATATCACCAAACTCAAACTCGGTGATGGCATCGCCGCCATTCACACGCACGGTCACCGATGTGCCCAACCCGGTATCGGCGAAAGGCGCAAAATGGGCCACGGCTACCACCGGATCGGACCCACCAGCAGCAACCTGATTGATTACGGCCGTGCGCGCCAACACCGACGGAATAAGCACGAGTAGACCCAAAATAACAAAAAGCAATAATACTGAACGGTAAACTTTCTCTCGCATGTTTGCCTCCTATGCAACCTTTTGTTTTGATTAAATTGGCGTTGTTCACGCCGGGTGTCAGGTTATCATCAGGCCAGATCTGTTCCGCGCGGCCTGCACACCGTCCACCATCTTGGAATACAATCAGGTATACGCAGGCTGTACGGGTTTTGTACGTATCCAATTCCAAAATTCGTACAATATGTGTATAAAACAAAAACCCCACCTTAAATCAGGCGGGGTTTTGACTGGGTACTTGAGTAATTGGGTGATTGATTGTCTATGAACCCAACAATTCTCCCAACATGATGATGTCGCCGGTACGTTGGGGGCTACCGCCTTCGGGTTCAATGGAAACGCCAACGGCCGTGAACGACTCCATCGGCGTCAATGAATGAATAATCAGCGCCCGCTGCCCCTGCACATCTACCGCAAAGGTCTCGGCCGTGTCATGCCCGTCCTCCCGAATAAGCAATACCTGGTACACCTGACCAGGGGCCAGATTCTCCATACCATCCACCAATAAGAGAGAGATATTGGTGTTGGGATCAAACAAAAGTTGCCCGGCGGCCTGCGGTTGGTTTTCGGTGCCGGGCAGAGAGACGATCTGTACGTCTGGTGAGGCAAACAGCGCCAATACTTCATTTGCCGCGTCCAGGTCGGTTTGCAATGTCTCGGCCAATGCTTCCGCCGCCACCAACTGGGCCAGCAGGTCTTCATTTTCATTCTGCAATACGGCCGTTTGCCCAACCAACTCTTCTTTTTCATCCGCCAGCAAGGAAACCTCCATCTGCGCCGTATCACGCTCCTGCCGCAGCGTCTCTAACTGTGCCTGTAAAGAGGCATTTTCTTGAGCGGCGTCGGCAACGGCCGTGACCATCATCTGGTTTGCCTGCTTTAGTGAAGCAATTTCTTCTTGCAGCGTTGTCATGTTGGTGGACTGTTCCGCCAACTGCTGCTCATAATCGGCAGCGCGGTTTTGCCAGAGCAAGGCGGCAAAGATGAGGGTGATCAGGGCAATCGCTACGGCCGTGCCCCAAACCGGGGGCGTCAGGAAAAGCCGCAGCCTCTCGGCCCAGCTTACCTTTGACGATTGGAGTGCAACCGGTTTTACCGGTTGCCGCCCCGCCCCAAAACGCGCCTGAGCGTCAGCCGTCACCCGCGCCATGAGCGCCTCTTCCATTTGCGGCGACGGGGGCACGGGCACGGCCGTGTGCGCCAACGCACCCACCGCCGACTGCATTTCGCGCAACGACGCTTCTGCCTCCGGGTGGCGGGCCAGATACGCTTCCACTTCTTGTTGTTCGTCCTCGCTCAGGCCGCCCAACGCATACAGCGCCAGTAGCCCCTGCATCTGCTCGTCCATATCATTCCTCAAGGCCATATCCGTTGGCCCGCAGTGCCCGTCCCAATTTTTCCAGTGCTAATTGCGCCCTGGTGTTTATGGTGCCAAAGGGGATATTTTTTTCCTGGGCGATTTCACGCCGGGTCATCCCCTGAAAATAAATCCACTCGATCACCTCGCGCTGCTCTGGCGGCAACTCGGCCAGCGCCTGGTGTACCTGCTGCTGTTGGATGGAGACCCAGGCAATATCGGCCACATCTATACCGGCGTCTACCTTGACGACCTGCTCCGCGGGGGCGGCACGGCCGTCTGGCAATACAGCTATGGGCATTTTTGTTGGCGGCGGATGGTATCAATTGCCAGGTTGCGGGCAATACCAAACAGCCAGCTTTGAAAGTTGCCTCGCTGGCCGTCAAAAGTGTGCGCCCCATTCCAGATGCGCCAGAATGTTTCCTGGCAGGTATCTTCGGCCACGGCCTGGTCGCCCAACAGCTTGACGCAAAAACCGGTGACGCGCCCGCCATAGCGGTCAAAAAGCGTTTTGAACGCTGCTACCTCGCCATTGGCCACCTGGGCCAGCAGTTGCTCATCGCTCCATTCGTTCATACTCGTTAGCGCGTCAATGTTTTTCCAGACTCTCAAGACTTGACAGGTTTTTGAAACCTGTCAGGTCTGAATAGTTACAAAATCGTTATCTGTTTACGCCATACAGCCGAACGAATAGGTGTCATCGTTTATGAAGATATACGAAAAAAGTTGTTGGCTGTACGTGCCCACAAGTGTAAGGCATCACATATGGCTGGGCAAAAGTTGGGCAATTTTTGGGAAAATGTCCCTTACGGCCGTCTCCGCTATAATACGCGGCAAAGTAATGAGCTTGAGGCTCCCCAATTAACAGACTGGAGGCAATCATGATAAAAAGAATCATTTTACTGATTGGTATTCTGACATTATTCACGGCCGTACTGTACACGGCCGTGCAGGCGCAAATCCCCCCGGAAAACAATAGCTGGCAGGCCAAAGTAGACCCCTGGGTGCTGCAAACGGCCGACCCCGCTCTGGCCGCCCCAGATGGCACATTGCCCGAAACCGAATTCCTGGTCTACCTGGCGGAACAAGGCGACGTGAGCGCCGCCGCCAACCTGCCCACCAAAGAGCAAAAAGGGCAGTATGTGTATGACACATTGACGGCCGTTGCCAACCGCACCCAACCGGCCGTCATCGCCCACCTGGATAGTTTAGGCGTCTCCTATCGCCCCTACTGGATTGTCAACATGATCTGGGTGCGTGGTGACATGACCATCGTCCAGCATATGGCACAGCGCGACGACGTGGCCCGCCTGATTGCCAACCCCACCGTGCCCCTGCAACTCGTCCCCACCACCCCCGAACAAATGCAGCGCGCTCTGGAAGCCATCGAGCCAAATATCGCCCTGGTCAATGCACCAGACTTGTGGGCACTAGGCATAACCGGCGCCGGCGCGGTCATTGGCGGCCAGGATACCGGCTATGATTGGGATCACCCTGGCCTCATTAACCAGTATCGTGGTTGGAATGGCAGCAGCGCCGACCACAATTACAACTGGCACGACGCCATCCACAGCGGCGGTGGCGTCTGCGGCCCTGATTCTCCTGAACCCTGTGATGACCACGGGCATGGCACCCACACCATGGGTACTATGGTAGGCAATGATATGGATCCGTCCAACCCCAGTTGGCCGGCGGGCGCAACCAACGCGGTGGGCATGGCCCCTGGCGCTAAGTGGATTGGCTGCCGCAATATGAACGTGGGTAATGGCACACCGGCCACCTATGCCGAATGTTACCAGTGGTTTATCGCTCCCACCGATTTGAATGGGCAAAACCCCAATCCGGCTCTATCCCCTCATGTCATCAACAACTCCTGGGGCTGCCCGGCCAGCGAAGGCTGCACCGTTGGTGATGAACTGCTGGCAGTGGTACAAAATGTGGTGGCGGCCGGGATCATAACCGTTCACTCTGCCGGTAACAGTGGCTCTGGCTGTGGCACCGTGAATACCCCTTCCGGCTTTTATGATGAATCATACAGTGTCGGCGCCACAAACAACAGTGATGTCATTGCCTCGTTTAGCAGCCGGGGGCCATCTACCTTCACCAATGGGCTAAAGCCGGACATCAGCGCGCCCGGCGTAGGTATTCGCTCTACCACCCGTTTTGGCAATTACGGCTCATTGTCTGGCACCAGCATGGCCGCGCCGCATGTGGCCGGGATGGTCGGCTTGCTCGTTTCGGCGGAACCGTCGCTGGCGGGTCAGGTAGAAACCATTGAAACCCTGATCAACGACACGGCCTTGCCTCTGACCAGTGCGCAACTTTGTGGCAGCGATCAGCCCGGAGATGTGCCTAACAATGTGTATGGTCACGGCCGTATTGACGCCCTGAATGCTTACAACAACATTCCTGACCCATCTGTAGCTCTGGGATTAAACAAAAGCGGCCCGGACACGGCCGTGCCCGGTGAATTAATCACCTATACCCTCACCCTGCGAAACCTCCATCCCGTCAGCGTGACAAATAATGTCGTACTCACCGATGTGATTCCGGCCGATACCACCTTCATCACCGCCACCATGCCCCATACCTTTAACGGCACAACGGTGCAATGGGATTTTGCTTCGCTGGCGGCCGGCGAAGGTGTAACAATGACGCTCACCGTCATTATAGACATAGACACAACGGCTACATTGATTGAAAACAACCAGTATGGCAGCCAAAGCGACGAAGCGCCGTTTGTGGCCGGGCCGGTGGTGCAAACCACCCTCATCCCCTTCGATCTGGGCATTAATAAATCGGCGTCAGCCTCGGAGATCATGCCTGGCGATTGGTTGACCTACACAATTACGGTGCAAAACCTCAATTCGGC
>CAYXUZ010000069.1:0-8182 GCA_964467705.1 uncultured Ardenticatenaceae bacterium | reverse complement strand
ACAATGTCGTCCTCACCGATGTGGTTCCGGCCAACACCGCGTTTGTCACGGCTACCTTGCCGCACACGTTTGATGGCACAACGGTGCAATGGGAGAATCCAGAACTGGCGGCGGACGCAACCTGGGAAGTGACGCTTGTGGTGGCTGCACCGCTGACGACAACGGCTAACCTGGTGGAAAACGCAACCTATAGCGCACGCAGTGATGAGGTCACGGCCGTGTTTGGCCCCCCGGTACAAACCACCATCACCCCGCTGGCACACGCCCTGGCCTTGCACAAAGCCGCCTCCGCCGCCGAAATAAACGCCGGTGACACGCTTACCTACACCCTCACCGTCACCCACGAACACCCCGTTTCACCCACCACCAATGTCGTCCTCACCGATGTGTTACCCGCACACACCACCTTACTCACGGCAACTATGCCCTTCACACAAGATGGCGACATCATTTACTGGCACGCACCCACGTTGGCGGCCGGTGAAGTCTGGCAGGTGGAATTGGTGGTCAGCACTGTCATCAGCACAGAAGTTTATATAGTGACCAATGCTGCGTACGGAGTACGCAGTGATGAGGTCGCAACTGTCGTTACCGGGCCTCCCGTCATCACCTTCGTTGGTACACCGTTTAAGCTATATCTCCCCATCATTTTAAAACCATAAAAGTGTATAGACCTGACAGGTTTTGGGAACCTGTCAGGTCTCCACGAAATGCTATGAAACGAGCAGTCAGTATCAGTCTGGGCGCGTCTGACCGGGACAAAGCGGTCGAAATTGAATTGCTGGGCGAGAAGGTGAGCATCGAACGGCGTGGCACAGATGGCGACATCGCCCGCGCCACCGCCCTCTTCACCGAACTGGATGGGCAGGTAGATTGCCTGGGTGTGGGTGGCATTGACCTGTGGGTGGATATGGGTGAACGACGTTACAACATCTCTGCCGCCCACAAACTCATCCAAAACGTCAAAAAAACACCGGTAGTGGATGGCAGCGGCTTGAAAAATACATTGGAACGGCAAGTCGTGGATGTGCTCATTGCTGGGCTTGGCCCCCAGTATAGCCAGGGCAAAGTGTTCATCACCGTGGGCGTAGACCGGTATGGCATGACGCTCAGTTTTGCCGATCATGGCTACCAGGCCACCTACGGCGATTTGATGTTTTCGGTCGGCATTCCCATTGCCGTGCGTAGTCTGAAATCACTGAACCTGCTAGGACGTCTGTTGGCCCCCATCATTACCAAGCTGCCGATCAGTGTCCTCTACCCCACCGGTGAAAAACAAGACCAGATTGTGCCCAAATTCACCAAATGGTATCAGTGGGCAGATGTGATTGCAGGCGATTGCCATTACATCCGGCGGCATATGCCGGACAATTTACCGGGCAAGGTGATTGTGACCAACACGACGACGAGCAAGGATATGGAACTATTCCGGCAGCGCGGCGTGACGCATGTGCTTACCTCGACACCGATGTTGGACGGCCGTTCCTTTGGCACCAATATGATGGAAGCGGCGCTAACGGCCGTTGCCGCCAAAGGTCGTCCCCTCACCCGCGCCGAACTGAGCGAAATGATCGCCCAACTGGATATGAAACCGACTATTCATCAGTTGTAGGTGTCATGTGTCAAGTATCACGTGTCAAGTTTTCAAGAACGTGATACTTGACACATGGCACACGACACATGACACATTTCCAGAGGAAATATGGACTGCGTTATTATTGCCGGTGGACTACCGGGGCCAGAAGACCCCATCTATGTGTATACCCAGGGGAAACCAAAGGCGCTGTTGGATATGCACGGCCGTACCCTCCTGGAGCGCGTCGTAGATGCGGTGCAAGACTCAAAATACATCGAAGATGTCATCGTCGTTGGCCTGGGCAGCGACATGGACATGAGCTTCAAGCGCCCTGTCATCCACCTGCCCGATCATGGTAGTCTGGTCAAAAATGGCACCGCCGGACTCGACTGGATTATCAAAAACAAACCACAAACCAGTCACGTCTTTGGCGCTTCTGGCGATGTGCCTCTGCTCACCGGAGCAATTATTGACGACCTCATCGACACTTGCCGCCCCTTCGACTATGGAGTCTATTACAACTTCGTCACCAGAGAGACGATGGAAAAACGCTTCCCCCACTCCACCCGCACCTACGTCAAGCTCAAAGGGCTGGAAGTGGCCGGCGGTGATGTCGCCATCCTGACCACCCAACTCGGCAAAGAGCAAGAACTGCTGGAAATGTTAGCCAGCGCTCGCAAACACGCCTGGAAAATTGCCCGCATCGTTGGCCTGCGGATGATGCTGAAACTCATCTTCCGCCGGGTCAGCCTGACCGATATTGAAGCGACCGCGCAGCGCCTCACCGGTTTTCCCGTCAAAGTGCTGCTCAATCCCCATGCTGAAGCGGGCATGGATGTGGACAAACCACACCAGGTTGACCTGATGCGCGAAGAGTTGAAGAAGATGGAGATTAAAGATTAGAGATTTGAGATTGGATACTGAGAGCGTAGACAATCTCCCACGCTCTCAGTATCCCAATCTCCTTCCCCAGGAGGCCCCATGTTTGAAGTTTCCCCTGAAATGCAAAAGATTCTGGTCACTATCCGCAGTTTTGTAGATGAAGAATTGATTCCGTTGGAAGCCGATTTTCTAGGTAAAGAATTCACCGACATAGAATCAGTATTGGAAGAAAAACGGCAACAAGTGAAAAGGTTAGGATTATGGCTGCCGCAAATTCCCAAAGAATATGGCGGCATGGGGCTGACGCTGTTTGAGCACGGGCTGGTCAGCCGCGAATTGGGGCGCACCCCCATCGGCCATTATACTTTCAATTGTCAGGCCCCCGATGCCGGTAACATGGAAATCCTGATTGAACACGGCACGGCCGTACAAAAAGAGCAATTCCTCATGCCCCTGCTGCGTGGCGAAATCCGTAGTTGCTTTTCCATGACGGAGCCAGAGTATGCTGGCTCTAACCCGGTAATGATGGGCACGACGGCCGTGCGCGAAGGCGACAGCTACATCATTGACGGCCACAAATGGTTCACCTCGTCGGCCGACGGCGCGTCTTTTGCCGTCGTCATGGCCATCACCAACCCCCACGCCGAAAACAAACATCTGCGTGCCAGCCAGATCATCGTGCCGCTGGACACACCCGGCTTTGAACTGGTGCGCAACATTTCCATCATGGGCGAGGCGGGTAGCGGTTGGGCCAGCCATGGGGAAGTGCGTTACCACGATGTGCGTGTGCCGCTGAGCAATCTGTTGGGCACAGAAGGGGCCGGTTTTGCCATTGCTCAGGAGCGGCTGGGGCCGGGGCGCATCCACCACTGTATGCGCTGGTTGGGCATTGCCGAACGCGCCTTTGACTTGATGTGCGCCTATGCCGTCCGCCGCCAAATTTCCCCCGGTAAAACATTGGCCGACCAGGGGGCTATCCAGGGCTGGATCGCCGAAAGCCGGGCTGCGCTTAACGCGGCCACGTTGATGGTCATGGACACGGCACTGAAAATTGACAAACACGGCCAATATGCCGTGCGTGATGACATTTCCTTGATTAAGTTCCACGTGGCCGGGGTATTACAACAGGTACTCGACCGTGCCTTGCAGGTACATGGTGGCCTGGGCATGACGGACGATACGCCCATTGCCTGGTGGTACCGCCACGAGCGCGCCGCCCGCATTTATGACGGGCCAGACGAAGTGCATAAATGGTCGGCCGCCCGCCGCATTTTGCAGCGTTATCGGTAATGGAGACTTGACGAGACCTGACAGGTTGGCGAAACCTGTCAGGTCTGGAATCTCAATAGTAAGTGCGAATCTTCTCACGGTTGCCGTAGCCGCTACCAGAGTAGGCGCTGATGTCTATTAAAAAGCCAAAAGCAACAATGACCCAACCAAAGCCTGTCACACCCAACTCGGCCGACCAGACAGCCAGATAGGCCAGCATGGTCCAGGGCAAAAAGAAGAACCCACAACACGACAGCAGCAAAGAGTTGATGGCGTCATTGAAGTGGTTAGGGTTCATCAGATACCAGGCAACAAGAGCAAAACGGGGGCCTAAAAACACGAGGATTGTCACCAAACAACACATAGCTCTCTCCTTTTCGTCGTTATTCGATCTCTATCGCCATTGCTACCGCCTCGCCGCCACCCAAACACAGGGAAGCAATTCCCCGCTTTAAGTCGCGCTGCCGCAGGGCATGAAGCAGTGTCACTAACACCCGCGAACCGCTGGAGCCAATGGGATGCCCCAGCGCTACTGCACCACCATTCACATTCACTTTGTCCCAATTCCAGGGCAAACCTTGCCTGGTCATATCTACACCATTTGCCAAGATTTGGGCGGCGAAGGCTTCGTTTAGCTCAATCAGGTCTACTTCAGCCAATGACCAGCCAATCTTTTGCAACAGGCGGGGAATGGCTTTAGCCGGAGCGGAGAAAATCCATTGCGGGTGGACGGCCGTGTGGGTATACCCCACAATGCGCGCTAACGGCCGTACCCCCTGTCGTTCGGCTTCAATCCGGCTGGCTACCACCACCGCCGACGCGCCATCATTCAGGCCAGGGGCGTTGCCCGCTGTTACCTGTCCATCTTTCTCAAATGCGGGCGGCAGAGCGGCCAGTTGCGCCAGGCTGGTGTCCAATTCAAAGCTGCCGTTGGCAAAGCGGGCACGGATGGGTTCATCTTTGTCAATGATCATGCTTCCCTTCCGACTTTTAATTTCCACAGGGGCAATTTCATCTCGGAAACGGCCGTGTACCGTTGCGTTGGCCGCTTTTTCATGGCTTTGCAAAGCGAACTCGTCCATCTCTGCACGGGTCACTTCAAACTGGCGGGCAATAAAGTCGGCCGCATTCCCCATCGCCCAATCCTGAAAGGCACACCAGAGGCCATCATGCACCAAGGCATCTTTCAGTTCGGCATGGCCGTAACGCAGTCCTTGCCGCGCTTTGGGCAAGAGGTACGGCGCATTAGACATGCTCTCCATGCCTCCGGCTACAAATACATTTGCCTCGCCCGCAATAATGGAATTGGCTGCCAGCATCACCGCTTTCAGGCCAGAACCACACGCTTTGTTAACGGCCGTCGCCCCTACCGAATCTGGCAGTCCTCCGCCCAACGCCGCCTTGCGCGCGGCTGCCTGCCCGGTACCGGCCGGCACTACCTGCCCCATGATCACTTCATAAACAGTGGTCGGATCGATGCCGGAACGGGTTACGGCCGTCTGCACGGCCACCGCCCCCAATTCCGGCGCAGTAAAACCGGCCAAACCGCCATTAAATTTGCCGGTTGGGGTGCGCGCTGCCCCCAAAATAACAACATCTCGATTATTTCCATTGGTACTCATGCTTATACTCCTTACCTATAGCAGGCAACTCAGGTTATTTGAAGCTACTGCATTGCAGCCACAAATAGTTTGGAATTGTGGGAATAGTTGTCCGTATTGTACCTGACGGTGTTACATAAAAGAAGCAATCTCAAGATAGCCAACGGCCGTATAGATCTCCACTTCCCTTGTCTATCTGCATCAACACGGCTTGCATTTCTGCGGCTGACAACCAGTGTGCGCTTTGCAGCCGGTGGCTTTCACCCGGCGCATAGTTAAATTCATACCGGCCCAATTCAGCTAATCGCTCAATACAATCAATGGCAATCGTAATAGCTGCCGAGATATATTCAAATGAAAGAGTCGGAATCGGCTGCGACAGGCCACGCAGCACTTCCAGTTCATACCCCTCCACATCAATTTTGCAGAAGGCAGGACGGCCGTACCGGGCCATCAATTCATCCAATGTCGTTACCGGCACGGTCACGGCCGTGTCCCACTGCACCCCGGTAAAGGAACGGTCTCGCTGCACGGCCGTTATCCACTCTAGCGATAAGGTAGTCACGGTAGGGGTGCGGCGGCTGATATGCAATGTTGCTGAGCCAACGGTCGCGCCAACAGCTTGCTCTACCAGGGTGATGTGGGGGTGACGGCCGTAAAACCGCCTTAACCAGCGCATCAGATGAGGTTGCGGTTCTACCGCCACCACCCGCGCCCCCAGCCCGGCCCACACCCGCAGCCGGTTGCCCACATGCGCGCCAATGTCAAAACACAAATCCCCAGGTTGGATAAATTGCGAATAAAAACGACGCATACGGCCGTGACGCCCCGGCACACCGTAATACATCGCCAGCGACCGCATGATACCGACGCCCTCTATCAAATGCCCTTTGTTCATCATCCAGACCCTCTAACACTCACCTTCTTAGATAAATATCTATACCCATTTTCTCCGACATAGGCTACAATGCGCCACGATTTAACAGCTTGCTATATAAAAACGGGGAAACGCTGGGCAAACAAAACGCGAATTGTGCAGCGCCGCTGGCGAGCCTCATTCAACCTCATAAAGGAGTGCATAATGCAGAAAGAACCCATGAAGCGCATATTGTTTATTTTCGGCTTACTGACCCTGTTGGCCTTTTTGGTCGCATCGGGTCAACGTGTACGAGCCATACCCGACACACAAACGGGTGATACAGACAAACCAGTTGATGGCCCGATAACGGATTTCATGCGCCGATTCCTGGCAGATCAGGAAGGCCCCCTGGAAAATCGGTCACCTTCCGTTGCCACACCGTGTGTTGGTGGCATGGCCGACATTTACCCCTGCAACAATGTGGACTTGCTGGCGCATATTTCTTTGGGAGATATGGCTGCTACCGCCGGTAATGACAGTTGGGGCTGGACGGACACCCTAGATGGCAAAGAATATGCCTTGATGGGCTTGAACAACGGCACAGCCTTTGTAGACATCAGCGACCCAGAAAATCCCATTTATCTGGGAAAATTGCCTACTCATACTTCTAATTCATCCTGGCGTGACATCAAAGTCTATGCCGATCACGCCTTCATTGTCAGCGAAGCCAGCGGCCATGGAATGCAGGTGTTTGATCTAACCCTCCTGCGCAATGTGGTCAATCCGCCGGTAACTTTTAGCAATACCGCCCATTACAATCAATTCGGCAATGCCCACAATCTTGCCATCAACGAAGACAGCGGCTATGCCTATGCCATTGGCACCGGCACGTGTTCTGGCGGTTTGCATATGGTGAATATCCAAAATCCTCTCAGCCCCACAAATGCCGGTTGCTTTAGTGCTGACGGATATACCCATGACGCCCATTGCGTGAACTACATTGGCCCGGACCCAGATCATCAAGGCGATGAGATCTGTTTTGCCTACAATGAAGACACGGTCACGATTGTGGACGTCACCAACAAAGCAGCTCCGGCGCAACTCAGTAGAACGCCATATGCCGGTTCTGCCTATACTCATCAGGGGTGGCTGACCGAAGATCAGCAATATATCCTGCATGACGATGAATTGGATGAACAGAGCTTTGGGCACAATACACGCACCTACATTTGGGATGCCAGCAACCTGGAAGCGCCTGTATTGTTAGGCAATTACACGGCTGCTGTTGCCGCCATTGACCACAATCTGTATACGAAAGGGAATTATGCATTTGAAGCAAATTACCGTAGTGGGTTACGTATTCTGGATATTACGGATGTAGCCACGCCGGCTAACATCACCGAGGTGGCCTATTTTGATACCTACCCCGCAAGCAATAGCGCCTCTTTCAGCGGCGCATGGAGCACCTATCCCTATTTTGAGAGCGGTACGGTGATCATCAGCGATATAAACAGCGGTTTATTCATCGTCCGTCCGGTATTAGCTTCCTTCAACCTGTCTGTTGAACCCACCAGCCTGGATATCTGTCAGGGTGAGGATGCGGTTTATACGGTCACAGTTACAGAAAATGGTTCAACTGAGCCGGTAACGCTCACGGCCGTCAACGTCCCCGCCGGCGCGAATCATAATTTCTCGGTCAACCCGGTGACACCAACCGGAACCAGCGTGTTTAGTGTCACGAACACCATCGGCGTCACCCCAGCCAACTACAGCATTGACATTGTCGGCAGCAACATCACCGACACGCTTACCAGCACCGTCAGTCTGGCCGTTTCCCAAGGCGCACCGGGAGCACCTACCCTGACCGCACCAGCCAATGGGTCTACGGGCATTTCCAACACCCCTACATTCACGTGGGACCCGGCTAATGGTGCTACTTCCTACTACCTGGAACTGGCCGACGACATCAACTTCACCAACGTCATCTACACCACC
>CAYXUZ010000068.1:24622-30213 GCA_964467705.1 uncultured Ardenticatenaceae bacterium | reverse complement strand
ACTTCATATCTCATGGACATGAAGCTTACCTGTACTTATGCAAGAGGTCTAATATGTCCGAGAAGTCGCTTAAACAAAACCTAATAGCAAAGATTTCCAGTGATTTTGAAATCAAAGAAGAGGTAACGGGTTATCACCCTATATATAAACAACAGGTGAGAATAGACTTGTTAGCAAAGGCTAAACCACATTTGGTTGCAAGAGGATTTACTGATGCATGGTTTGGAGTTGAATGCAAATGGGCCGAGGGTATTCGCGGCCAAACCTCAAAAACCACAAGAATGGTGTGGCAAAGCATAACTTATGCGCAATCGACATTTATTCTTGATGGGGAAGAAATTATCCCAAGGTTTGTTGCTGTATACACACCTGATAATTTAGATTCTTCAATTAGGCGTCACCTAGATCATTTATTAGCTCTGGGTTTATATGGCTGTGTTGGTGAGCTTTATTTCTATCGAGACGGCTCTTGGGGTATAAAATTTGCTTCTATATATTCTCGGAGTATGCTTGAGGATTATCAAGTTAATAACAAGCAACTACCAAAAATAAGAGCTGGGAGTGTGTGAAAGTATATCAAGCCCCCTTGCTGTGGCCGGTCTTCGAGACCGTGCCACGCCCGTTTGCCCGACGTGAACAGGGGGATGTCACGCCCGTACTCCCCCTCCCTCTCTCCTCTCAAACAAACATTCACAACCTGATCAACATGCATTAGCTCCTGACGGACGTGCGTTAGCTCCTGCTCAACATGTAGAAACCCTTCTCTAGCCGGTCGCTATTTATAGCACCTCAATTCACAAGCACCCAAACACTCAAACACCTGAACACTCATACCCCTGCCCCCATCGTTCTATAGCGAATGCCCCCGATTGATGATACATTTAGGGCATGATGGTCAACCAACTGCCCGCCACCAATCCCTACAGCGTGGCCGAGCCGGCCGGGAAAGACCGCCCCTTCTACGGCCGTGATACCCTCTTCACCTGGATACGCGCCGCCCTGCTGCAAGCCGTCCCTGAACAAGGCCCTGACCATCCCGTCATCTTGCGCGGCCCGCGACATATTGGCAAGACCTCCATCTTGTTGCAACTGGAAGCGGGCGCCTTACAACCACCGTACACGGCCGTCTACATAGACCTGGCTGCCATTCCCCTGGACACCCCCAGTGCCTTGTTGTGGGAAGTGGCGCAAACGGCCGTGCGGCAGTTGCAACAGGGACACATCGAACTGCCCCCCCTCAGCCATACCCCGTTCATCGGCGACCCCCTACGCGCTTTCCGCGAACAACTACTGCTCCCGGCAACGGTAGCTCTGAATGAAGCGCAAACGGCCGTGCAAGAGGGCCGCCCCACCAGCAAACTCCTGTTCCTGTTTGACAACCTGAACATTCTGGCGGCCAAGATGAAGAGCCATGCGGTCAAAGAAGATTTTCTCCCCGCGCTGCACCAAACCATCTACCGGAACAACCGCGCTGCCTGCCTCTTTACCTGGGAGACGGGCGATGACCCCATCCCGGAAATGATGCAGCCGCTTTTCCAACAGGCGCAAGTGTATGATGTTGGCCCCCTGGAGCATGAAGACGCCCTGACGCTTATCCGCCGTCCACTCAATGACGCCATCTTCAAAAATGTAGCCGAATACATTGCCAGCCTCACCCAAAATTACCCTTATGAAATCCAACTGATTTGCCAGGAATTGTATGAGCGGCGGCAGCGCCTGAAATTGAGTCTGATCACCGTTGCCGACGTGAAAGCGGTACAGCGCGGGGTGATGGATGCCGGTTATGAGGCGCAGTTAGCGGCCCATTCATCCTTTCACATCAGCCCCAAAGGCACGGCCGTGCAGGCCGTGCAACGAACCAGCCGCCGCGCCATCTGGCAGGAGTGGCCGTTTCTGGTGATGGGTGTTTTTCTCACGGCCGTGCCCCGTGTTACCGGGCAAAGCTGGACAGCGCAGTTAGCCAGCTTTGGTGGGCGTGGGCAGGTAGAAGCAATATCCGCTACGGCCGTGCCTACCCTAGGCGCCACTATCCAGGTCGTAGTCATTGTGGAATCCCCCACCCCCCAGCCAACACCCACCCACACCCCTACACCCACCTCCACAGCCACCGCCCGGCCGACCGAACCACCCACCCCCACCGAAACACCGACCATTACACCTACCCCTGCACCCAGCATATTGCCGCCTACTTTTGTCCGCCAACAAGATAACATGCCCATGATCCTGATTCCCGGTAGCGCCTTCATGATGGGTTCAGGTGAAAACGATTTTCCGGCCGCCCCAGACGAACGACCGCAGCATGAGGTCACACTGGACACTTTTTATATTGACCAATTTGAAGTATCAGTTGAACAATACGCGGCTTTGCTCAACCGGCTGGGTGGTTACGCTGGGCTGTGTGATGGTTTTGATTGTGTTCACCCTCGTGACCTGGCTGGGAATAGCAGTTACCTGGTTGAAGAGGATTTAGGCGATGGCGACATCCAGTTCTACGCCCTGACCGGTTTTGCCGATTATCCGATCAACCATGTAAGCTGGTATGGGGCCAGTTTTTATTGTCAGGCCATGGGCGGCAGGCTGCCCACCGAAGCGGAATGGGAATATGCAGCGCGGGGGACAGACGGCCGTGTTTATCCCTGGGGAAATGAACCGCCCAACAAAGAACGTGCCGTTTACGAAAGCGAAAGTTTTGATGATCTTTTGCCGGTGGATGCTCTTCCCAGAGGGGTCAGCCCCTTTGGTGTCTATGGTATGGCCGGCAGCATGTGGGAATGGGTAGCGGACTGGTACGACGAAAACTATTATACCGAAAGCCCGTCCGAAAACCCCACTGGCCCCGAAACTGGGCTGGCCAAAAGCATGAGGGGCGGCGCCTGGCCCAACAATGTTGGCAAAGACCGTATTCGTGCCGCCAATCGCAGTCAGCTAGATCCTACCTTTTTTAGCTCAACTGTTGGCTTTCGGTGTGTCTATGAACCGTAATTTGCCACATGGTGACGGCCGTATTATCCTTTGCCCATCTTGTAAACCAATTTGTCAAATCATCCCACTATAACCAAGGAGTGACATGAGCGATTATCAAGCCCCCCCTATTAGTCCTGACCTGTTAGAAATTCTGCGCTGCCCCCTGGCCGTACAGTCTGATCAATACGGCGAGGATCCGGGACGTCTGGAACTGGTGCATAACTGCTGGCTCGTCTGCGCTGACTCCGGCATGAAATACCCCATCCGCGATGGTATTCCGGTGATGCTTATTGACGAAGGGGAAAAATGGAAAGACACACCCGTTGATCGGCTTCCGGTTCCCCCGCCGCCAGCGTAGGCTCCAATCTGTAATCAATAATCCGATGACCAAAGCCTGAACATATCTCACGCATCACGGATTACATATCACGGATAACGAGGATCACATGACAACGATATTGCAAATCGAAGACAACCATGCCAACAGGCTGCTTGTGGAACGAGTGCTGGCCCCACATGGTTATCGTTTGCTCCATGCCTCAGATGGTGAGAGTGGGGTGAGCCTGGCTATTGAAGAAAAGCCAGATTTGATTCTGGTGGATATGGGGTTGCCAGATGTGGATGGGCAAACCGTTGTCACGCTTCTGCGACAAATTCCAGAAATGCAAGACATCCCCATAGTCGCCGTGACTGCCTGGCCGCCGGATAAAGCTATGGAAATTGCGCAACGGTACGGGTGTGATGGTTGCATTACCAAACCCATTGACATCCGTACCTTCCCGGCTGAGGTAGCCGCCTATCTTTAATCCCCTCTGTTGCATGTACCAAGATGAAGATATTACCAGCCGACCAGTTTACGCCTGAAGAGCTGACAGATGCATATAACGAGACACGCATGGATTATCTGGTACCGATGCCCATGAATGTGGCTCGTTTTCAAGAATATACGCGGGTCTATGATATTCAAATGGGCCGTTCCTGTGTGGTTTTTGATGCGGAAGCCGAGTTGATACTGGGATTGGGGATGTTGGGTGTACGCGACGACCGGAGTTGGATTACGCGGTTGGGGGTGTTGCCTTACGGCCGTCGCCTGGGCACTGGCTCGACGATCATGTCTGGTTTGATGGCCCAGAGTGAACAATTAGGCGTCAAGACAGTCTGGCTGGAAGTCATTAAAGGTAATACACCCGCTCACCAGCTTTTTTATAAATATGGCTTCGAGAATGTGCGCGAACTGGTGGTAGCCCGTCGTCCGCCTAACCCAGACATAAACCAGGCAGCTCTGAATCGTATCAAACGAGTGACATCGCTCAACCATGAGGATGCCATCATTCTGCTTTCCCATCGCAAAGAGCGGCCAAACTGGCTCAACGAAACGGAAACTTTTCAGAATGTCCGTAATCTTTCCGCGTTGTTGGTGGAACTGTACGACGGTGGGCGTGGCTGGGTAACTTACCACGCCGGGCTGTTGCAACTCACGCGCATTGTGGTAGAAGTTACCGTTGGCGACTCGTGCGAAGTGGCTGAATCGGTGTTGAGCATTATGCATCAACGCCACAAACGACAGGATGCCATTGCTGAAAATTTTTGTGATGATGCCATCTGGCAAGGATTTCAGGCGGTTGGTTATTTTGAATCTTTTCGGCGCGTGGAGATGAAAAGGGAGATTGGATAGATGGAAGGAAATATGATACACCCGACGGCCGTGACCCAGGCTGCCCGCCGTATTCAAGGCATTGCCCACCGTACCCCGGTGATGACTTCGCGCACGTTGAACCAATTGACCGGGCGGCAGGTTTTCTTGAAGTGTGAAAATTTCCAACGAGTAGGCGCTTTCAAATTTCGCGGCGCATATAACGCCGTCAGCCAATTGACCGATTCTCAGAAAGCAGCCGGGGTTGTGACCCATTCCAGTGGTAATCATGCTCAGGGATTGGCGCTGGCGGCGCAACTGCTGGGCGTGAAGGCTACCATTGTTATGCCGGAGGATTCACCGGCGGTTAAAAAGGCAGCTACGGTCGGCTACGGGGCGCAGATTGTTACCTGCCCGGCTATTGACCGGGACAAAGTGTGCGCAGAGTTGATGGCCGAACACGGTTACACCCTCATTCACCCGTTTGACAATTGGGACATTATGGCCGGTCAGGGTACGGCCGCTCAGGAACTCCTGGCCGAAGTGGGCGATCTGGATTTGCTTTTTGTGCCGGTGGGTGGAGGCGGCTTGATCAGTGGTTGTGCCTTGGCTGTTGCCGCATTTGGTTCCAACTGCCGCGTGGTGGGTGTGGAACCAACGGCGGGTGCAGACGCCAACCACTCCTGGCGTGAAGGACGCATTGTGAAGCTAGATGGCGTGCCGGATACCATTGCCGATGGTCTGCGCACCCGTGCCATTGGCGAACGCAATCTGGCGGTGATGACGCGCTATGTGCATGAGATGACGGCCGTGCCCGACACCGCTATTTTGGAAACGCTCAAATTCCTCTGGCAGCGGATGAAACTGGTAGTGGAACCAAGTGGCGCGGCTGCCCTGGCCCCGATTTTTAGCGGCCAGTACACGGCTCCTGGACAACGGGTAGGTGTTATTCTCTCTGGCGGCAACGCAGACATCGCCGCCCTCATGCCTTACT
>CAYXUZ010000068.1:0-24612 GCA_964467705.1 uncultured Ardenticatenaceae bacterium | reverse complement strand
AGTGCTGAAAAATCGGCAAAGGATATGAAGAGTGCGAAGGTTACTCTCTGGAAATTCTGCGCCTCTGTGTCTCTGTGGTGACTTTTTTCAGGAGATTCATGGTTAAGGCTGTTATCTTTGATTTTGGCGGGGTAATTTTGCGGACGCAGGATTGGTCGGGCCGTCGCCGCTGGGAGCAGCGGCTGGGGCTGGCCGAACATGGGGCCGAGCAGTTGGTTTTTAACAGCGAGATGGGGCGGCAGGCGCAGCACGGCCGTATCACCTATAACGAATTGTGGCAGTGGGTGGGGCAGACGTGTGGCCTGTCAGCGACGGAACTGGCACAGTTTCAAAATGATTTTTGGGCAGGTGATGTGCTAGATATGGAAATGGTAGAGATGATACGGGGGTTACGGCCGTTTTACCAGACCGCGCTCATCAGCAATGCCTTTGATGATTTGCGAGAGGTGCTGGCCCACCAGTTTGCCATTGCCGATGCCTTTGACGTGATAGTCATTTCCGCCGAGGAAGGGATTATGAAACCAGACCCACGTCTGTATCAGCTTGCGTTGGAGCGATTAGGTTGCCGCCCGGAAGAAGCCGTGTTTATTGATGACTTTGCCCGCAACATTGAAGGGGCAACGGCCGTTGGTTTGCACACCATTCACTTCACAGCTGGTATAGATTTAGCTATTGTCATCAAAGATTTGGTAGCTGAAAACAATCTGCCAAATCCACACCATCCTAGATAAACACGTTTGCAGGAAGAAGCTATCTGGCAAGAGTATTTACCGACTGGATTTACGGCACGGCCATCCACCCTGACAGACGCCGCCGAGGCCACAGAAGTATTTAACGCAGCTGCCATCAAGTATTCCGGCAAACCTGCTTTCGGGTTAGATCAAACCATCAATTTTTGGCAGTCGCCGGGGTTTGATCTGGCGCAAAGCAGCCGTGTGATCCTGGCTCCAGATGGCCGTATGGCCGCCCAGGTGGATGTGGATGATACGAAGGCTGTGCCGGTGACTCCCCGGATTTGGGGCCGGGTGCATCCCGATTATGAAGGAATGGGTATCGGTACAGCCATCCTGATATGGGCCGAACAACGTGCCCGTGCTGTGTTTGGCCGTGTGCCGGATGAGTCCCCGGTGCGATTGCTGGTGGTGGGTATTGCGGAAACGGCCGTGACCACGCATCAACTCCTACACAAATCGGGCTTCCGCCATGTCCGCGACTTTTATCGCATGGTCATTGAATTAGACCATGAGCCGCCTCGGCCAATCTGGCCGCCGGGCATTACCCTGAGCAATTTGTCTGAACGGCCCGATTATGTGCCGGTAGCGGCTGCTCGCGAAGAGGCATTTCAGGATCATTGGGGGCATGTCACTGTGCCTTTGCAAGACGCTGTGGATAATCTGCGACATTGGCTGGAAAATGACCCGCTGCATGAACCGGATGGGGAACTGCTAGCCATCGCCGGTGAGGAAATTGCTGGTCTTTGCCTGTGTCGCATGGGGGAATATAGCGATCCAGAGATGGGGTGGGTGAGTGTATTGGCTGTACGACGGCCGTATCGTGGGCAAGGATTAGGCAAAGCATTGCTGCAACAGAGCTTCCGCCAATTTTATGCACGGGGTTTCAAACGCGCCGGGCTGCATGTGGATGCCCAAAGTCTCACTGGGGCTACTCGCTTATATGAAAAAGCTGGCATGCGGGTGCAGGAACGTGTGATGGACTTCGAGAAAGAGTTGCGTTCAGGGATAGCCATGAACACGCATAATTGATTTGCCGCCTTAGAAGGGTTGATTTTCTCAATTGTGGACGTTAACCAACGTGCCAACCGACGCCCAATAATAAATCCATTCGGCGTCACTCGTCTTCAGGTTGACACAGCCGTGACTCATAGGGACGCCGAAGTTGTTATGCCAGAATGTGCCGTGTAGAGCGTAGTCATGGTAGAAGTACAAGACATAGGGGACGTTTTCCAAATAATAGTCGTAGCCGAGCAGACGGCCGTCCATCGTCTGGCTCTGGAAGGTAATCCAGATACGAAACTGACCGGTGACGGTGGGATGTTCGGCTGTGCCGGAGGAAATGAGGGTTTGGAAAACCAGTTCATTGCCCACATAAGCACGTAGGGTTTGGGTGGACAGGTCTACGTCAATCCATTTTTCGTCGGCGGCGACGCCAAACGGCCGTGTTTCAAATTCGTTTCCGCTGCTGCTGACAAAGGTAGGCGCCCAGGTAGGCGTGGGTGTAGGTGTGGGGGTTGGGGTTGGCGTCACCGTCCAGGTGGCACGAGGCTGGCCGGCTAAATCGGCGACAATTTGTTTGGCGGGCACATAAGGGGTTGGTGTTTCTGTTGGCAAGGTGGGGAGGGCATTGGCCGCTAGTGGCGCATTATTTTCCTCTTCAGGTACTGGAGCCACGCTCTGCAATTGCAGGTCAGGAGAGTCAGGCACGGCCGTTACCGACCGCGTTCCCCACATTACCAGGGCAGCCACACCCACAAACGCCAACATCACAACCAGGATAAGCGCCCCCCATAACAACGGCCGTGTCCGGCGTTGGGGATGGCTTTCAACCAGCACGGGCGTTGTGGCCGGAGTGGCTTTTGCCAGACGCCCCTCAGCCCAGGCGCGTGCCTGGGCCACACGCGGATCATGGGGATGCAGTCGTTCGGCCCGCTGCACATATTCCAGGCTGGCTTGGGGTGTGGGGGCTACGCTGGCCAGCCAGAGCCAGACGCGGTAGTCTTGTGGTGTTTGTTGGGCGGCCTGTTGTAATAAATGCCGCGCCTGGGTGCGGTCGCCTCTCTGAATGGCCTGACGTGCCTGGCGGACAAGTTCGGCGGCCGAAAGTGGCGGGGGGGAAATGGCATTGGTCATCGTACCCCCAGTTGGGCAAGATAACAATGGATGCCGCTGAGTACACCCGCCGCCGGCACATCGGCGCGGGTCGTCAAAATCTCACGGTCTAAATTCATGAAGCCCACTTCGATAATGATGGCCGGAACGCCCAGTGGTATTTCCCGAAAGGCGTGATAATCGGTCATGTGTTCGGTGATGGTGTGGGGATGGTAGGGGAGTTGGGTGATACGGCCGTATTCCTGTTCCATACATGCTTCCAAACTGTCAGAGTTGGTGTAGGATGAACCGGCAATTTTAAAGCCGGTTAATTGGTCATGGTAATACACACAGGAATCGGCATGAATGGAGACAACGGCCGTTGCTCCATAACGCGGCAAACGGGGATCAAACTCCTCCAAAATATCTACGGGAATACCCTCAGCCTGCAACTGGGTGGCTACCTGATTGGCAATGTTTTCATTGATTTGTGCTTCGGTCAGCCCGTCCGGGCACACCGCACCGCTGTCATTGCCTTTGTGCCCGGCAATCAGACCAATGCGCAACGGGCCAGGGCTTTGTGCCAGTCGTTGGATGACCGGCTGCTCCGGCACCGATTTGTAAATGGGCGCCGCCAACTGCCCCTGGGTGGTGGCGGCAATGATTTCGGCGGTGGCCTCCTCCGGGCTAAAGTACCAGTAAATCAGCAACATGCCACCCAAAGCGGTCACTAAAAAGATGACGATACGAATGTTATCTAATAACAAATGCAGCCAGGATGAATCAGTTTGCCAGGGATTTTCCGAGTTTGTTTGCATTATGTTGACTATTTTACATGAAAGTGTACCAAAAGTCTGCAACGATTTTAGTGAGATTAAGAGAACTACCTCAGTTTCTTTCCTGTTGCCTCAACCGGGCACAATTCCGGCAAATGTTTTCTATCCTGATTTGCTTCAGGCGGGCATGGGCGCGGCGGTCACGGATAGGTTTGCCACATAAAGCCCTGGATGACTGGCGGCTGTGTTCCACAATGTGCCAGGTGTCGCTGGCAAGCAGAACGACGGGATTTGTTTCCTCCATCTGCTTAATACTGCTTACGCGCCAGCTTTGAGCTTCGCCTTAAACGATTTGCGGAATTTCTGCACTTTGGGGTTCACCACCACCATGCAGTAAGGCTGGTATGGGTTTTCATTGAAGTAATTCTGATGGTAATCCTCAGCCGGGTAAAAGATTTCTAGCGGCACGATTTCTGTCACAATCGGATGGGAATACAGGTCAGAGGCGTCTGCGATGACTAATGATTTGGACGCAATTTGCTGCTGCTCTTCACCATGGGTCAGGATGATGGAGCGATACTGTGGCCCTACATCATTGCCCTGCCGATTTAAGGTGGTGGGGTCGTGAATATGCCAGAAAATGTCCAGCAATTCTTCATACGAAATGATGTCGGGGTCATAACTGATTTGCACTACCTCTGCGTGGCCGGTTGTGCCCGCGCAAACTGCTTTGTAGGACGGATTGGGTACATGTCCGCCTGCATAACCAGATACTACTTGTTCTACCCCAGCGACATCCTGGAATACTGCTTCCAAACACCAGAAACAGCCGCCACCTAATGTTGCTTGTTCTAATTGTGCCATATCATTTTTCCTTTTCGCAGATTTGTCGGATTTTACCAGCTTAGAGTAGGCGGCTGGCAAAATTCTTTCTTGCTTTGTGGGGTTGTGCTAAAATCAACCGTGAGCCGTACCTTCTGTGTAGTCCGATGTGTAACGTAACCGATTGCCAACAATTTTATAGTTGCCAGGGAGAATGCAAAATGGCAGAAAAGCCGATTGAGTTAAAGGGGAAACGATTGGACACGGCCGTACTCTGGAGCGGTATCTTGTTCAGTTTGTTGTTTACGGCCGTTATCTGGTGGGGTGGGCAATTTATTGCCGATGTTCCCAAGCTGCCTGACCAGGGTGGACGCTGGTATTACTGGCAATCCGCCGAGCCAACACCACTGGGGCAATTGACTGCCTGGGGTTTTTATGCCCTGCATCAGGTCATCTTTTGGGGCATTATCGCCCATGCCCAATTCCGCCAAAAGCATAAATACACCACCGGTCTGCACAAAATCAACATTGTGGCTCTGGCTGTCACCGCCTTTTTCATCCTGCTTCATTTTGTGCAAACCCAAATCTGGTATGACGGGCTGGCGCAGGATGTGTCGAGTGCGTCGTCACAAAACTCCGTCATTTTACTGCTGGTCTGGGTGCTGCTGATGGAAAACAACCGGCGCGGTTTATTCTTTGGCAAGCGAATGCCCATTTCCAATCGCGTCACCCGTTTTGCCCGGCGTTACCATGCCTATCTCTTTTCCTGGGCTGCCATCTACACCTTTTGGTTTCATCCGATGGAAAGCACGTCCGGCCATCTGATTGGTTTTTTGTACATGTTCTTCTTGCTGCTCCAGGGCTGTCTCTTTTACACGCGCATCCACACCAACCGTTATTGGACGTTTACGCTGGAGGCGTTGGTGTTGGGACATGCTGTGCTGGTGGCCATGACCCAAACGCCACAGGCGTTGCGACAATTTGGGTTTGGTTTTGCCCTGATTCTGGTGGTCACGCAAATTCATGGGTTGGGGTGGCCGCGCTGGCTGCGTGCGGTGCTGGCGATTGCCTGTTTTGCCTCGATTTTTGTGGTATATCACGCGGCCGGTTGGCGCTATTTCAATGAAGCACTGCGGGTGCCGATTGTGGAATACGCGCTGGTCTTTATTTTGGCGGGCATTTTGGCTCTGGGGCAATGGGTGGGGCAGAAGGTATGGTCACGGCCGTCAACTGAAGCGAGCAAAGTGAGCAATACGTAATTGCCTATGACACGCGCGAAATCTGTAAAATTTCCCGCGCTTCAGCGATGGTGGCTATCTCGCCGCCGATAATGCGAATCAATTCTACTGCCTGGGCTACACATTCCCCATTCGATTTTGCCAGTTCACCGTTGGGCAAATAGAGATTATCTTCCAGCCCCACCCGCACATTCCCGCCCAGTGTGAGGGCCACGGCTGCCAGTGCCCATTGATGACGGCTGATGCCAATAACCTGCCAGTTTGACCCGGCAGGCAATTGCCCGGCCTGATGAACCAGATTTTGGGTTGTGGCGGGAATACCACCCAGTACACCCATTACCAGACTAAACTGGTATGGCGCGGGCAAAATCCCCATGTCTATGAGCGGCTGGGCATTGTTAATATGTCCGGTGTCAAAACATTCCATTTCCGGCCGTGTGTCCACTTCGTTCATCGCCTGTAAGAAGTATTGAATGTCATCAAAGGGATTGGCAAATACATAGTCGTGGTAAAAGCGTTTGTGCTGGCGGGAGTAGATGGCGTAGTTCATAGACCCCATGTTGAGGGCGGCCATCTCCGGCTTGAGGGCGCGGATGTGGTGAATACGCTGTTCGCGGGGGATGCCAAACGCGCCGGTGGAGTAATTGATAATCAAATCGGGGCAGCGTTGGCGTACTTCCTGGTGAATCTGGCTGAAGGTTTCCACATCCCAGGCGGGTGTGCCATCGGCATTGCGGGCGTGGATATGGACGATGCTGGCCCCGGCCTCCGCGCTGCGCCGTGCTTCTTCACCAATTTCGGCCGGGGTGTAAGGGATGTAGGGTGACTGCTTTCGGGTAGTGACAACGCCGGTCAGGGCGGCGCTAAGGATAATTTTGTTCATAGCTTCCTTGAAAAGTGATCGGTAAGCGGCAAGCCGCTCACTGTCTACTAGCTCCACACACGGCCGTCCACCATCCCTGGTGCGTTCTCTCCCAACCCGCCCGGCGGCAGACATTCAACAGCATCCACTCGTATGCGGCAAAGGTTTTTGATCATTTCTTGCAAGGGAGTGGTCACGGCCGTGCTCTCTGCCCCCTCTGCCACTTCCGCCCGCACCACAAAATAATCCTTGTTATCTGGCTGCGTTACCACACCCTGCACCTTCAACACGCCAGGAACCTGCCGTGCGGCAAAACCGAGTTGGTTAGGATGCACAAACATACCCCGTACCTTCACCGCATCCCCAGAACGGCCGACCAGAATGATACCACGCTCATTTTGCTGGCTCTCCCCAGGATTGGGGTCCACATGCACAGCCATATCCCCTGTGCCAATGCGAATGAGCGGATAAATACGACTGAAATTTGTGACGACGATTTCCCCTGCCTCGCCGGGGCCAACCAACTGCCCCGTTTCCGGGTCTACCACTTCTACCAACGGTTCAGCAAAAAGTTGGAAAACCAGTCCCCCGCTTGTGTTTAAGGCCATAATGCCAAACTCGGCCGTTGCATAGGCGTTGCCAATTTTCACGCCAAATGCTTCAATGGCTGCCCGCATCGGCGGCAACAGCGGCTCAGCAGAAACAATTGCATGGTCAATTGCCAGTTTGACGCCTTGTTCTTTGGCTTTTTCCAAAAGAGAAAGAAGGAAACTGGGTGTTCCCGCATAGCCGGTGGTCTGCAAATCAGAGGCCATTTTGATCTGCAAATCGCTGTTGCCAATGCCGCCAGGCACCACCGTGCAACCCATCCGGGTGAAAGCGCCGTCAAACAAATAGCCGGCAGGTACCAGATGGTAAGAAAAACAATTCAACACAATCTCGTCTGGCTGGAACCCGCTCAGGCGCAAAGCTTCCATAGCAATACTCCAACTACCTTCGTCCGGTTCTGGCGCTGGTTCGTAAATAGGGCCGGGCGAAAAGAAGATGTGTGTCACCCGTTGGCGGGGCACTGTGACCATGCCGCCAAAGGGCGGGTCTGCTTGCTGCAATTGGATAAAGTGATCTTTGGGGAAAACAGGAATTTTTACCAGATCAGCTACGCCTTGAATAGCAGCCGGTTTTATGCCTGCCTGATCGAAACGATTTTTAACGGCCGTCGCGTTTTTATAGGCATGTTCAACAAACTCTCGTAATCGCTGGTCTATCTTATTCATCCAATCCGCCAGTTACCACCGATTGTCAATCGGCGTCTGTTATAAAAAGTGCGCCAGGCGTACATCAGGAATACCGATAACCGGCTTAACCAAGCCAGCGCTTCCGCCGTTTATAATGTTTTACATCACGGTAAGACTTGCGCTCGCCAACGGCCGTTAGCCCGAGGTAAAACTCTTTAATATCTGCGTTATGTTGCAGTTGTTCAGCCGCGCCATTCATCACGATACGGCCGTTTTCCATCACATAAGCGTAGGCGGCCGTTTGTAAGGCGACGCTGGCATTCTGCTCCACTAATAATATAGCCACGCCAGATTCCTGATTGATCTGGCGAATAATTTCAAAGATATTTTGCACCAACATGGGCGCCAATCCGAGGGAGGGTTCATCCAACAGCATCAACTTCGGTTTTGCCATCAGCGCCCGGCCAATGACCACCATCTGTTGCTCACCACCAGAAAGATAGCCACTCACACGCTGCCGAAATTCCTGCAAGCGCGGGAAAAAGTGGTAAACCTGGTCTAAATCTCTTTTCAATTCACTGCCCGATGCTTTGCGGAACAAGGCCCCCGTCAACAGGTTTTCTTCTACAGAAAGGTGACGGAACAACGGCCGTCCCTCAATCACCTGCACAATGCCGAACTTTACGATCTCCTCCGGTGATAGGCCATCAATACGCTGCCCTTCAAACTCAATCGAACCGCGCGTCACATTCCCCTGCTGTGAATGAAGCAACCCGGAAATCGCCTTCAGCGTGGTGGATTTCCCTGCGCCATTCGCCCCCAAAAGCGACACAATTTGCCCGGCCGATACTTCGAGTGAAATACCCCGTAACACCAAAATCACGTCGCTATAAACCACCTCAATATTGTTGACTTTGAGCATGTTTTCATTGGTAAGGGCGGGTCTCAGACCCGCCCTTACTTACAACTTACCGATTACTCTGCCGGTGGCCGTGTATCCGGTAACAAGAACATCTCAGAAACCGGCACATCCAGAATCGTCCCATCTTCCTGCAACTGCCATTGACGAATCTGAGCCATATTGGGGGCACGGTTTTCCCCTTGCAGATCATAAGCAAACAAACCACGTGCATCCACGATGCCCAATTCATTGGCTGCTTGCAGCAGCGTTTCGCCACTCAAGTTTTCATACCCGTATTCATTCACCGCATGGGTGATAATGTCGCGTACCGCAAACATGGTGGCATAGGTGAGCAAATAGGTATTGGTGCGCTCCGTTTCCGGGTAACCACCAGCTTCAAACGCCGCCATCGCTTCCTGCACAATTTCGGCGTCGGTGTCAGCCCAGGTCAGATGCGGCACCACGCCATAATACCCATCGGCCAGGGCCACATTCTCACCCAAGAAATTGAGCACATCCGCGTTATACGTCCAGTTAACGCCGCCAACGATCACATCATCCCACACTCCAATCGCACGCACAGTGCCAATCACCTGGGCTACGCTGAAGGAGAGATTCTGGTTGTAAATCACATTCGCGCCGTTTACCAGCATGTTTTGAATCTGGCCAGACACATCCGCATCAGGAGCTACCGCCTGCTCTTCCAGCGGCAAAATGGTAATACCCAACTCGTCCGCTACAGCCTGTGATTCAGCAGTGATGGCGCCAGCGCCAAAGGCATTGGCCCAACCAATCACCCCCACCACAATCTCGTCCCCGGCCGCTTCTGGCTTTACATCAGCCCAGTTTTCGCTCAACCAGGTCAAGAAACCGGCGAACTGATCGGAGTAAATGGGCACAGCGCCGACGGTGTAACCACCACGTGGCACGTAAATAGCCGGGCCATTCACACCAGCCGCTATGTGCAAAATCTTGTCTTCGTTCACGCGGGGGGCCAAGGCAACGGTAGCGCCGCTGGCGTAAGTAAAGATGAGAATGGCCTCGTCACGAGTTTGTTCATAAACGGCTATTTCTTGTTCGACATCATAATTAGTCTCATTGAACACAACAGCCAGTTCAGCCCCGCACACGCCGCCAGAGTCATTCACAGCTTTTAAGGCATCGTCAGTCGCGTAGGCAAAAGCCTCACCCAGAATAGCCGCCAGTGGGCCTTCGCGTCCGGCTTGCTGATTCAGGGTAATGGTTTCCCCAGTCAGGTCTACCGTGCAACCTTCCATCATTTCGCCGGACGGTTCTTCCACAGGCGCTTCCTGGTCAGTACCAATGTCGGCGGCTGTGCAGTATTGAGCAAAATCACCGACACAGATCTCTTCCCAGGTGCGGAAACCATCGGCAATCACCGTCTCTTCAATGTTCTCGACCGTCACCGCCAACGGGGTCAATTTGATGAACGGGATGTCGTTGGTGCCGTTGTTGATCGTGTCGCTGGTCAAGGCGGAGACATCTTCACCACGCAGTAAGGCGATGGCCGCTGCTGCTGCGGCATCGGCCTCGAGTTTGATCGGCTTATAGACCGTCATCGTCTGCCAACCGGAGAGGATGTTCTGAATCCCGGCGGCCGTCGCATCCTGCCCACTCACCGGCAGCGGATCAAGTCCCTGGCTCTTGAGGGCGGAGATGACAGAATTCGCCAGCCCATCATTGGCGGCAAAGACCGCATCCACATCCCCACCAGCGGCCGTCAGGATTTGCTCAAAGATAACCAACGCCTGCTGGTTGTCCCAATCGGGCACCGCCTGGTCGTCCACCAGTTCCCAGTCACCGGCATCATAGTGCGGGCTGGCCACGCCAAAGTAGCCTTCGCGGAAGAGGGTGGCGTTGTTGTCGGTGGGAGAACCGTTCAACTGCACGACGCGCTTCGGATCAGCATCCAGCGCATTGATGATCGGTTCCAGGGTCTCACCCATGAGCCGACCAACGGAGACGTTGTCGAAGCTGACGTACACATCGGCCCCTGGCCCTTCGATGGTCAGGCGGTCGTAGTCAATGACCTTGACGCCAGCTTCGCGGGCCAGAGCGATGATGGCTGCGCCAGAGCCGCTGTCCAGGTTGACCAGCAAGATGACCTTGGCGCCGTTGGTGATGGCTTGTTCGGCCTGGGTTTGTTGGGTGCGGGCGTCGCCTTCGGCGTTGACGATGGTGTATTCGACGCCAGCGGCTTCAAAGGCTTCTTCGAAGAAGCGGCGGTCGTCGGCTTCCCAACGCGCGGAGGAGGCGCTGTCCGGCAGCAGCACGGCGATGCTGCCTTCGCCCATGGCTTCTTCAGCCGGTTCTTCGGCGGGTTCTTCGGCTGGCGCTTCTTCTTCGGTGGTTTCTGTTGTGGTTTCTTCAGTTGTTGGTTCTTCAGTGGGGGCTTCTTCTTCAGCGCCGCCACCACAGGCTGCCAGCAACATGCCCATAATGAGCAGGATGGTAATTAACAATATGTTTCTCTTCATTTCGTTTCCTTCCTTTTTGAAAAAAGCATGTTGGCATGAGTTGTATGCCCGGTTTAAACAATATCATTTTTCTGTTAAACGAAAATCTGCCTGTTCCTCACCTCCTTTGCCTATGCATTGGCTCATTTGCTCATTCGCTTGTCAAGAAGGTTGATCATGGCGGTGGTTATTTTATAGAGCTAGCGGGCAAACGGCCGTAACCGCCAACTTGCCTTTAATAACCGCCAACGATGGGCTAACCCACGTGGTTCAAAAATCAGGAATAAGACCAGTACCAGCCCAAAAAATATCGGCCGAAAAGAAGATAATAATTGCGCCGCTTGTGCCGGAAATGTGGCCGCCAGTTCTGCCCCCAGCCATAACGAAAAATCCTCCAGGACAATCACAAAAATTGCGCCCAGAAACGGGCCCAAATTAGTACCTAAACCACCTATTACCAACATTCCCAAAAAAAGTACCGACTCATCCAGACCATACCCGAACTGTGTGCCTACACCACGTTGACTAAATGCCCGTAGCGAACCAGCTACCCCGGCAAAAAAAGCCGCTAAAAAGAAGGCGCGTAATTTGTAATGGAAAAGATTAACCCCTAACAACTCGGCTGCCAGATCATTGTCGCGTACAGAAACAAAAGCTCGACCCAGCCGGGTGCGGGTGACATTGATGGTTAAAACGGTAGTAATGAGCAGAACCGTTAGCGATATGTACACAAAGTCAGATAGTTCCCCGAAGCGATGACCCAGAAAAGTGACCACTGGCACTTCAATAAAGCCATTCGTGCCACCCAGATATGCTTCAAACACGGGTTGCCGGGAAAGCCAGGGAATGATGAATTGTGCTGCTAGGGTGGCCATTGCCAGATAAAACCCTTTTACTCGCAAAGAGGGCAAACCAAAAATTAAACCTACCAGACCGGTCATTAACCCGGCAAAGGGGATAGCCAGGAAGAAAGGTAATCCTAACTCTTTTGCGCCCAACCCGGCGGCATAACCACCAACGAGCATAAAAGCGGCCTGCCCCAGGGAAATCTGGCCTGTGTAGCCGGTAAGCAAATTCAGGCCTTGCAAGGTAATCACGGTATAGGCAATCTGGTTGACGGCCGTGACAATGTAGGTGTTGCCCAGGCGCGGCGCGGCAAACAGCGCAATCAATCCGGCAATGAGAACTGCCCACTGCCACTTTTGCCGCACCAGCGACATATCTTGTTCATAGCTGCGGTCAAAATCCCCGGCTGGTCGCAAAACGGCCATAGGTTAAATCCTCTCGATTCTCTTCTGCCCAAATAGCCCTTCGGGGCGGATGAGCAGGACAATGAGCAGCAATACATAGGGGGCAATTTCGGCGGAATTGCGCACCTCAGCCACACTGGATGTTTGCACCAGGGCGACAGTCAGGCCAACTAGCAAGCCACCTACAATTGCGCCTAAGAATGATTCCAGGCCACCCAACAGAATGGCGGGAAAGGCGGCCAGGGCGACCGTAGACAAACTGAGGCTGACGCCAGTAAGTGTTGCCAACAAGACGCCACCAAGCGTGGCAATGACGCCGGCAATGGCCCAGGACAGACCAAAAACACGGGATACTCTGATGCCCACACTCTGGGCCAGTTCGTGGTTTTCTGAGGTGGCGCGCATGGAGAGACCGGTGCGTGTATAGTTGAAGAAGACAATAAATAGTGCCGCTGCAAGGAGGGCAATTAAAAATGTGGCCAGACGGGCATGCCCAATTTGGAGTCTATCGAGAAAGACGATGCTGACATCGTTGATGGGGGCAATGGCGATATTGAAGACATCGTTAGGGGAAAAGGGAGCAGGGAAGTTGCCTTTGGGGGTGACGCCAAACAAGACAGTTGTTAATCCTTGCAGGATTTCAGCCAGACCAAGTGTCATGAGGACGATGGCCAGTAATGGTTGGCCGGTCATGGGACGCAGGGCGGCGCGTTCGATGAGGAATCCGATGAAGATGGCCACGACCATACCGGCCAAAATGGCAGCCCAGAGGGGCAAGTCGAAAGGTGCAGAGCCATCGCCAGCACCCCCGGCAAACCACCAGACGATGTAAGCGCCGATCATAACCATCTGGCCGGAAGCGAAGTTAAACACTTCGGAGGCTTTGTAGATTAGAACAATGCCTAAAGCGATGAGGGCCAGAGTACCGCCGTTGAGGATGCCGTTGATGAGTTGTTGGGGTACGAGAATCCAGTTGGTGTACGGCCGTATCAACCACACCACCAATACCCCAACACCGACAGCGACGGCCGTGTTCCTGATGCGTTTTGTCCGTTTATCCATAGAACCTCAACAGGCGTGTCAGGTGTCAGATGTCAAATTATATGACGCCTTATACCTGACACCTAAACACTCATCACCTGCACCTGGGTTTCGATAAACCCTTCGCTACCATCCTGGTATTTCACGGTGGCGCGTACATGAACGGCGGCACGGCCGTCATACATCGCTGTCACAATCTCTGCATAACGTTCCATCAATACATTGCGGCGTAGTTTGCGACTGCGTGTCATTTCCGCTTCATCGGCATCAAATTCTTTATGCAGCAACACAAAACGGCGGATACGCGCCCCCTCCGGCAATGATTTATTGACTTCTATCACCGCTTGTTGAATCAAATCATAAATCTGTGACTTTTGTGACAGGTCAACGAAGGTGGTATACCCAATACCTTGTTTTTCCGCCCAATGGCCCACATTCTCAAAATCAATAATGATCATCGCGGAGACAAATTCGTGTTCGGCGCTGCCAATGGTCATGGCGTCGCGGATGTAGGGACTAAATTTCAACCGCCCTTCAATGAATTGGGGTGAAAATAGTTCCCCATTGGCCAGACGAACCATATTTTTGACGCGGTCCTGGAAGATGACGTGACCATCCTCGTCAATGTAGCCTGCATCGCCTGTTTTGAACCAGTGACGGCCGTTGGCATCCACCACAATATCACGCGCTGTCGCCTCTGGATCCTTGTAGTACCCTTTCATCACCGTCGGGCCACAAACTTGTAGTTCCCCTTCTTCTGACACCCGCACTTCTACACTGGGGTTCGGCACACCAACACTGGCAAACTTGATATCGCCATCACGATGTTGGGTTGCTCCACCCGTCACCTCTGTAGAGCCATAAATCTGCTTCAAATTGATCCCCATCGCATGGAAAAAACGGATATGGTCTGGGCTGAGGGTAGCGCCAGCTGTAAAGGCGCTGCGTAACCGGGACAAACCCAACTGCCCACGCAGCGGACGGAATACCATCCAATCTCCGATTTTATAACCTAACCGCAACCCCAACCCCGGCTTTTCCCGGCTAAACTTTTTGTCAGCCATCTTATAACCAACCGGCAAAAACCAATCATACAACCGGCGGTTAAGCCAGGTAGCATCCTTCATCCGCACCTGCACTGTGCCCACCAGATTCTCCCACAAGCGGGCACTGTAAAAGAGATTCTCCGGCGCAATCTCGCGGATATTTTCGCGCACTGTTTCCGGCTCTTCGGGAAAATTCATCACCATACCGGCGTAACAATGGGGCACAATGCCAAAAGCCGGTTCGGCAATCCAACCCATAGGCATAAAACTCACATGATTGTCAGTTTCATAACGCGGATCAATGGCAAAAGCGGTGGTTGCGGCCGAGAGAAGGTTTGCGTGGCTTAGCATCACCCCTTTGGGCAGTCCGGTGGTGCCTGATGTGTAACAGATCAGAGCTGTGTCCTCTTCCTGACCTAATGCGACTTCTGTTTCAAAACGTCCTGGCTCTTTTTTGTCTAATTCTTGCCCCAATGCTTGCACTTCAGCAAAAGAAATGAGCCACTCATCATCGTAGTTCCACATGCCCCGGTCATCCCAAAAAATCACCTTTTTTAATTTAGGTGTTTTGTCTTTTAGTTCCAGGAGCTTGTCTACCTGTTCCTGATTTTGTGCCAGGGCAAATGTGGCATCACTGTGATTGACAATGTACTCAATCTCGCTGGGAATGGCATCGGTATATAGCCCCACAATGGCAGCACCGGCTGCTTGCATCCCCAAAAAGCCCCACAGATATTCGCGATCATTGTCGCCAATGGAGCAGATATGGTCGCCGCGCTGTAAGCCGAGGGCGATCATACCCAGCGCAAAGGTCTTGACCTGCTCATACGAATCTTGCCAGGTGAATTCCCGCCAGATACCTAACTCTTTTTGGCGCACCGATACGCACTCGGCCCCACGCATTTTAGCTTGTTTTAGGAACATTTGAGGGAGAGTCTGTTCGTTCATAGCTGCCTCAAGGGTTGGTAAAAAGTTGAGACGGTTTGAAGGGTAACGGCCGTGTTACTGTTTACCCAGATAAGCATGAATCACACGCTCATTTTGCTTGATTTCATCCGGCGCACCTTCGGCAATCTTTACACCGAAATCCAGCACCACCACCCGATCCGAAATGTCCATCACCAACCCCATGTCGTGCTCAATTAAGAGAATCGTCACCTTGCGTAGTTCGTGAATATCCAGGATGAACCGGGCCATATCCTCTTTTTCCTCAACATTCATCCCGGCCATCGGCTCATCCAGCAGCAAAAGCTCAGGTTCCAATGCCAGCGCCCGTCCCAATTCCACCCGCTTCCGTAAACCATAAGGCAATGCCCCTACCACCGCTTTGCGAATATGGGCAATCTCCAAAAAATCTATGATTTCTTCCACAACTTCTCGATGTCGCACTTCTTCACGACGGGCCGGCCCCCAAAAGGCCATACTTTGCAAGCTGCTTTGCTTCATGTGGATATGGCGTGCAGCCATCAGATTTTCCAGTGTACTGAGTCCGGTATACAAAGCGATGTTCTGGAAGGTACGGGCAATGCCCAGGGGGGCGATTTTATGGGTGGAAGTTTTGGTGAGGTCGGTTCCCTTATAAAGAACCTGACCCTCCTGGGGACGATAAAAACCACTAACACAATTAAGCATTGAAGTCTTGCCCGCGCCATTAGGGCCGATGATGGCCCGAATTTCTCCCTGACGAACGGCAAAGCTGACATCTGATAAAGCAGCATTACCCCCGAAACTAAGTGAGACGTTTTGTACGGTCAGGAAATCGGCGTTTGCACTCATAGGCTGGTGAGTATCAGGTTGTTATTTTTTATGTGCGTACAAGCAAGTTTATTTGACAATTGGTTTATTTGTACAGGGAAAGTTTCTCTTCTCGGTACAAAAGTTACCATAAGCCTCTGCTATCCGCAAATTTTGTTTTGAAATTCGATGAGGCCATAACAGATAGTGGCTTTTTTGTACCATTGCGTATAGATTGCCATTTCAATTCTGTAAAATGCTGGCCTATCAATCTAAAGTGAATGAGGTGATTCTTGATGAAAACAATAACATTGGTAGCCTTCGTAATGTGGGGCCTTTGTTTCCTGACAGCGTGTGAGCCAGAAGAACAAGAAGGTGGTGGACGATTGCCGGAAAGGGGAGTGGAGGTAGTGACAGATTTTATCACGGAGGAGCGGTTTGATGATTCGGGAGGGCGAATTGTGTATGTGGAAAACGCGCCTGCCAGCGAAAGCGGGGAGACACAATGGTGTGTCAATGTGAGATATGTTAATAGCCAGGGTTTAACCACCATTCCCCTGCTGGTTAGACAAAGAGGCGAAGAATGGCGGCTGGAACGTAATCCTGACCGTGTTGTGTATGAAGGGTATGGTTGTGTATGGCCATAAATGGGTGATGAGGTGGTAAGGTGATTGGTACAGTGGTCTTTGATTTGGGGGGAACATTGATTGAGTATGCAGGTGCGTATGCCACCTGGCCTGATCTGGAAACACCGGGTCTGGCGGCGGCTTATGATTATTGGCAGCGACGAGGATTTGCGCTACCAGACTTTGCCGATTTTCAAGAAGTAGGTTTTGCTTTGTTGCCCTCCATGTGGCGGGCAGCAACCCGGCACGAAGGAAATTTGCGGGTAGTGGATTTGTTAACGGCCGTGTTGGTGGAAGTGAGCATAGCGGATATAAAGGCAATGGATGTGGCCGCAGCCGCGGAGCAATATGGGGCAGCTATCCAGGCACAGGCAGAGCTAACACCGCAGGCGGTGGAAACGGTGGCGCGGGTAAAGGAGGCCGGGTATCGGCTGGGGCTGGTTTCTAATACGATGTTTCCGGGTACGCTGCACCGGGCAGATATGGAGCGGTTTGGATTGCTTCCCTACTTTGATGAGATGGTTTTTTCGGCAGATGTGAATATGTGGAAGCCCAATGCAGATCCGTTTCGGCAGGTGCTGGAAGCCTTAGGGTCAGATGCAGACACGGCCGTGTACATTGGAGACGATCCCGCCAGTGATGTGGTTGGCGGGCAGGCGGCGGGAATGCGCACAGTGTACTTTAGGGGGAACGGCCGTTTTGCCATCCCACCCGGTGTTACTCCTCATGCCGAGATTGCGGAACTGGCCGAACTGTTACCCTTGTTGGCAAAGTGGTGATCGGGTCATATTTTGTGCCTCACGCTCTGTATGAATCTTGTAAGAATTACGGCCGTCCTGCTGACATCAATGGGTACTTTTGCTAAACTGCTTTGCATGATGACCGACGATCAAATTGAACAAGAAAGAGCCATGATATTGTTTGATAGGGCATTTCGTCAGCAGATGCAGGGGGAACTGCAACACGCCGCCTATCTTTACCAGCAGTCCATTGAGACGCACCCCACGGCCGAAGCGTACACCTTCCTAGGTTGGACGTACAACATGATGGGACGGCTGGATGAGGCCATTGACATGTGCCGCCAGGCCATCACCGTTGACCCGGCGTATGGCAATCCGTATAACGACATTGGCGTTTATCTGATTGAGCAGGAGCAGTGGGAAGAGGCGGTTCCCTGGTTTGAGATGGCTATTGCTGCCCCCCGTTATGAGGTGCGCCAGTTTCCATACATGAACTTGGGGCGGGTGTATGAGCACCTGGGGCGTTATCGTACGGCCCTGCAATGTTACGATAAGGCGCTGGCCGTTGATCCGTTGTACCTGCCTGCTACCTGGGCTAAAATGGCCCTGTTGGGCAAGATGAATTAACCACCCTATATCCTCAATCAAGTAAAACAAAACGGCCGTACCTGGTGAGGTACGGCCGTGACGCGATTGATTGGTGGGGGATACGGCCGTATAATGTCAATGTTCCAGGTGTGGTACGGTGAGGATAGCATCCCCATCTATGGCCCAGGCCACAGTTCCGTGGGCGTCTCCAGGCAGACAGGTTCGGCTGGGTTATTGAAAGTTTCGTAAAAAGTGTCTATGGTCATGCCCGTGGCTTCTTCTAATGAGTGTTCATACTCCGTTGTCTTAAACATAGAAGTGGGACTGTGGGCTTCTTCATACGTGATATCTTCAAGCGGGGACCAGCTGGCTATGACCACAAAGGTTGTAGTCGGAAAACAGCTTTTTACTTTCCCCTCCTCAATGACACCTTGACTGGCATAGCTCATCATGAAACCATGCTGCTCGTAAAAAAGTTTCAGGGTAAATGGTAAATAGTCTTCCAATGGGGCACTGCCGGTCCGTAACCAGACTTCAGTTGGCTGACCATACATATTGAGGATAGTGGGCAGGGCATACTCCGGGGTAGGCATTATACTAGCCTCTATCCTCGTTATGATTCCATCGCGGACAGTGTAAATTTGCCTCAAAAGACGGATTGGTGTGTGCTGAGGCTCGGGTATATGTACCTCTGCAAAGAGTAAATTTTCGTCTGAATTAGTAGTAATCTGATACGCAAAAGTTGTCAGGAAAGCTTCAGCCGTTTGCCAATCCGTTTCACCAGGTGTGAACCCCCAAAAACAAGGCAATGAACAATCAGCATTATGTTGGTATAGGTCAAGAATCAATTCCTCGGCTTTCTGGGGCGATAATGTTGGTATAGACGTAGGTAATGGTGTAGGCAAGAGCGTCGCTGTGGCCATAGGGGTCAAGGTAGCTGTGGTGGCCGGAGCAGATGGTAGCGTAGAAGTAGCAGCAGGTGACTCTGTTGCCGTTAGCCGCCCAGGTGTTGGTTCAATAGTGGCCGCCAGTGGTGTTTCTACGAATATATTTGTCGCATTAGCACTCGATGGGTTTGTTGATGCCGGGCTGCTACACCCCACCAAAACTACGCCAAAGCAACCTATAAGAGCCACTCCCTTCAAAAGGAATAAATTTAACAGTCTCATCAGAATTTCTCCCATTTGGAAACTTTGATAACAGGTGACAAACATGGGCTAAGTTAGCCCATGTTTGTCACCTGGAAATAGTTAACGCCTAAGCGCTAACTGTATCAAAAATTCCATGTGGTTTGTCATAAAGCCATCCCGGGCGTCCCTCCTGCTGCTGTGCAGTCTTCGTTGTGTTGCTGTGACCGGTTTCCAACCGTGCCACATTTGCGTAAGCGGATGGGGAAGCAAATAGGTGGATAGGGATACGGCCGTAGTACTACCCCTAAATAAAACGGCAGTACCTGTTGAGGTACCGCCGTTTCTGATTCCCGTTCACTGATTACCGATTACCGCCTCAATCCGCTGGCGCAAAAAAGACATCCACCTCTTCCGCCAACTCCTCATCTGATTCGCCCGCGTCCAACTGGCGGCGGAACTGGCTCATGTACAGGTCGTAGTAAAAGCCTCTGGCCGCCAGCAATTCTTTGTGTGTGCCGCGCTCGATAATCTCGCCATGATTCAGCACCAACACCTGATTGGCATTGCGAGTGGTGCTGAGGCGGTGGGCGATGACAAAACTGGTACGGCCGTGCAGCAGTTCCGCAAACGCCTTCTGAATCTCCCGCTCCGTGCGGGTGTCCACACTGCTCGTCGCCTCGTCCAGAATCAAGATGCGTGGGTCGCTGAGGGCTACACGGGCAATGGAAATCAATTGCCGCTGCCCCTGGCTCAAGCCAGAACCGCGTTCACCCAACACCGTCTGGTATCCTTCTGGCAGCCGTTGAATAAACTCATGCGCCCGCGCCAGTTTGGCCGCTTCCATCACTTCTTCATCCGTCGCTTGGGGGCGGGCATAGCGGATATTGTTCAGTACCGTATCGCTAAACAAGAATGTGTCTTGCAGCACGATGCCAATTTGTTGGCGCAGGCTGGCGCGGGTCACATCGCGCACATCGTGATCGTCAATGAGGATACGGCCGTCCGTCACATCCCAAAAACGCGGCAGCAGGTTGATAATCGTCGTCTTGCCTGCGCCGGTTGGCCCGACAATGGCAATCGTCTCGCCCGGCCGCGCCTGAATATCTATCCCTTTCAGCACCGGCTCACCCGGATTATATTCCGCCCACACCCGTTCAAAACGCACCGCCCCCTGAATGGCCGGGATCGCCACCGCATCCGGCTTATCCTTCAGTTCCGGGTCTTCATCCAGTAAGCCAAAGATGCGCTCGCCACCGGCAATCGCGCTCTGGATATTTGTCCACAGCAGGGCAATTTGCTGCACCGGCATATTAAACCGCTGCGTGTATTGGATAAAGGCAAAAATCAGCCCCAGCGATACGGCCGAACCCATTAACTGCCCCCCATTCAAAATGGCAATCCCGCCCACACAGGCTACCACCGCCAGACTGACGTAGCTCAATGCCTCTAATGTAGGCGCCAGGGCGCTGGTATACGCCTGCGCCTTGATGTTGGCGTCCCGGTTGGCCGCATTGCTGGTGCGGAACTGTTCGATATTCTCCGCCTCCCGGCTGAATGCCTGCACCTCGCGCACGCCGGAAATGCTCTCCTGCAAATCGGCATTCACCGAGCCAATCTCCTTGCGCGCCTGCCGGAACGCTTTACGTGCCTGGTCAGAAAACCATTTGGTGAAAATGATCATCAACGGCAGCGTAATTAGACTGATCAGGGCAAAGGGCACATTGTCGCGGAACATGATGAATACCGTCCAGACGATGAGCAAGATGCCCTGGGCCACCTGCACCACGCCAAAACCAATCATCTGCCCAATGGTATCCATATCATTAGTCAGGCGGCTCATCACGTCGCCCGCTTCATGTTTGGTGAAGTAGCCCAGCGTCAGCCGGTGGATGTGGTGGAACACTTCATCGCGCAAATCGCGCAGCACCCGGAAACCGGCCCAACTCATCATGTAAAAGGTGAGGCCGGTCAGAGCAGAGCTGGCTAAGAAAAAGGCCACCATGACCAGGATGAGTCGGGTAAATCCGGCCAGGGTTTCATCAAAAGAAGCGGTGGGATCAACGGTAGTGTAGGTGCAGTTAGAACCGGCGGCCGTGTTGCCCGCCAACTGTTGCATGAATTCAGCGGCCGCCGGGGGCAGCGTGGCCCCCTCCGTATTGCCGGTCAGGCTGACCCGGCTGACGTATGGGGTGAGGTAACAATCCACTGCCTGCCCGGTGAGGTAGGGGATGCGCACCTGCATCCAGGTGCTGGCGACCATGGCAATCAGCACAATGACGAGGGGCAGCCAGTACGGCCGGAAATGCGCCCCAAATCGTTTGAGCGTACCGCTAATACTTTGTGGTTTCTGGACTTCCATGCCCAGTAGTTGTGCTTGACGGTCTATCATGGCTATTTCCTAATGCGTTTTCATCAAAGATTTCGTAGATTACGCAGATAAAAGAGGCAATCTGTGAAATCTGCGTAATCTTTGATAATCAGGCAAGTTCCACATCCTCCGAAAGCTGCGAATGGTAGATTTCGGCATAAATGGGGCTGTCTTCCATCAGCTCTTCGTGGACACCGCGGGCGACGATGCGCCCTTTGTCCAACACCAGAATCTGGTCGGCGTTGAGGACGGTGCTGATGCGTTGGGCAATAACAAAGCTGGTGCGCCCCTCCATCAGCCGGTCGAGGGCTTTTTGAATCTGATATTCGGTGTTCAGGTCTACGCTGCTGGTGCTGTCGTCCAGAATGAGGATGTGCGGATCCATAAGTAGAGCGCGGGCAATGGCCACGCGCTGCTTTTGCCCACCGCTGAGGGTGGAGCCGCGTTCGCCGACCGGTGTGTCGTACCCTTCGGGGAATTCCATGATGAAGTCATGGGCGGCGGCAGCCTGAGCGGCGGCGATGATTTCATCTTCGGTGGCGTTGGGACGGCCGAAGGCGATGTTGTCGCGGATGCTGCCGCCAAAAAGGGTGGTCTCTTGCAGCACGATGCCGATGCGCTGGCGCAGGCTTTCGATGGTCACATCACGGATGTCGTGGCCGTCAATGGTGACACGGCCGTTGCTGACATCATAAAAGCGCGGTATCAGGTTGATAATGGTCGTCTTGCCGCTACCGGTGCCACCGAGCAGGGCAATGGTCTGTCCCGGTTCTGCCTCAAAGCTGATGTCTTGCAAAACCGGCTCGCTGCCTTCAAAGTAGCGAAAGGTGACGTTTTCAAAGGTGAGTCGGCCGGTGACTTCACCCAATTCCACCGCGTCCGGCTTGTTTTCCACATCATTTTTAGCGTCCAGGATTTCAAAAATGCGGTCAGCGCTCGCGGCCGCCTGAGCCATGAGGCTGATGATGAAACCCAATTGACCCAAGGGCATGAACAAGTAAACCAGATAAAGGCTGAACTTTTGCCACTCGCCCAAGGTCAAGGTCTGGTTCAAAATCTGACGGCCGCCAAAATACATCACTGCCGCCTGTCCTAGATTGGCCACCAGGAAGATGAACGGGAAGAGGATGGCAAACATACGCGTAATTTTGATGCGCTGCTCCAGTTCCGCGTCAATGGACTCCTTGAAACGCGCCTGTTCCCGTTTTTCAGCCACCGACGCCTGCACCACCTTTAGCCCGGCCAGATTTTCCTGCAAGATGGTATTCACACGAGACAAACGGCGCTGCGCTTCACCAAACAACGGCTGTGCCAGCCCACCAAAGATCATAAACGAGACCAGCGCAATGGGCAGCAGGGGCAGCACCACTAACGTCAGTTTGAAGTTGGTGAAGAAGAGGATCACCAATGTGCCTACCAGCAAAATGACAGATTGCAGCGCCAGCAGCAAGCCTTGACCCAGAAATAGACGGAGCTTTTCGATGTCGTCGGTGGCGCGGAACATCAGTTGGCCGGTACGGTTGCGGTCGTGGTAGCTGAAGCTGAGGCGCTGGATTTTGGCGAACAAATCTTGGCGCAGGTCAAAGGCGATGTTTTGTGACAGAACCTGCGAGAGATAGGTCTGGGCAAAAGAGAAAAAGCCGCGGGCGACAGCAAAAGCGACGATGATCAGCCCGGCGATGATGATGGCCCGTTCCGCGCCGTTCAGGTCGGTTTGAGCAGTTGCCAGATTGACGCCTAATCGTTCAGCGGCGAATGCCTGAATCTCTTGGGGTAATCCCAAAATGGTTTCATTCAGGACGTTGCTGGTGATGGTGTCTATGATTTCCTGCACCAGTTGAGGCACGGCTAATTGGGCCAGGGTGGCGATGAGGAGGGCGCCAACGGCCGTCCAGGTGACTTTAGGGTATTGCCAGACGTAACGAATGGCGCGGCGTAGTGCCTGACTGCTCATCTTAGGCTGTGCCCCATCGGGGCCACTACCACGACCACGACGGCCGGTGCGAGGCGGATTTCCTGCTGCTTGCATAGGCTTCTCCTGATAATTTTCAACGCAGAGACGCGGAGGCGCAGAGAAAATGCGTTTCTTCGCGTTCTTAGCGGATCAAGTTGTTGTTTGTTCGAGTTGTGAGCGGGTTTGTTCCAGGTTTTGGTTGAGTTTGGTCAAGAGTTCGCTCAGGGTTTCCTGGTCGGCGTCGCTGAGGCGGTTGAAGCAACCGCCGACGGCGCGGAACTGTTTATGGGCGTATTGGCTGACCAGGGCACGGCCGTTACCCGTCAAACAAATGTTGAATTTACGTCGGTCTGCGTCATCTAGTTGCCGTTCAATCAGGCCGTCCGCTTCCAGGCCACGAATGAGGGCGCTGATGGTGTTGCGGCTGGTGCCGCGCCATTTGCTGATCTCGGACGGGTTGAGCATGGCCCGCCCTTCAATTTGTTCGTGCATATACAGGCTCATCAGCACCAGGTATTGCGCTTCCGTCAGGCCGCTGTCAGCCAGGCTGGCTTCGCCGACTTGGTGCAGGGCGTGGCTGATGCGCCGCCAATCGCCCATCAATCGCACCGCCTGGGGGGTGATGTCCGGTTCAATGGACTGCACAAAAGTGACCCAGCGTTGTTTTTTCTCTTCATCGAGCATATGATCTTCTCACAGTGGGGCGATTTGGAAAATCGCCCCACAGTAAATTAACAGGCGGAATTGTACGATATGGAACTATTTTGTCAAGAACTAAATTAGAGTTAATGGCTGGCGAATGGGGTCAAAGGTGTGGCGGTGGAGGGGGCAGGGGCCGTGTTGGGCCAGGGCGTGCAGATGCACGGCCGTGCCGTACCCCTTGTGTCGGGCAAACCCATAGGCGGGATAAACGGCGTCTAGTTCCACCATCAGCCGATCGCGGGTGACTTTGGCCAGGATGGAAGCGGCGGCAATGCTCAGGCTGAGGCTGTCGCCGCG
>CAYXUZ010000067.1:12126-30292 GCA_964467705.1 uncultured Ardenticatenaceae bacterium | reverse complement strand
TATTAGGAGATCGGGGAGAAAACTTATCTTCGGTTTTATATGCGATCTGGCAAGACCCGGAGCGTAAACAAACGTTATTAAGCTGGCTGGAAGAGCTTATGCCCGGTGAAGTGGTAGAACTGGAGTTTCCAACCGATCAGATTGGGCGGGTATTGGTGACAATGGTAGAGGGCAGTGGGCAGAAAATTTCAGCTTATAGCCTGTCTGATGGTACACTGCGTTTTCTGGCGATGTTGGCGGCCTTTTTTGGGCCAGAACGGGCTAAATTTTACTTTTTTGAAGAGTTGGAAACCGGCATTCACCCCACGCGCCTTTATTTACTCACCCAACTCATCGAAAATCAAACGGCCGAGGGAGATATCCAGGTGGTTGCCAGCACCCATTCGCCACTCTTACTTAACTACCTGTCAGCAAAAACGCTGGAATCAGCCTCGCTCCTTTACCGGCTGGAAGGTGAACCAGATGCCCATATTCGGCGCATTCTGGACATCCCGCATGCCGAGCAATTGATTAAAGAAAAGGGCATCGTGCCGTTGTATGAATCGGGCTGGCTGGAAGATGCCATGTTCCTGTTAGACGAAGATGAGCCACAAGAACCTGTGGCCGAGGCCGTAGCTTGAGCCTGAGAGTGTTGGTTATTGCCGAGGATTTCACCCACGACCAATTCATCCTCAAACCACTGATGGATGAGATGCTGCGCGCGTTGGGAAAACCCCAGGCCAAAGTCCTGATCTGCCGCGAACCCAAATTGGGTAGTGTAGAACAGGCGACAAACTGGCAGCGGCTTGAGGAAATCATTCGGCAACAACCCATGATTGATTTGTTCATTTTATGTGTTGACCGGGATGGAAAGGAGGGGCGGCAGCAAGCATTACGGCTTTTGGAGGAGCGGGCGACGGCCGTCTTGACACCAAATCGTCTGTTCTTGGCTGTCAATGCCTGGCAGGAAGTAGAGACATGGTTGTTAGCTGGCATGGATTTGACCACTGCCTGGAGTTGGCCTGATATCCGGCAAGAACCGGACGTAAAAGAGCGTTACTTTCTGCCCTACGTGCAGCAGCGCGGTTTGCAGAATGAGTTGTCTCAAGGACGGAAAACGCTGGCAAAAGAAGCCGCCGGACGCTACGGCCGTATCCGTCAACTCTGCCCTGAACTGGCCGAATTAGAGACACGGATTCAAACCTGGCTGTCGGCCATTGGCTAATCCCCGCTCTCCAACCCCTGCTCCCCATTCACAAAATCATCAATCAACCGCCGCGAAATGCTCATGGCCGGGGGGATGCCGGGCAGATTATCGGCCGTAAACCAGCGGGCATCCTCAATTTCGCCCGCTTCCGGGGTAATCTCGCCGCTGGCGTATTCGGCGGTGTAAGCGATCATCAGTGAGTTAGGGAAGGGCCAGGGCTGGCTGCCAAAGTACGTCACGTTCTGCACTTCCAGCCCTACTTCTTCGCGGATTTCCCGGTGTACGGCCGTTTCCAATGTCTCTCCCGGCTCCACAAAACCGGCCAACACACTGTAAAAACCGGCGGGATGGCGCGACCCCCGCGCCAGCAAAATCTCACGCCCGGTCGGCCCCTGCCGCGTCACCCGCATGATGACCGCCGGGGAGATGCGTGGGTACGTCACCAGGCCACAGGCCGGGCATTTCTTGGCCCGCTCCGTTGCCTGTAACTCGTTCGGCGTGCCACAGCGCCCACAGTAAAGATGCGAACGATCCCAGTCAATGATTTGCAATGCCCGCCCACCCAGCCAGAGTTGATCATCGGGCATACGGCCGTACAATCCGCGTAACCCTTCAAACGCCATGCCCGATGGCGGGGGCGTTTCGGCAGCTACCTCGGCAGCATAACAATGGCGCGGTGGCTCTCCGGGCATATACCCCAGATAATGCTGGCGCACCAATTCCAACCCCAGATCAGCCGGTGAATGGAGAATGGGCCAACTGGCCTGACGGCCGTCTACCCTCACCAACAGTTGAAAACCGGACAATATAAACCAACAGGCTGTTGCCGGTGGCTCTGCCGGTGGCCTGATAATGGAGACAAACGATTCCATGAATCCTCCGCGAGATAAAGGTAGCGAATTGTAGCATAAACGAGAACGGCCGTACCTTTTCACCAGTTGCCCACCGGAAATCACAGAGTATCATTCCCTCATAAGCAAAGACCCAGACTGGAGAAATACGATCAAAGGCATTTCCTATGCAGTTTACCCTCAACCATGACTTGTTAGTACAATCTCGCACCGTTTTATCCCGGTTTAAGCGACTGTTTTGGGTAGTTGGTGGCGCCGGTTCGGGCAAGACGACGATCTGCCACGCGCTTTCGGCCCGATTTGCCATGCCTGTCTATGACATGGACGCCCATATCTACGGTGCTTATCACGGCCGTTTCACCCCCGAACGTCATCCCGTCAACACCGCCTGGGTTACATCGCCCAACGGTCTGGCCTGGTTGCTGGCGCTCTCCTGGGAAGAGTTCGATGCGTTCAATCAAGCGGCGCTGCCTGAATATCTGGACTTGTTGACCGCAGACCTGGCGGCGACCGATCCCGAAAGCAGCCTCTTGATTGATGGTGGTATCTGTAATCCCGCTCTCGTTGCCGAGGTCATTGCTCCACAGCAGATTGTTGGCCTGGCCATACCAGGACAAACCAGCGCCGACATCTGGCAGGCTACCGAAGAGCGCCTGGCGATGAAAGATTTCATCTACCAGTTACCCAACCCGGATGAAATGTGGCGCAGATTTCTGGAATTCGACGGCCGTATCACCCACACCATCCGGCGCGAATGTGAGGAAAACAACATTCCCGTGTGCTGGCGGGGCGACAACGAATCAGTAGATGCATTCGCCACAAAGGTGGCTCAAACATTGGGAATCTTATAATGAAGGAGTTTAGCCAAAGATTACCCAGATTACGCAGATTTTATCTGTGAAATCTGTGGATTATTCATAAAAGGAGTAGACCATGAAAGTTTTGTTTATTGGTGGGACAGGGATTATCAGTTCGGCGTGTGCGCCGCTGGCGGTGGAACGGGGGATGGAGTTGTATTTGTTGAACCGGGGGCAGAGCGCACGGCCGTCACCCTCTGGCGCAACGGTTTTACAGGGCGACATACGGGACCGGGCATCGGCTTTGCAGGCATTGGGCGACCACCAGTTTGACGCCGTAGTGGATTGGATCGCCTTCACGCCAGAGCATATTGAAACCGACCTGAGCTTGTTTCACGGCCGTACCCGCCAATACATCTTCATCAGTTCTGCCTCCGCTTACCAGACGCCGCCCGCCAACCTGCCCGTCACTGAGTCCACGCCGCTGCACAACCCGTACTGGGCCTACTCCCGCAACAAGATCGCCTGCGAAGAGCGGCTGCTGCGGGCGTACCGGGAGGATGGTTTTCCGATGACAGTGGTACGGCCGTCGCACACCTACGACCAGACCCTCCTGCCCATGCACGGCGGCTACACCAATGTCCACCGGATGCGCCAGGGCAAAAAAGTGATCGTGCATGGGGATGGCACGTCGCTGTGGACAATGACTCACCACCGCGACTTCGCCAAAGGGTTCGTGGGGCTGCTGGGCAATAACCACGCCATCGGCGAAACCTATCACATCACCTCTGACGAATGGCTCACCTGGAATCAGATTGTGGAATTGGTAGCTCAGGCGGCCGGTACTGAAGCCCAAATCGTCCATATCCCCTCCGACTTCATCGCCCACTTCAGCAGCAGTTGGGGCGACAGTCTGCTAGGCGACAAAACCCACAGCATGATCTTCGACAACAGCAAAATTAAGCGCCTCGTGCCCGACTTTACTGCCGCCATCCCCTTTGCCCAGGGCGCCCGCGAAATCATGGCCTGGTACGACGCTGACCCATCACGCCAGGTGGTCAACACCGAACTCGACAAACTCATGGACCAAATCATCACCGCCTACGAATCTGCCGTGCCCGCCGCAGTATAAGTTTGCTGAATGACTGGTTTGGCTTTTCACAACATGAACCGTTCACCGCGCAGTCTAAATACAACAGCAGGATTGGAGCAGGCAACGTGCGTGCCAATCATCTTTACATCCGAAGGCCATACGCTCAAAGGAACGCTGGTTAAGCCAGCAGGTGGCGGCCCCTTTCCTACCATCGTCGTCCTGCACAGTGCCAGCGCGGGCAAGCAAGATCACCCGCTGTATTTGCATCTCGCTCAAGCCATGAATGAGATCGGCGTTGCCGTCTATATCTATGATCGCTGGGGCGAGGACATCCCTCCAAAAGAACGTGTCCACCCTGGTTATATGGCCCTGGGACGTGATGGGCTTGCTGCTGTGCGGATTCTCAAGAAACGCGATGATGTGGATACCACAAATATCGGCCTTTGGGGTGTCAGTCAGGGCGGATGGATAGCGCCAGCCGCTTTTGGGCAAAGCCCGGATGAGATCGCCTTCATGATCCTGGTATCAAGTTCAGGCGTCGGCCCGGCAGAGCAGATGGTCCACGCCGTACCCCAGGTGTTGTGTGCGCTCGGCTATGGCGAAGCGGTAGCCGAAGCCGGCGCACACCTGCGTCAAAAGGTTGACGAATATTATCGTGGCGAGGTCACACGCGAAGCGGCTCAGGCACTCATAGATCAATATAAGGATGAACCCTGGTTCAAGCACGTATATATTGATGAGAGCCTGCCCGAAGCTGTCGCTCAAACCGGCTGGGACAATGAAACACGATTTGCTCCCTGGTCGGTTTTCAGCCGGATTACCGTGCCCATCCTGCTCCTCTATGGCGAGAACGATCCGTGGATTCCCGTAGAGGAAAGCATGGCTATCTGGCGCAGCGCACTCGCCCAGGCGGGCAATGATGATGTAGAGCTGCATCGCGTCCCACGTACCGGCCACCTCATGTTGATTGATGAGCCTGCGTATGTTGATGAGAAGGAACTGCGTCCTGGAGAATTTTCGCCTGTCTATACTCGACTGATACAGGATTTTGTCCGCCGTGTTGTGACCCGATGAAGCTGGGATTTGATTGTGATTGACAGAAAAGGGGGATATGGCATACTCAAGTTGATATTTGTGGGAATCTTTTACACGTTTGTGCCCATGAGTGGGCATACCTGAAGCAAAACATTGGAGGTCGTGATGAGCGAATATATACCCAGCCCCCGGCAGTGGGTGGCCGAACAAGTTGAACTCTATGAAGGCAGCGGCGGTACGGCTGGTTTGACCTTAAGGGATACCGGGCTGCCTGTCATCATTGTGACCAATAGAGGCTGGAAAACAGGGGCGATCCGCAAAACCCCCTTAATGAGAGTGGTGGACGGAGATAGCTATATCCTGGTGGCATCTCAGGGTGGCGCACCCACGCATCCACAGTGGTATCATAATTTGCAGGCGGATCCGAACGTTGAAATCCGCGACAAAACTGAACTTTTTACCATGCGGGTTCGGGAAGTAGTAGATTCAGCCGAGAGAGAACGGCTCTGGGCTATCGCCGTAGAAGCATTTCCTCCTTATCAAGAGTATCAGAACAAAACTGATCGCCTCATTCCCCTATTCATCGCCGAACCCATCCCGTAAAGAGTGACCTGCCTGTCAGCCGCTGAAGTTGCTCTCGGGTGGGCTGGTCAGTCAGCAAGACTTGTTGCTTTCAATGGGGTGACTCAGGCCAGGGATACAAAACCATTTCCGACCACATATCGCTACCCTAGGCCATGATGCTAACCATCAATATCGAAACAGCCCGTCGTTTTATTTTGGGCAAGCAGGGCTTGTGGCCGGGGCGGCGTTGGCGCGGACTGGAGGGTACAGTCCAGGCCATGCGCGCCATCGAATACCTGCAACTCGACCCTCTACAAATCATCGCCCGCAGCCAGGACATACAGTTGTACGGCCGTGTCCTGGACTACACCCCTGGCCTGTGGGAAGAAGTCACCTACCAACAGCGCCAATTTTTTGATTGGGGTGGCTGGCTGGCCGTCCGACCCATGGACGAACTGCCCCACTGGCGCGTGGTCATGCACCGCGAGCGGGACGGCAACTATGGCGACGCCCGCATTCGCCAAATGGCCCACGACCACGCCGAGGCCATCGCCGAGATGCGGGCCATTTTGCAGGAGCGTGATGTCGTCAGCAACCGCGACTTCAAAATGGAGACACGGAAACGCACCCAAAGCTATCGCGGCCGTAAAGACAGCTCATTGGCTTTGTATTATCTGTGGCGCACGGGCGAAGTGATGACCCACCACCGCGAAAACTTCGAGCGTGTGTATGCACTCACAGAAAAAGTCGCCCCCGCCCATCTGATTTATAAAAGCAGCGAGGAGGAGGCAGAGCGATTTTTAATCAAAAAGGAAGTCGGCTTCAGCGGCCTGTCGCGCATTAGCCGCAACAGTGAGTCCTGGCAGCGTGGTGAACCCGATCGCGCCGCGAGGAACCTACAGGGGGCCATGTTAGCTGACGGCGATCTGATCGAAGTGAAAGTGGAAGGTTGGAAAGCCATACACCTGGCGCTGGGCAGCGACGTTGAACTGCTGCATGAACTGAGCGCCGGGCGGACACCACCGGCATGGACGCCACTCAGCGCAACCACAACCGAAGAGGCTATTTTTCTGGCCCCACTTGATCCCGTCAGCGCGCGGGGGCGGGCCAAAGTTCTGTTTGGCTTTGATTATGTATGGGAAGTCTATAAACCGGTGGACAAACGCAAATTTGGCTACTACACGCTGCCGGTTTTGTGGGGCGACCGGCTGGTGGCGCGGTTTGACAGCAAACTTGACCGCACAACGAACACATTCATCATTCTGGGATTTTGGCTGGAGGATGAAGCTCTGGGCCAGGATGGAGCATTTGCCGAAGCATTGGCCGCCGGTTTTGCCCGCTTTGTCCGCTTCCTGGGCGCAAGCAGACTCGAAGCCGAAACAATCAACGAGCCACTGTTGCGCCAGTGTGTAAACACATTGGTGCGTGATGCGTGAGTTCTCTCCGGTCACGCATCACACATTACGTTTCACCTTGATTTATTCCGTGCGTTGGATTTTGGCGCCCAGGGCGCGTAGTTTTTCATCCACGCGCTCATAACCCCGGTCAATTTGCTGGATGTTATGGATGGTGGTTTCCCCTTTGGCGCACAGACCGGCCATGATCATAGCCATGCCGGCGCGGATGTCCGGGCTGGGCACACCCTGCGGGTTGGCCTGCATCCCATTGCCGCCCTGTACCAGCACCCGATGTGGGTCACACAACACAATACGCGCCCCCATAAACGCCAGATGGTCCACAAAAAAGAAGCGGCTTTCGTACATCCAATCATGCAGCAGGATAGAGCCGTTGGCCTGCGTGGCCATCACCAGGGCAATGCTCATCAGGTCGGGCGGGAAGCCGGGCCAGGGCATGGGTTTGATTTCGGGGATACGGCCGCCCAGCGCCTGCTCAATTTCCAATGACTGGTCGGCGGGGATGATGATGTCATTGCCGTCGTCAATCCAGTGGACGCCCAATTTTTCGTAGACCAGGCGGATCATGCCCAGGTTTTGTGGTTCGGCGTTTTGGATGCGCACTTCGCCGCGGGTCACGGCCGTAGCCCCAATAAAACTGCCCACCTCCATAAAATCCGACCCAATGCGGAACTCCGCCCCACCCAGCCGGTCTACACCCTGCACCGTCAGGCGGCTGCTGCCAATACCGCTAATTTGCGCCCCCATGCGGTTCAGGAAATGGCATAAATCTTGCACATGCGGTTCGCTGGCGGCATTGTCAATCACCGTCTCCCCTTTGGCTAGCACCGCCGCCATGAGTGTGTTTTCGGTAGCGGTGACGCTGGCTTCGGCCAGCAGCAAATAGCCCGCGCCGCGCAGCTCGTCCACGTTCATGTTGAAGTGACCACGTGGGTACATGCTCACGTCCACGCCCAATGCTTTGAGGGCGCGAATGTGGGTGTCCAACGGCCGTCCACCAATCACATCCCCACCCGGCAGTGGCAGTTCCACCTGGCCCAGCCGGGCCAGCATCGGCCCGGAAAAGACAAACGAGGCGCGTGTGCGCCCCGCCAGATGGCTGTCTAGTTTGCTCTTTTTCACATTTCGGGCATGGATACGCCAGCTTCCCTCGCCTAAAGATTCTGTTTCCACCCCCAGGTCATGCAAAACGTCAAAAGTGGAACGCACGTCTTGTATGTTTGGAATGTTGTGTAAAATGACCGGCTCATCCGTCAGCAGGCAGGCGGGCAACAGCTTGAGCGCGGCGTTTTTATTGCCGCTAACTGTCATCGTACCTCTGAGTGGATGGCCCCCTTCAATGATAAATTTCCCCATAATTCCTCTTTCCTAAGATGATGATATGGGAGCATTGTAACCAGCCACTACCACCCCGGCAAACAGCGATTCCCCTACGGCCGTCACCGTTCATGCAACGGTCATCTGTGGCTGCTGCGGCTGGTCTGCGACCGTGCCCCCACTTCCTACCCCATTCACCCCAAACACATTCTCCAACTGCACTCGCAGCTTGTGCCGCAGCAAACTGAATGAGTAATGGTGTCGCGCCAGTTCATAATTCCGCTCCACCATTTCCGCGCATAGTGCGGCGTCATCAAGCACCGCCTGCGCCTGTGCTACCGTCTCGTCCGTCACAAACTCATCAAACTCAATCACCCGGAACCCTTTGGGGCGGATGTCGGTGGAGTAAATGGAATAATTATTCACCACAATCGGCTTGCGGAAGTAGATGGCCTCCAAAAACGCATTGCCAAACCCTTCAAAAACAGAAGGATACGTCACCAGATCGGCATGATTGTAGGCGTCCCACAAGTTATAAACCTTCTGCCCATCGGCCGTCAGCCGGCGCACATCGTCAAAAACATCGGCGCAGAAAATGGTGGGCACACCCAACATGGCCGAATATTCTCGCACCCGCTGTTCATACTCATCCCCCTCGTCGCCGGAAGCATGGCTGATGACCAGGCGCGACGGCCGTTGCAAACGGCGTACCAGTTCAATGGCATGTTCAATCCCTTTGCGCTGCACCACCCGTGTCGGCTGCAAAATGAACAGTTCGCCCGGAGCAATGCCCAACCGCTCCCGCAAATCGGCCGAATATGCATCAATCCCCGGCGGTGCCGTCTCATAATCCATCACGTTGGGAATAATGGCCGACCCCACACCGCGCCGCCGCGCCAATTGGTGCTGCGCCTGGCTGTTAATGACCACATGCGAGATGGAAGGCAAATCCGGGGGAAAAGCCATATTGATGTAATCCTGAATACCGTTCACCAGAAAGCGTTTGCGCTCCCAGGCAAAATCATGGTGATGGGCGATGGTGGGCATACCCGTTTCGGCGATCACTTCCGTCAGCGCCAGCGCCAGCGGCACATTCAGGGGAATTGCCAGCACATTTTCGGGGATGAGGGCGTCAATTTTGAACTTGTCTATGAAGCGGTATAGATGTCGCCGGAAATTGCCACGCCAGTGGTGAATCCACAGCGTATCTTCACCCGTGCGTTGGCTCAGGGCAAAAAAGCGGTCGTGCCGCTCTTTGATTTCGGGGTGACGGTAAAACGCCTCCGGCACAACCATGCTCCGTCTGGCCGGCCGGTCGCTGTAGCCGGAAAAGTAGTAACATGTGTGCCCCATCCCCTCCAGCACTTCGGCCCACTTGGCCGTTTCCAACGACACGCCGTCAGTGTCGGCAAAACGGGTGGAGACAAAGCCAATATGGAGGGATTGGCGGTTCATGGGTTGGTTAGTCATGGGTTATTTCCTCTTGATGCGTGAGGAACAGTGTCATGTGTCATGTTTCACGTATCACGTCACTCTCAAAATCGTGAAAAACAAGTTCTTCCACCTGCGCATTAGGCGGGATGAGGTCCCAGACCTGGGTGATGGGGTGGTTGGTGATTGCTGCTTTGATCAGCGCCAGCGCCAGACCGTGCGCCACCACGGCCACCCGTTGGCCGGGATATTGCTGGCGGAGGTCGGCTACGGCCGTCAGCACCCGTTCCCGCACCTGCCCCACCGTCTCCCCCCCAGGCGGGGCCACGCTCAAAGGGTCGGCTTCGCGGGCGGCAAACTCGGCGGCGAATCGGGCCTTGATGTCTGGGAAGAACATGCCTTCCCAGACGCCCTGGTTGATTTCGCGCAGACGCACGTCGGTATGCACCGGCAGTTGGAAGGGGGTGGCGATAATCACGGCCGTCTCCCGCGCCCGCTCCAAATCCGACGAGACAATCACGTCCGGTGGGTTGGCTGCCAACTGCGCTGCCGCCTGCTGCGCCTGCGCTCGCCCGTTGTCATTCAGGGGAATATCCGACTGGCCGGTGTAACGGCCGTCTACATTCCAATCGGTCTCGCCGTGACGGATGAGGAGCAAGGTGGTCATAAAAACTCGTGATGCGTGATGCGTGACCGGAAGTGGTCTCACGGGTCATGCATCACGCATCACGGGAAATCGGTACAACCATTTCCGGCAGAAACTCTAGTGGCAACCCCCGCATCTGCCGGTATTCGGGAATCTCGATCATGGGCGGGCGTTGCAGTTCGGTCACTTCTTCTACTTCCAAGAAGAGGTGGCCCTGCTCCTGGCGCACTCGCTTCATGGTGCGGTTTATGTCTTGCAGCATGGTGTGGCCGTAGCGCCGCTCCAATTTGCCAAAAAAAGTCTGGGCAATGGCAAAAGACATCTTGCTCAGTTTTTCCAACGACTGGTTACGATGGATGCGCTCTACCATGTCCACCTGGCTGATCGCCCCTAAATGAACCTTTTCCAATACATCAATCAGTAAGCCAATTTCCACGCCGTAGCCAGAGGAAAAAGGTAGTTGTTCCAGCAGTTCCCGCCGCCCACCATATTCGCCGGAGAGCGGCTGCACAATGCCGGAAAGTTCCGGGTAGAAGAGGTTGAGCAACGGCCGGGCCATCAATTCCGTCACCCGACCACCCCGGCCACTTTTTAGCTCCTTGCCCACTTTCAACGGCCGTCGGTAAAACCCCTTCACAAACTGCATCTTCGTCCGTTGCAACAACGGCCCCAACTGCCCATACACAAAACGCGGGTGAAAGTTGGTCACATCCGTATCCACCCAGATCACAATATCCCCCCTGGTCACAAACAGGCTTTTCCACAGCGCCTCCCCTTTGCCCCGCCGCGCCCCATACTCCGGCAAAATCTCCTGGTGAATAAAAACCGGCACCCCCAACCCGGTAGCGATCTCCCTGGTGCGGTCTATGGAGTTGGAATCAATCAGCACAATCTCGTCTAACAAGGGGACCTTTTCCATGCAGGCCCGCTGCGCCACCCGAATCACCTCGCCCACCGTCTGTTCCTCATTCAGCGCCGGCAACGCCAGGCTGATCGTGAGGCCACGTTCTTCCTTCAACGCCAACAGACGATTCAAATCGGCAAATTCGTCGGCATGGAACGTATTTTCGGCAAACCAGCGGTCTACCAGAATCGAAATCGCTTTGGCGCTAAAACTGACGCCCTGTTCTGGCATGGCTACCCGTTTTGTTTTCACGGCAATCACGCTGCTGGTAGCCTGCGCCAACACTACATCGGCAATCTCACCAAACGAACCTGTACTCTTGGTCGGCAAAGAAGATGTACCTAAAATCACCAGGTCGGCCGTTTGGGCGATGTCCAATATGGTCTGGCACTGGTCGGCCGTTTCCACAACCTGCTGCGTCACCTGCGGCATCTCCGCCAGCACCATGGCAATACCGGCAAACGTCTGGTCGGCTTGTAACTGAGAAGTGCCCCGGCGGAGGCGCACGGCCGTGACCTCTGCTTCATCCTGGGCTGCCAACGTCAGCGCCAGATGGAGCGCCCGCTCCGCATGTGGCCCACCACGCATGGGCACCGCCACTCGTTGCAAATGCGCCGGTAGCGGGCCGCGCAGCAACGCCACATCACACGGCGGGTGCGAAAGAATTTCGGCAGGTGTCAGTTGTAATGCTTCTAGCTGATGAGGCCAATCCAGCACCAGCAGATCAATCGTGGGGTCAGTGAGCAACACGGCCCGGATTTCATCCCAGGGATTATAGGAAACGCGAATGCGCGGTTTGGCGCGTAAATTCACCCGGTCTGCATATTCATTCATCAGCAGCCGCAGCTCCCGCGCCTGACCCGCGCCCGCGCTCAAATTTTCGCCTTCCTTGACAGGCACAACACCCACCAACAAGACCACAATCTCGTGCGCCAGCCACCGCGCCAGCCGGAGCAGCGATTCATTATCACTACCCGGCATCAACGGGATAAGCATCTGGGCCGGGCGGCGCAAGTAAACGGGCAAATCCATCATATCTGTCTCTTCCAGCTCATCAGATTCAAACATCATGTTTCTCCAAAAGAGGGACGATCTTTTCCGCGAATATGCCGCGCCAGGTATAAGATTGGCGTATTCGCTGGCGCAACTGGTAGGTGGCGCTGCTTGTCAGGCAATTGTCTATCTGTGCTGCCAGGTCAGCGGGACGAGCGTCCGGCGAAAAATAAGTGGCGTGTGGCCCGGCAATTTCGCGCAACGGTGGAATATCGGTGCAGAAAATGGGCAAACCGAGTAATCCTGCTTCCAACATGGGAATACCAAATCCTTCTTCACGACTGGGAAAAAAGAGGGCGTCGGCCAGCCGGTACAAATCGGCAATGACCGCGTCAGGCACAAATTTATCGGTAAGTTCGGCCAAAAAATGCACCTGGTTTTCCAGGCTCAGACCAGCGCGCAGCTGGCGCAACTCTTCAAAATAAAGCTGGTTGGCCGGGTTGTGGGGGCCTGGTGGCCCGGTAATCAGCAGACCGGCCTGAGGCATGGCCTGGCGTAGGGCGGCGATGGTTTGTATTGCCAGTTCGATGTTTTTGCGCCGGGTGATGCGCACCGGCAGCAGCAGGCGTGGACTGGCCTGCCGCCAGGAGGTTTGTGCCAGCAACACGGCCGTCTCCCTCGCCAATCGCAAAAACCGATCACTATCTAACCCGGACGGTATCACCTGAATGGCTGCCGGCGGTAGGGCCATGAGATCGGCCAGCTCACGGCGGCGCAGTTCGGAGACGACAACGTGGGTGGTAGGCACGTCGGGCCAGGGCTGGCGCAGTAAGTCCCAGGGCCAGCCGGGGTGCAGTTCCGCCTGGTAGCGGGGCGTTGTCCAGGCCAGGTCATGGTGCCACATAATCAGGCGCGGCGCGCCCGGTTGGGCGCATACCTGCCGCAGGGCGGCCGTAAGCGCCAGGTTTTTGTGCAGAGAGGCCACGTTGTGGACGATGAGGATGTCGGTGTGGGTCACGGCCGTGTGCAATTCCGCCGCCACTTGCTCCACCAACAACGCAAATTCGGTTGGGACGTTCCCCAGGTCTAGCTCCGCTTTGGCTGCCAGTATCGCCGGATGCAAGGAATCCGCCAATGGCAGATGTATAAACGGAACGGGGTCGTCCGGTTCGCCACCCCGCCCGGCCAGGAGACGCACCGGATAACCGGCGGCAGCCAACAGGCTGGCATGGTGAGCGATTACGCTTTCCACGCCGCCCACAACAGGCGGCGCAGTATAGTGGAGGATTCCGATGGTCTTTTTCAATGCGGTCATTTGTTCGTTTCAGACGGTGGCTGAATTGAAATGGCGGCAATGCGGATTACAGTGGCGTGGTTCTCACCTACAGAGGAGCTTCAACCCCTTGCCGGAAAATTGTACCACATGGCCCTGGCTTCCCCAATTTCCGAAAATTAAAGAGGCGACCTGTGAAGGTCGCCTCTCGTCACAACATGTCCATACCCGAAGGGTTTTGCCAGCCCCTCTAAGTCTCCGGTAGCACTACTCGTTTCGCAAGATGATGGGCAGGTAGATGTGGTGCTGTCCCCCTGCGGCAACCACCGTTACGGTAATGGTGTCCACCGGGCCAAGCGGCGTGTGGTCGGGAGCCTGCAATTGAGCCGTGATGACGTGTGTGCCCACCGTCAACGTAATCGTGGTGCTGTCGCCATACACCGGGCCGATATCCACACCATCCAGCCACAGATGCCAGTGGCCGTCATCCGGTATGGTGAAGTTGGGGGTTGTCACCATCACAGTGGTGCTGATATTGACGCCATTGGTGGCCGTGAAGACAGCGCCATCGGCCGGCGAGAGGATATTGATGCCGGCAGCCAACACTTCTATCTGGATGGTGTCTACCGGGCCAACCGGGGTGTGATCCGGGTATTGCAATTGGGCACTGATGACCTGAGTTCCCAGGGTCAGGGTAACATTCTGGCTATAGTCCAGCACCGGGCCGGTATCTATGCCATTCACCCACAAGTGCCAGTGGCCGTCGTCCGGTACGGTGAAGTTGGGGGTGGTGACGGTGATGGTGGTGGTGATGTTGGCGCCGTTCACGGCCGTGAACACCGTCCCACTCAGCGGCGATGTAATCATAATTTCCGGCGGTGGCGCCACGGTCAACGTGATGGGCACAAATAGTTCTGGGGTGGTTAGCGCATTGCTACTAACGCACAGCGAAGCGGTGTATTCACCCGGCGTCAGCCCGGTAGAATCAAAGATGACATTAACCGGCGAATTGTCCCCTTCCGGTGTTGAGCCACTGGCTGGAGAGACAGACAACCAGGGAATATCGGCCGGCGATTCACAAGGAACTGGATTGGGGTCCGGCAGCGAAGTAGGCTGTACGATAAACAATCCTTGTTCAATGCCACTAATAATCACCACACCACTGTCAAAATAAGGGTACGTACTCCAGGCCCCGTTGAAGTTGGCGCTGTTGCTGGCGGGATAAATGTCGAAGTACGCCTCTTCAAACAAATTGGCGTTGCCGACATCCGAAATGTCCAGAATGCGCAAACCGGCGCGATAATTGGCCTGGAAGACGTAATTGCCTCGCACATACTGATTATGGTCAATTGCGGCCACTGCGGCCGTGTAGTACCCAATCATCACCGGGCTGTCTAAATTAGAGACATCCCAGACATAGGTGCGTGTATTGTGCCCAAAATTGGACTCATCCAACTCATCATCCAACAAGAAATAAACCTGATCTTCTGTGAGCCAGCCTTGATGGGTATAGCCGCTGCCAGCGTACCCGGTACGCGAAAGCTGTAGCGGATTTGCCTTGGTGGTCACGTCTACAATGGTCAGGGTATCGGTATTGGAATTGAAGCAGACTTCCTTGCCCTGATGTTGAATGTCCGGGCCGTTATACATGACACATTGGGCATCGTGGGTATATCCATCGGTGCTGAAACAACCAGCGTTTGTAGGCGTAAGCGGGTTTTGAATGTTCACCATGTGTAGCCCACCGCTACAAGTGCCTGTGCCCACGCCGTAGGCATAGCCACTGTCTTCATTGATGACCAGGTTATGGGCATTGCCAAAACCGCTGTAGTGGGCTGAATTCACGAAGGTGACAGGTGGATTGGTGATGTTGCAAAGCTGGGATAGATCGAAGACTTGCATTCCATGGCCGCTGGCTTCGCTGACGATGAAGGCATAGTCGTTGTAGGTTTTGATGTCCCGCCAGGTAGAGTTGCTGGTGTGCGTAGGCAGATTGCCCAGATAAACGGGATTGACGGGATCTGTGATCTCGACGAAGGAGGTACCACTACTACGCCCCATCAAGGCAAATTCCCGGTTGCCGCAGCCCGTCCAACCCCAACTGTCATTGCCGTTGCCACCGCCAATGCTGGCCAGGGGCATGAAAGCGAGCAAGTCTATATTATTGCAGGGATAGGAACCGGCCATGCCGCCGATGCACTCTGTCAGGCCGAGAGGTTGTAGGTTCTGTGGGGGTTCTTTGTCCTCGAGGAAAGCCCGCATATTGGGGGTGAGGGTTGGCGCGCTTTCTGTTTCGGCAACGTATGGTTCCAGGGTCAAGTTGTCCATGAAGGTGGACGGCGGATATTCGTTGATGGCCCAGTCGAGTGTGCCTGTGCCGGTATTGCTGATGGTGAGCGTCTGGGTGACAACGGTGTTGGTTTGCTGCGTGCTGCTGATATTGTCAGGATTAACCGCTATTTCTGGGGCGCAAAGGTTAAGTTGCACGGTAACGGTATGGGTGCTGGTTGTCCCCATACCCACAATGTCTATGTCGTAATCACCGGGTGTGGCCGCAACAGTGTTGCTGATGGTCAGAGTACTGGTGTATGGTGCAGGCAGGCTGTTGGCGCTGAAGTCGGTCGTGGTGCCGCCCGGATTTCCGCTTACGCTCAGGGTTACGGTGCCGGTATAACCGCCTGATGCGCCCACTTCCACAACATAAACGGCTTCGTTGGGGATGCAGACTTGTTGGCTGGGAGGCACGGCCGTGAGCGTGAAGTCAGGCTCATTACATTCAGGGATAGTAAAGACGCCTACTCTGGTTTTCCATTCACGGGTGGCGCTGTTGGTTTGATAATACTCGTTGGTGTACCAGAACGAGCAGTCGTTGGCGGGATCAATGCCCATGGCGCTGTAGTCGCCCCATCGGTTGGAAGCTGTTTGCGCGCCCGTGCCATTAATCAGGACGGCTTCAGCCTGTAACGTCCCCAAAGGATCGGAAGCCAGGCGAGTGGCGTAGCGAATGGCGGGGAGCATAGTGCTGCTGGATACTGTGTAGCCCAGGGCGATGTTGCCGGCTTTGTCCATAGCAATGCTGCCCACCGCACGGTCATGCCCATCGCCGGGGTCGTGGGTGCCTTCCTGGTAGAGGGACCAACCGCTGCCGGTGTTTCGCAGTTCAAACCAACGAATGGCCGCGCCGACATCACCTGTGCCGCCGCCGATGGTGAAGTTGCCTACCAATGCCTGGTGTGGGCCAAAGTTGCGGTAGGGGAAACGGAACATGGGCCACTCGGCGATGGCGTCCAGGCGTTGGGTTGTGCCCGACTGCCGTAGACAGTTGAAATTGAAAAAGCCGCATGGGGTATAGGTGTAGGAAGCGATGGGTATGTTGTTGATGAGTGTGAAGGTGCTGTTGCCGGGTACCGCCCAATCTACATCAAAAGCGAATAGTTCGATGCGGTCTGAACCGCCGTGGAAGGAGTTATCTTTGAAGGTGTAGAAGAGGCCGGGTGCATCCGTGGGGGGCAGTGTGGGGCCGTCTACATCGGCGGGCAAAAGCAAGTTGTCTTCGCCGGTAAATTTTTGGAAGGTGGCGGTGGGATCGCCAATGAGCATTTTGGCGCGGTCAAAGGCGTAGGCGGTGTAGCTGCTTTCGTTGGCGGACATGTAGTAGGCATCGGGCCAGACGCCAAATTTGAAGTAGTCGGGGAAGGAACCCACGTTGAAGGTGTAGAGATGATAACTGCCGAGGGGATCGGCCGTTTGTGAAATGGCGATGCACATGTGGCTGGGGCTGGCAAACTGGCTCAGCAGCCAACGGTCGGCCAGAGAGTCATACAGGACGATGGGGTCGCCAGCATTGCTGGCACATGTGCCGCTGGACCAGAGAGAGCCGAGGTTGAACGGGGTATTGAGCGGCGCACCTGTTTTATCGAAGATGGCGACTTTGGTGGCATTGACCATGTGGATGTAATGGTTGAGGCCGACATCGCCAACGGTGTCTGGCGGGGAGCAACTGCCGCAGCCGGTGGGGTTGCCGGTGCCTTCAAAGCTGAAATCGAGGCCGGGGGTGAGGTTGTTGTTTTGTGAATGGGCGATGAGGGGGTCGGCGGGTACGTTGTCTCGATTCCAGGTGCCGCGCTGGCCCATGTCTGGCTCGAAGGCCAGGGGGTTGTGGCGGGGGTTGATTTCGCGGTCGAGGGTGAGGCCATTGATGTCTGGGCCTAACTCGCGGGCGGGCGGGCTAAGTTCATAGCTGATGGCCTGGCCGGTACTGAACTGTTGTTGGGATGGCACGGCCGTGTCCGGCATATATGCGGAAACAAAGCTGGCAGCCGGTTGCATGACCAGCAGTCCAACAATTAACAGGCCGAACATCACGGCGAGAACTTTGAGAGGTGATTTGATCATTTTTTACTCCTGAGCGGTTGCTCCACCGGGTTATTCCATAGTAGGTTTGAATGAACGGGTAAGTATTTTGGCACGGTTTGTAGATTTGGTCAAAAACGGGGTGGTACAGGACAATTACGGCCGTGAACCATTTTTCCAATAATACTTTTACTCTGGGTTTCTTTTTCCGCGAGTGTGTAAGCGAGCGGCGATGGTCTGAGTGGGTTCTGCTTGTGGTGGTAGTTTTCACGGCCGTGACCCTGTTCACTGGCTGTACCCCTGCACCT
>CAYXUZ010000067.1:5995-12116 GCA_964467705.1 uncultured Ardenticatenaceae bacterium | reverse complement strand
TCACCGACCATCATGCATCATTTTACGCCTTCACCTGTTCATTTAATCACGCCTACGGTGCTGCCCCAACCGGCTATTATGAGGCTGGACACGGCCGTACCGCCCACAACCATGTCCACCCCATTCCCCATCACCTCTACACCTGCTCCGGTCCAATCTCCCACCCCCCAGCACCATACCATCCCCTTACCTGCTCACCCGCTCACCATCTCTGCCGATGATCCCCGCCTCACTTTCATCGGCCGTTTCAATTTTGCCGACCCAACCGCGCCGACCTTTGATTGGCCGGGCACGGCCGTTGCCCTTTCCTTTACCGGTGATTCCCTGACCGTGCTGTTAGACGATAGCGGTAACTGGTATGACGTGACCATTGACGGCGAGACATTTGTGTTACAGACGCTTCGGAATCAGGAGAGCTATGTATTGGCAACGGGATTGGGTGATGGTATGCATACCGCCCGCTTGTTTAAGCGCACGGAGTCCATTGTGGGACAGTCCATCTTCAAAGGCTTTGTGTTGTCGCCGGGTGGCATGATTGAACAGCCGCCCCCACGTCCGGAACGGCGCATTGAGTTTGTAGGCGATTCCATTACCGCCGGGTATGGGGTGGAAGGGGATTCACCGACCTGTCCGTTTAGTGTGGCGACGGAGAATGTGGGGCGCAGTTATGCGGCAATGGTGGCGGAAGCGGTGGGAGCGGAGATGATGATCACGGCCGTGTCTGGCTTAGGCGTCATTCGCAATTATAATGACCCGGAAATGATTGGCCGTGATGCGATGACGGTGCGTTACGGCCGTGCCCTGGCAAATGAGCCGGTTCCACTTTGGGATTTCCAGCGTTGGCGGGCTGATCTGGTGGTCATTAACCTGGGTACGAATGACTTTTCTACCAATCCGCAGCCGACAGAGATTATTTTTGTGCAGGCGTATATTGATTTGCTGAATGACATTCGCCGCCAATACCCGTTTGCGCCTATTATTGCGATGGCCGGGCCGATTTTGCCGGATTATGCGGTGGGGTATGTACAGACGGCCGTACATCACATGAACAGCGCCCAAAGTGACCACAACATACACTTCCTGCATATGCCCAATAACCTGATCATGCCGGATGATTATGGCTGCGACTACCACCCCAACGTGAGCGGGCAACAGAAGATGACGGCCGTCCTGCTGCCCAAAATCCGCGAGGTAATGGGGTGGTAGCAATGTGTTGGATCAGTTAGCAGCTTCGATGTACAGGTTTTGCAGGCCGCATTCAAAATCCTGATCTACTAACGGGTAGTAGACTTCGCCTGACACTTTCACTTTTGTGCCATAAGTTGTCACCTGCCCATCGGCCAGATGCACTTTCAAATCATTGTCGGTATAAGAAGTGGGCACTTGCTCCGCCTGGTTGGCTTCATTGCCCAATTTTGCGGTTGCCCCGATGGGCGTACCGCTGAAATCGTTCCCTTCAAACAGGCGGAGAACGACACTTTCTTCGCCGGTGAAGGAGTCGGGCAGGCGCAGGTAGCCTTGCACGGCCACCCGGTTGCCCTCGTTGGCTTCATCACACGCCGACGCAAAATCTACCTCTGTGGCGGCCGTTGGTGGTTCGCTGCCACAAGCGGCCAACGTCAATAGGATCACCATGAGCACTAATAAAAGTCGCGGAATCATGTCTTATCCGTCTCCTTGTGTAAATTTTAGCCTTTTAAGGCGAGTCATTGTCCTGAAATAGATTCTAGTCGAAGACTTTTCAAAAGATCAATGGTTTTCGGTTTAAAATTCGGGAGGCGATGGTTTGGTCAATACAGATCAGACGAGAGGGCATATTTTTTTGCAGTGAGTGATGAGGGATAGTTGGGCAGTGTACTTCTCCGACACAAAAAAGATCATCTAAAGTCTAATTCTGATAAAATGCGGATAATGAAGTATAATAATCCATTCTTATCAGGAATAGAAAACAATGGCTTATTATGATCATAATGAAAAATTTCTATGGAGCACGGACGACCTAACTCTTATTGGTAAAGGTACATGGTCGGGGGATTTCAATAATTTACATGCGGTCTTGATGCAATTTTCGGAGCGCAACATAGGAAAAGAGTTTGGACACTATTCTTGTCGTTTTCAGATCATGACGACTGATGATAGGAAATTGTTAACAACCAGAGATGGCAATGAAGCCTTGTGGTTTGCCGGAACGTCGTGGACTCCTAATTGTGGTGTTCCACTTATTGAAGTGATCAAAGAGGGCGAAACTCGCTATTACTATCCACCTTCCCCTGGCGGCAAGGTATTGGCAATAAAAATAGCTAGGGGTGTCCGAGTGGAATTATGGCACTACGCAGACAATATAGAGGCGACAGCCTCGGAAAACTACTTCTCATTGCTCCTTCAGGCATTAGTTGACGATGGATTACAATTGACTGACAAGGCAGCCATGACCGGTTTTCTTGTTACTTTATCCGGCATAGAAGGCAGTCTGGTTAAGCCCATTGAGGATTTGACTATAGCTGATGCCTTTGAGCACGAAGAGGAAGTTGTTTTCCCGATCCCAGGAGTACAATTTGGCTTAAATCATCCGACATATGGTACGGCTGATTATGTTGCCTATATTAGACGCAAAGGAAGACTTAATCCAGGGTATGAGTATCTGGAACGGGATATGACCCGCGACGCACTTTCTAGTGCCTATTCTGTTTCTGATGCAAAAGATGCCAAAGACACGGCCGTTACCAACCCACCAAATACTCCACAGGAAATACAAACGAACACAAGAGCAATCATAAAACGTGATGAATTCTTGAACCAGCTAGATGCTGTATTCAATATGGACGATCTGAGAGAATTGTGCTTCAATATGTCGGTTGATTTTGATAATTTGGCCGGAAACACGAAGAGACAACAATTCATAACATTGATACAAGAGTTTGAGCGAGAAAATCGCCTCAACGATCTAATACAGTATTGTAAACAAGAGCGACCTCAGCGTGATTGGGAAGGTTTTGTTCATTCATAAGTCAAACAGTTTATTTAGCCGGTTTTTCATAACAATCAGTTGCCAGCCCATGCACAAATACCTGTTAGCCATGACTTCAATAAGCTGGACAATTCTTCGGTTCATCTGTACTACCTCACTGTCCACCTGTACTTCTCTCCGGTACACCTCAAAACTTGTTCAGTCCACCTGTATCATTCTTCGGTAAAGCGATGATAGATTGGGGGGATCATTGAATGCCCGCTTTTGATCTCTTTAGCCCCGTTTTTAAGCGTAATCCATTTATTACTTATGCACAGATGCGACAAGATGTGCCCATTTATGCTCATCCGTCGCCTCAGGGAGCTGTCACCTGGTATATCACGCGGTATGAGGATGTGCTGGCGGTGCTCAAAGACAATGATCATTTCGTGAAGGATGTGCGCCACACAAAAGAGAGCCAATCTAGTCCCGCCACACAGCCTACGCTGCATCAACTTATTAACCAGAATATGCTTTTTTCTGATCCGCCTGACCATACCCGGCTGCGGGCGTTGGTGAGCCAGGCATTTACGCCGCGACGTGTGGAGCAGGCAGTTCCACAGATTCAGAGCACGGCGGATAGGTTGCTGGCACAGGTAGTGGCTAAGGGACAAATGGAGTTGATTGCCGATTATGCGCTGCCACTGCCGTTGGTGGTGATTTCAGAGATGTTGGGGATTCCAGCAAATGATCAGGCGAAGGTGGCTGATTGGTCGCAGGCGATCATTTCTCCTGGTGGCAAGGGGCTAAGGCCACGAGTACGTAAAGAAAAGATGCAGGCGCTGGTGGATTATCTGGCGCAGATGTTTATGGATCGCCGTGAACGGCCGCAGGATGATTTAGTAACGGCTTTGGTGCAGGCACGTATGGAGGCGGGCGACCGATTGAGCCAGGCAGAGCTTTCTAGCATGGTGGCTTTGTTATTGGTAACGGGGTATGAGACGACGGTGAATCTGATTGGCAACGGGGTGCTGGCGCTGCTGCAACATCCGGTGCAGTTGGCCTGGCTAATGGAGGATGAGAGGAGGTGGGGCACGGCCGTTGAAGAACTATTGCGTTATGATGGCCCCGTAGAAACGTCAACTACTCGTTGGGTACGGGAGGGTTTTATCTTCAAAGGACACCATATGCGGCGGGGTGATGTGGTGCGCGTTTCTCTTGCTTCTGCTAATCGGGATTCCGACCAATTTGTCCGCCCTGATGAGTTGGACTTGAGCCGCACGGATAATAAACATCTGGCATTTGGGCATGGTATTCATTATTGTCTGGGCGCGCCATTAGCTCGCCTGGAAGGGGTGATTGGTTTGCAGACGTTATTTAGCCGGTTGGCTAATTTACGGTTTGCTGTACCGTTGGATGAATTAGTCTGGCGACCGGGTGTACTCTTTCGTGGCCTGGAGCAATTGCCACTCATGTGGGATTGCCGATCATAAATGTGAGACAAAGGCATGATGAGCAATGTCAATGGTGCTGCCGGGCAGAAAATTGGATTGGAGATAATAAAAGGATTGGGCGCGATCCTCACCTCCTTCATTTGTAAGCAACAATTGCCGACAGTACACAGCAATATCTTCAATAATGCGTTCAAAACGATAGTAGGCTAGAGCCATATGATCAATGTCCACGGGGCCATAACCCTGATAGAAGAGGGCTTCTTCCTGTGCCGGGTCACGGCCGTTGCCAAATAGCCCGGCCCCGGCAAACATCAGATCGCGTTCTTTAGGGGCCAGCAGGGGAGCGTCCCAATCTACAATGTAAAGGGCATGGTCGGTAAGCAAAACATTACCGGCATGAAGGTCAGTGTGACAAAGGGTAAAAGGGAGCCTCTTGGCCTGTAAACTTTGGCCTAATTGGGCTGTGCGGGCTATTAAATGGTTAATTTGTTCACGTTTGTCTTGCAAAAAAGTGGCACAGTCACGGGCAACAGGGTCATCATAAACAACTGTTACCCAATCCACCAGCGCCTTCTGCACCATATCTCGCCATTGCGATGAGAATGTTTCCTGCCGGATGAGGTTGATGAGGTTGGTGGGCAGCGTAATGGTCTGAAAACGGTGTACGGCCGTGCCCAGGGTGCGCCAATGCTCCTCTGTTAACGGCCGTTCATACCCATTATGTCCCTCGACAAAGGGATAAAGGATAGTTGTGAACTGTTCCAGGTGCGCCCAAAACTGGCCTGTGATTGTTGCCAGCGGCGGAACCATGTGTTGTATGCCCTGTTCATGTAAAAAGTGGGGCAACAAGAGTGAAAGTTCCTCAAATGCGCCGGCACGCAGCTTCAGAAAATAAGGAATGGCATCGGAAGTGATGAGGCGAAATACGGCCGTGTTCTCGTCCGCCCCCAATGGCAAAAATGTCACCTGTACAGCATGAATATCATATGATTCTCGCAAACAGGCGACAATTTTATCCTCACTCAGATCTGGTTTTTCTAACAAATGATCTACCCAAAGAAGGAGAGGCTTTATTGGTTCTTCTTCACTGTGGCCCGCCACTGACCCAAATTGTGCAGATATTCGGTAGATTGGTGGCGGAAATAGGTGTCGTACAGTTCGGCATAATGGCCGCCCTGCGCCATCAACCCTTCATGGCTGCCTTGCTCGATGATTTTGCCTTTGCGTAACACCACAATCCGGTCAGCCGCCCGCACCGTAGACAGGCGATGGGCAATAATGATGGAGGTACGCCGACCCATAATCAAATGGAGCGCCTGTTGTATCTGTGATTCGGTGAATGGGTCCACACTGGCCGTCGCTTCATCCAGGATAAAGATGCGCGGGTCTTGTACCAGCACCCGCGTCAGCGCCACCAATTGCCGTTGGCCCAGTGAAAGACGGCTGCCCCGCTCGCCCACATCACTCAGCAGCCCATCAGGCAATGTTTCCAGCCATTCACCGCCGCCAATTTGCCGGGCCATGCGTTCAATCTCCTCATTAGTGGCTTCGGGACGGCCGTAACGGATGTTTTCGGCCACTGTTCCGGCAAATAGAAACGGGACTTGGGACACAATCCCCAGTTGGCGACGATAGGTATGCAGGTCTAAGGCGCGAATGTCACGGCCGTCAATCAAAATCTGCCCACTTTGGAACTCATAGAAACGGGCCGTCAGCTTAA
>CAYXUZ010000067.1:0-5967 GCA_964467705.1 uncultured Ardenticatenaceae bacterium | reverse complement strand
CTTGCCCGCGCCGGTATGCCCCACCAGGGCCACGCTCTCGCCAGGGGCAATGGTCAGCGAAAAATCATCCAACACCTGCTCCTGTGAGGAATAACGAAAGGAGACATTGTGAAAAGCGATTTCGCCATGCAAAGTGGGAATGATTTGCTGATCAGTTTGGGTCACGGCCGTTTCCACATCCATCAGCGCAAACACCCTTTCCGTCGCCGACAACCCTGCCTGGAACTGACTCCAAAACGCGGCCAGGTTCGTCACCGGAAACCAGAAGCGATCCACCGTACTGATGAACAAATACCAGGCCGCAGCAGTGATGACCCCGGCTACGGCCGCCGCGCCACCAAAATAAATGATCACGGCCGTGCCCACGCCCGCCAGCGCATTCAACACCGGAAAGATATTTGCCAGCACAAACCCCCGCCGCACGTTAATATCATACGCCTGCTGGTTAATGGCCCCAAACTCATCATAAATCGCCTGCTCCTGACGAAAATTTTTCGCCACCCGAATACCCGTCACCGCCTCTTGAATAGATTTGTTCACCTCGCCCATCGCCCGCGACCCCTGCCGCGTGGTACGCCGCGCCAATCCCCGAAAAGCCAACGCCGCAAAAACAACAAAAGGCCCCATCACCAACACCGCCAGCGTCAACTTCCATTCAATTGTAAACAAAATTGCAATCAAAATGACCGCCACCGCCAGTTGGTTCAGCACATCAGCACTCAACATCAGCACTTCACCAAACTCTTGTGTATCACTGGTAATGCGGCTGACCACACGCCCCGAACTAAACTCATCATAAAACGACATATCCTGCCGGGCCGCTGAAGCAAAGGCATCCTGACGCATTTGTAGCACCACATCCTGCACCACTTCCACCATCAACAAACGACGCACCCAGTTAAAAGCCCAAATAATTACCCCCAAAGCCAATACAGCAGCCACCAAAAACGGCCCCAGACTGCTATTAGCATCAGTAGCCATCAAATTAACCGCCCAGGCTACCAATAAAGGCACAGTTGCATTCGCCGCCGCAATCAATGTAATGGCAATAACGATGATTACGATCTTGCGCCGATAAGGCCGAAAGTAATGGCCGATGCGCCGCACCAATTCCTTATCGTTGTACTGTCGATCATAAGCCTCGGCCTCCAGGCCACCCGTAATTGCTGCCATGCATTACTCCATAAACAGGTAATTATTTACTGCCTGACTCGCAAACGATAAATAATTAACCCGGCCAGACCACCCAGCAAGGTGGTAATCAGGCCAGCCCAGGCGCCAAAGTTAGTGAATACGGCCGTGCCGGGCATTTCCAATATCATATACGTGTACAATAATAAACCACCCACCAATCCCCACAAAGGCCAGCCCACTTGTTGGCTGGGTTCCAATCGCAAACGGCGTCCACCAACGACGGCCGTGGTCACAATGCACAATAAACCGGCCGTCATCGCCAATAAGGTGAGAAACTCAGACAGTTCAATCAAGATACCCGGCTCCTGCTCCTGCGGCGGTGGTGGCAATGGTGTTGGCGTCAGCGTAAGCGTGGGCGAAGGCGTCACTGTACTGGTGGGCGAAGGCGTCATTGTGGGCGCCGGTGTATTGGTGGGGGCAGGCGTGGGATCAATAATGCGTACCTGCGCTTCTCCCTGCGCATTATTACTAACAGTAATATCCAATTCCTGCGAGATCAGCGCATTTCCGGCCGTTACACCAATGCGAAACTTGCCTCCTTCCGTGCGCGTTTCCAATACATAATCCCACTGTGCCAGACCATTGCGCGTGGGCACTTCCGCCAGGATACTCCGCCCGCCGCCCACACGATCCCATTCAATAAATCGTACAATTGTATTGTCCGGCACCGGATTACCATTACTGTCCATAATCACACCCGCTTGCAGCCGCAGGGAATCACCCACCGACACAGGGAGCGGGTCTGTTTCGGCCGTAGACTCAATCGCTTTGTCATCGGCAATGTAGCGCAGCGGAATAATCTGGTTGGGGTCCGGCTGTGTTTGCACCAATACATTATAGCCAACGGCATCTATATTCACCGGAGCAGCCCCCCGCAGCGGCAATTCCTGGAAAAGGGCGCGGACAGAAGCATCAATAGCCGCGGCCGTTTTGCTGTACAGACCATAATAGGCGGTGAGCTGCGTGATTTCGGTGGTGTCCAGAAAGTAGGGGGCATTGTAGGCAAATACAATGAGGCGACGATTACGGGCAATATCGGGGCGCAGCGCTAAAAAGTCATTGAGCGTCTGCGCCGGTTCATCGTCGGCCAATTGAGCAATGATAATCCAATCGGCCGTGCGCAAAGACTCTTGCACCAGGTAGCCGGGAGGGGGAGTGGCGGTGGGAAAGGGCACGGCCGTGCCCTCTTCTGGTGTCAACTCAATTTCTGGCAGGTCGGGGGATAATGTGGGGGTAATGGGCACCGCATTGTACACAATTGGCTCCGTACCGGCCGCCAGGAAACCGGCCAGGTCATCAAACGAATAACTGGTTATCTGCTCTGGCCGAACCTGTCCGCTGGCTTGTGGCCCGTATAAGGCCAGAATTCGTTCGGCAATGGCCGTCAAACCAATGTATGGCTGGATGGGGCAGCTACTACACTGCTGCGCCTGACGCATATCGGTAAAGATCACCATCTGTTCATTAGGGCCAGGAGGGCGAATCCGTTCGGCCAATACATCGGCGCTGGGAGAGATGAGGGTGACAGCATTTTGAGCCACATCCACCATAGTCGCAGCATGAGTTGTGGCCGGGCTAACGGCCGTGTCCGCCAACAACACATTCTCCGGCGAAAAGTCACCACCATACAGACGAAGTTTGAGCTGCAAGATGCGCAGTACGGCCGTGTCCACCTGCGCTTGAAACGCCACATCCGATTCATACCGCTCTTGGAACCAGCGTATCGTGTCTTGCATGTTTGCCAGTTGGTCAGCATAAGGAGCATCGCCCAAGGCAAAGTCTGCCAGATACAACAAATCATTACCTGCCAAAAATGCATCCTTAGCAATAACCCGGTGCGGGAACTCTTGCGCGGTGTCATCATAAAACCGCTCAATGGCTCGCGCACCCAAACTGTCAGATACGATGACGCCGCCATTTTGCCGCCAGTCAATAAAACCGGCGTGCTGCATCAAAGCCGCCAACGCTTGTGGGTCCAGGCTAACAGGATTAGTCTCGCTGGTGATGTTGCCCTGAAAACCCTGATAGCGAATGTGCGTGGTCAGTAGCCCGTCCACTGTTTGGGCAGGTGTATTCGCGCCACCCGTCACGGCCACAAAGGGTACCAGTTCTCCTGTTTCCAATTCGGCCAACCCTTTTTGCACGGTCGGGATTTCTTCTTGCAGCGGACGGTCGCTGGCGCCAAAACCGGGGAAATGTTTGGCAATGACGGCCATACGGCCGTCGCTCCCCTCATGCACACCTGCCGTATATGCCTGTCCCATCAATCCCACCCAATACGGATCGCCACCGAAGGAACGTACACCTAACGCATTTCCGCCGGTAACGGCCGGTTTCTCTAATACATCCAGCACCGGCCCAAATAACATGTTGATGCCCACATTTGCCAGTTCTTCGCCTAAAACCTGGCCCACCAGTTGGGCGTTAACAGGCTGCCAGGTTGCGCCAATGGTCATATTACTGGGTGTTTCCGTCAGGCCGTTAAAGAGGTGCGTGTACGGATAACCATCACCTTCCTGTTGAATGGCAATCAAGAGAGGGATACCAGTGGGTTCACTTTCTTCGGCTAACAGGTTGAGATCAATGGTAGGGGTAGCTGTGAAAACGGCCGTGCCTTGCAAAGCCATGGATTGTAACTGATTGGTAAGGGTAGCGACTTGTGACGGGGCATCTTCAGGACGGCCGTAGCCGGTGATATTGTCGTTTTCCCGGTTCAATACAACGCCACCCACATGATAATTGAGAAGCAGATCGGCAATGGCGCTCTCCGGCAGAACCTGGTCGCCTTCAAATGTTACCAGGAAAAGCTGTCCTACCCGTTCCGCCACACTCATTTCTGACCACAGCCGAATGGCTTCCGCCGGTAAATCAGGGGGTGGGGTGGGGGTAGCATCCTGGTGCCCAGGGGTGGCATGTGTGGGAACAGCATGAGACATCGGCAGGATAACGGCCGTTACCAATAGCATTGCCAACCAGAATCGTTTCATCAACAACTCAGCGCCAAAAGAAGAAAAAGATGGGTTTATAACAGGCAATATATCGCCTCTTACAAACTGTTTTATACCAGACGGTCAGGGGGCAAGCGGCGTTTTTCTGCCCGGTCTGATTCACCTGTTGATGAGTTTGATTATAACGTAGATTGTCATGCCTACCACCTGTGCTACAATCCCGCGATTCTAAACCTGCACACCTGAAAATGAGCAGCAATACCGGATTAAAGGTTGAAAAATCTCTAATCTCCTTTTAGTTCTGGATAACCATATGTCGGACCGAATACGTAATTTGTTAGCTCTTATGCTGCTGATCATGTTGGCTGCCAGCGCCTTTGTCGCCGGTTATTTCACCAATGACTTTGTGGAAATGCAGCGTGGTGTGCAGGCCGCAGAGATAAATGGCGATCGCTTTGCCCTGTTTTGGGAAGCGTGGGGTTATGTGGAGTCTAGCTTTTTGGGGGAACTACCTTCTTCGCAGCAGCTTACCTATGCGGCCATTCGTGGGGCAATGGGGCAACTCAATGACCCCTATACCTTTTTTGTGGAGCCGGTGGCGCGGGAACAGGAGCGCCAATCCCTACAGGGTACCTATGGCGGCATTGGCGCTTCATTGACCCGCCCGGAGGAAGGGGGAGACATTATCCTGGAGCCGATTCCCGGCAATCCGGCGGAGATGGCGGGCATTGAAACAGGTGATGTGCTTTTGGCGGTAGACGGCCGTGCCATTACCCCAGAGATGACCGTACAAGAAGTGGCCGACCTGATTCGCGGCGAAAAAGGGACAGTGGTGGTGTTAACGGTGCGCCACCCAGGGGCAACTGAAACAATTGATATTGAAGTTGAACGAGGTGATATTCTCATCCCCTCGGTCGCTTACCGTCTGCTGCCGGAAGATGAAACGATTGGCTACATTCAATTGACTCGCTTCAGTGGCGAAAGCGGCAGCGAAGTGGCCCAGGCCATTACTGATTTGCAAGCGCAAGGTGCGAAAAAGCTCATTTTGGATTTGCGTGGCAATGGCGGTGGATTACTTGATGCGGCCGTAGAAGTAGCTGACCATTTTCTGGATGAAGGCCCCATTTTATACCAGCAAACACGTGGTGAGGACGAAAAAATGTATTCGGCTACGGCCGATACCTTAGCGCCGGATATACCGCTGGTGGTGCTGATAGATGGCGGCAGTGCCAGTTCATCTGAAATTCTGGCCGGCGCCTTGCAAGACCGCGAACGGGCGATTCTGGTGGGCAGCGGCCCGACCTTTGGAAAAGGCTCGGTGCAATTGGTCTATGATCTGAGTGATGGCTCGTCAGTGCATGTAACAGCTTCGCGCTGGTTTACGCCTGACCGGCGGCAGCTTGATCAGCAAGGATTACAACCAGACGTGTTGGTAACGGTGACACAAGAGGATATTGATAACGGCCGTGATGCCGTTTTGAATCAGGCTATTCAAGAACTGCAAAAGTAAAGGAACAAAACTTATGTCGGCTGACTCAGAGAAAAAACAGGGCAACAAACCTCTCATCATTTCCCTGGTCGTGTTGGGAATTGTGCTGATGCTGGCTGCGGGGAGTGCCGGTTATGTGGCTGGCCGCGCTTCAGCAACGCCCCAAACCATTACCCAAACCGTCCTGGAAACAATCACCGAGACAGTGACCGAAACAGTAATGGAAACGGTGGAAGTTACCCGCGAAGTGGAAGTGACCCGTGAGGTGGAAGTCTCGATAACAGCCGAAGGCGTGGCTGGGGAAACGGCAGAAGAAACTGGGATAACGGCCGTGCC
>CAYXUZ010000066.1:29084-30339 GCA_964467705.1 uncultured Ardenticatenaceae bacterium | reverse complement strand
ACCCATCGCCCAGACGGTGCGCGTGCATGAACGATGTGACACGCCGGTGGAATATGTGGTCACGCCGCAATGGTTTATCCGTGTGCTGGATTACAAAGCAGACCTTCTGGCCGCCGGGGAACAGATCACCTGGTATCCGCCGCACATGCACAACCGCTACCGGCAATGGGTGGAAAATCTGAGTTGGGATTGGTGCATCAGCCGCCAACGTTATTTTGGTGTACCCTTTCCGTTGTGGTACTGCGCAGATTGTGGCACGGCCGTCCTGGCCGACGAAGCAGAGTTGTCGGTAGACCCAGTGGTGGCACGGCCGTCCAAACCCTGCCCCCATTGCCACAGCACCCACTTCACGCCGGAAACGGACGTATTCGATACCTGGTTCACTTCGTCCCTTTCACCGCAAATTGCCGGGCATTGGCAGCACGATGACGAGTTGTACAATCAGGTCTATCCCTTCACGCTGCGGCCGCAAGCCCATGAAATCATCCGCACCTGGGCTTTTTACACCATCGTCAAATCACACCATCACTTTGGCAAAGTACCGTTTAAGCAGGTAGCCATTTCCGGCTGGGGATTGGCCGCCGAAGGAATGGGCAAAATTAGCAAAAGTCGCGGTGGCGGGCCAATGTCGCCACTGGCGATGATCGAGCAGTATTCGGCCGATGCCGTGCGTTACTGGGCGGCCAGCACGTCGCTGGGCAAAGACGCCATCATCAGCGAAGAAAAAATCCAGGCCGGGGCCAAACTGGTCAACAAACTCTACAACGTCGCCAAATTCAGCGAGAAGTTCCTCGATCCTTCACGGATCACGCATCACGCATCACCCATCACGGATTTCACCCCTGCCGACCGCTGGCTGCTGGCGCACACCGCCCGGCTTATCCAACGCAACATGGTGTTGTGGCAACAGTATGATTACGCCACCGCCCGCAGCGAAACGGAGGCGTTCTTCTGGCGCGTACTGGCCGACAATTACCTGGAAATGGCAAAAATGCGGCTGTACGCCCAGGGTGAGGCGGCATCTGGCGCGGTTTACGCCCTGCACCATGCGCTCTTGACCACGCTCAAGTTGTTTGCGCCCATCCTGCCACACATCACGGAAGAGATTTACCGGGAATTGTTTGCCACCATTGACGGCGCAACTTCCATCCACCGGGCACAGTGGCCAGTGACTGACCCGTCCTGGCTAGATGACGGGGCGTTGGCGGCGGGTGAGGTGTTGGTGGAGGTGGCTACGGCCGTGCGCCGCCATAAA
>CAYXUZ010000066.1:19820-29067 GCA_964467705.1 uncultured Ardenticatenaceae bacterium | reverse complement strand
CCATTGGTTCACCCAAAGCCACACCGACCTGATGAGCATTACGCGGGCGCAAGAGGTGGTGGTGGGTAAGTACGGCCGTTTGCCAGACAATGCCGTGATTATCAGCCAGGAGCCGTTGGTGGCGGTAATTCGTAATCCGTAATCGGTTTACGGTTTACGGGTCACGGATTACGGCCGTAGGCAAGGCATTGTCTAAATGACGTTTTCCCGACGGGCAACGGCCGTCAGCACCGGGCATACTAACGCCTAACTCAACATGAGGATGGAGGCACATGATGATGATCCCGGCAGATAGTTATTCACAAACCACAAATGAAATGGAAAGCCATACCGGTCGTAAGATATTGATTGTTGTGGTTACGGCCGTACTCACCCTGCTGGCTTCGTTTTGGTGGTCAGGACTGGCATTGGCAGGTGTGTCCTTGTTGGCACTGGCGACCGTTTGTATCATCACGGCGCTCATCATCAACCGCACATCCGAACAACCCGCCTGGGGTCTGGCCATCGCCGGGCAGGCTGCCGGAGTATTGGGCACGGCCGTGTTGTTTTGGGCGGCGATCACTTTGTAAACGAGTAATTGGGTAATTGGTTACGCGCTAATTACCCAATTACCTTCTTCTCATGCTTTCTCTGGAAAACATCCACACCTACTACGGCCGTAGCCACATCCTGCAAGGCATCTCCCTACACATCCAACCGGGGGAAACCGTCGCCTTGTTAGGGCGCAACGGCGTGGGCAAAAGCACCACGATCAACACTGTCATGGGTTTCACGCCGCCGCGTCACGGCCGTGTCTTCCTGCACCACCACGACATCACCCACCAGCCCCCCCACCGCATCGCCCGCCTGGGCGTGGGGTTGGTGCCTCAGGGACGTGACATCTTCCCCCTGCTCACCGTACACGAAAATCTGACCCTGGCCGCCCGCCACAGCCACAAACATGGCTGGACAATTGATCGCGTCCTGACCCTTTTCCCCGTCCTGTCCCAACGCCAACACGCCAGAGGCAGCCAGCTCAGCGGTGGTGAACAGCAAATGCTCGCCCTCGGCCGGGCGCTGCTCACCAATCCCGACCTGCTGCTGCTGGATGAACCGTCAGAGGGGCTGGCCCCGCTCGTCGTCACCGAAATCAGCCACATCCTGCGCCAGCTACGCCAGGAAGGGCTTTCCATCCTGCTCGTTGAACAAAACCTGTCGCTGGCAATGAATCTCGCCGACCGCCTTTACGTGTTAAACAAAGGCCAGATTGCCTTCACCGGTACCCCCGCCGACCTGCATTACCAGCCGAACATCAAACACCGCTATCTTGGCGTGTAAAGCCGGTTATCCGTAATCCGTAATCGGTCATTAGGAGTTGGAATACCCCCCTGTCACCCCCTCACTCCTTCACCTTGTCACCCTCTCATCCCCCCTTCAAACGTCACGGCTTCTTCACACAGTTCAATACTCACTTTTTCTATAATCCAGCCTGGAAGGGGCAAACTCCCGTGATGCATAACCCATAATCCGTAAATCGTAAACCGATTACGGATAACCGATAACCTATTACCAATAACCGATTACCCCCTCCCCAGGTGGGCAGTGATGAATCAGTTAGCGCCAAACGTATACGCCTACCACACCGGCCGCACCATTGGCCGGTATAAACTGCTGGAACTGGTGGGCAGCGGCGGCACGGCCGAAGTATATCGCTCGGTGCATCCTGAGTTGGGGCGCGAAGTGGCCATCAAAATCCTGTACCCCTCCTACACCAATGATCCCGGTTTTGTGAAACGGTTCCGCCAGGAAGCACAAACTGTCGCCGGCCTGATGCATCCACACATTGTGCAGGTATACGATTTTGCCATGACCGAAGATGGCCTGTATTACATTGTGATGCAGTACATTGGGGGGACTTCGTTGGATCGTTTTTTGGGAGAGCGGGAAACGCCATTGCCTTTAGAACGAGCCTATGCCATCTTCTGCCAGATTGCGACGGCGCTGCAATTTGCCCACGAACGGGGAGCCATTCACCGCGATTTGAAACCGGCCAACATTTTGCTCGACGGCCGTGACCACATCTACCTGACCGACTTCGGTTTTGCCAAACTGATGGGCGTAGATTTGCAAACGCGCAGCAGCCTGACGTTGGGCACACCGGTGTTTATGGCCCCGGAGCAAATCGAAAATGGGCCAACAACGGCCGTGACCGATGTCTATGCGCTGGGGGCCATCCTTTACCAGATGCTCACCGGCCATCTGCCCTATGAGGACAGCAACGTATTGGCGCTCATTTTGCGCAAAATTGAAGAACCACCCCCCTCTCCCCAACTGTTCAACCCGGCCATCCCCGGCGACCTGGCGAAACTGGTTCTCAAAGCGATGTCCATTGAGCCACGCGCCCGTTTTGGCAGTGCAGCCGCCATGCAAACCGCCTTTTCCCAGATCATGCAAGAACAGGAAACCGGTGATGGGCTAACGGCCGTATCCCCCGCACCCCCTTCCCCACCTTACCGGCGCAAATGGCTGGCACTGCTGCCGCTGCTTCTGCTGCTGGCCTGTATGGCAGCGCTGCTGGTCAGGGGGCAATCCCCCTTAGCAGTGAATGGTTTGTCTGAACCATCACCGGCTCCCGGCCTTTTGGCTGTGACCCACACGCCAACAGCCACCCAAACACCATCGGCCACGGCGACCTTTGCACACACGGCCACGGCCACCATGACCCCAACTATCACGGCCAGCGCCACCCCCACCGCCTCAGCCACCAGGACGCCCAGCCGGACGCCTCGCCCCACGCAGACGGCAACGGCTACCGCCGCCGCGACTACAACGGGAACGGCGACCATGACCGCTACCACACGGCCGTCACCAACCCCCACATTGACAGCTACCTGGACGGCAACGGCCGTGCCCCCCACCAATCCACCACCACCTACTAATCCACCGCCAACCGAAGTGCCACCCACCGCCACCCAACCGCCGGAACCACCCACACGCACCCCGCCCCCGCCACCTTCCCGCACCCCACCCCCCACACCATAGCTGGCTTACGGCTCACGGCTCACGGGACTTGCACCCGCAGCGTATATTCGTCCTGCTCATTCGGCAAAGCATCACTGATAATCCAGATGTAATAACGGCCTGGTGGTTGTACACCAGCATCTATGGTACGGTTCACGGCCGTTTCCCCATTATTCGCCACAAATACCAGGTTATCACATTCACCCCGATACAAAAGAATCTGCCCCTCCTGAGGCATAAAATTTTGCCAATAAATAGTGATTGACTCACTTTGCGGCAGGTCAAACAGATACCAGTCATAATCGTCTTCCGCCAGAAATGGCACCGTTTGGTTCAAGGGGATTCGGTACGCTTCGCCACAACTATTGTTTGGTTCGCCATATGGCCTGGGGCGCAGCAGCAGGGGCAAATAGAGTTCCCAAAAGATCGGGGCAGTGATGCTGACGGCCGTTTCGCCGGTATCGTTGGCGCTGTTGGTGAAAAAGTCAACGGCCGTCGCCGTCACCGACCGCATGACCTGATCCCCATCCACCCCGGTAATCGCCGTTGCATATTGGCACGTGTAAAAACCACTGGCGGCAATCTCTTGCCCAGTCAGGCAGCTTCCTTGCCCATTCAGATTTTGGGCGCTGTTATCCGTCAAGGTTTCCAACGTAACGGGCAACAGACCGTTATTGTCTATACGAACGGTCAATGTCACCGTACCACCCGGTTCTGGCACGCTGGCGGGCACGGCCGTCAGCGTCGCCACAATCTCCGGGTCAAATAGCAGTGCGCAATCCGTATCCTGGGCCACATTCGGCAAACTAGGCGTAGCGCAACGTGGACTGAAATCCACATTGTTTTGATTGGTGTCCACCCCATTCGGCCAGCGCACAATGCTTTGCATCACGGCCGTGCCATCATCTGTCAATTGCTCGCCCGAACCTTCCGTGTACGGCGCAACCGTATTCCCCTCATAACTCACCGTATCCACCAGAACAACACCACCAAGCAACAGCGCCACCGCATCTGGTGTCCCGTTTTGAACAGGGCCGGTGAACTCCTGATCACAATTTGGGACCAGCAAATTGTTAACACACAAGGTGTAATACTCCCCTGGCAATAACGAAAAGGTCGCCAAATTTATCACTTCATATGCCAGGCCGGTATCAGCATCAATCAATTGAACCTGGTATTGGGCCAGATTGGCTGCCGATGTGCCGATATTGGTGATTTCAATAAATTCTTCAGCATCCAACAATCCCGGTTGGTCATAATCCACTTCATTGATGATGAGTTGCTCCACCACCAACGCTTGAGAACGAGGTCCCCAAACGGCCGTAACCACCACCATCAGTCCCAATAATAAAAACAGTGTCCACCACTTCATAATCGTTGCCTCCCGGCGACAATAGTAACACATGCCACCCCGTGGCTGCACCTGCGGATTTGGCCCTTCTATGTTAGCATTACCGGTTATGGTCACATCTTCAAACTGGCACGGGGCAATAGAAATGGTGCGGCGGACGCTGACGGCCGTTGGCCGCCGCCAGACCGGTCTCTACCCCATCGAAGGTATTCGCTTGCACGAACGCGCCCTGCGCGCCGGTCTCACCTTTGAACTGACCATCCTGGCCGAGACACTGGCACAGGAAAATTCACCACGCTTACAAGAGCTGCTCGCCCACCTGCAACCTGCAACTTGCCACCTGCAACCTATTCCCGACACGGCCATGACCGAACTGGTCAACGGCCGTGACCTGGGCCACCTCATCAGTCTGGTCACAATACCACCAGACGCACAACTGGCCGATGTGGTCAAAACCGTGGCCCGCCCCCTCGTCCTGGTGGCTCACGAAGTGGTAGACCCCGGTAACGTGGGCGCGATGGTACGCACCGGCCACGCCAGCGGTATCACCGCCTTTATCACCGTTGGCGTCAGCGACCCCTACCATCCCAAAGCGGTGCGCACCAGCATGGGCAGCCTGTTCAAAACGGCCGTCTGCCATTACCCGGACGCCGCTACCCTGCTGCCTGAACTACAAAACCTGCGGATTGAAACAGTCGGTGCATCGGCCAGTGACGGCATCCTGCTACCCCAGGCACAATTCAGCGAAAAGGGCACGGCCGTTTTCATGGGTAACGAATATCACGGCCTGCCCACCGACCTGCTGCGCCAGCTTGACCAGCGCATCACCATCCCCATGGCATCCGGCATAGACTCCCTCTCCGTTAATGCGGCGACGGCCGTCATACTTTATGAAGTAGTGTTTTAGTGTTTTAGTGTTTTAGTGACTTTGTGTTTTCGTGTTTGGGTATTCACAAAAACACAAAGTCATACATTCACTCACATCACCGCCGCCAACCGCCGCACCCCTTCAACAATTTCCGCTTCCGTCAGGCCACTAAAACCGAGCAGGATAGACGGCGGCGTGGGGGTATGCAGATGATAGGGTGCGCCGGGATAGACACCCACACCAATAGCAGCCGCTCCTGCCATCACGGCCGTTTCTGACATCCCCTCCGGCAGATACACCATCACATGCAGCCCGGCCGGTGCATGGGAAAAACGCACGTTTTTACCCAGATACGTATCCAGTGCCTCCACTAACACCTGCCGCCGCTGTCCATATGCCTGCCGCAAATGGCGCAGGTGTCGCTCAAAATGCCGCTCGGTAATAAAGTCGGTCATGGCCGCCTGGGTCAACGTGGGCGCGCCCCGGTCTACTACCGCTTTGGCACGCACAAATGGCGTCACCATCTCCGGCGGCAGTACCACATACGAGAGTCCCAATGCCGGGAACAACACTTTGGAGAAGGTGCCCAGGTAAACGACACGGCCGTCTTCATCCAACCCTTGTAACGCGGTCAACGGCCGTCCCGCATACCGCAGTTCCCCATCATAATCATCTTCCACCACAAACGCGCCCCGTGCCCGCGCCCATTCCAGCAGCCTCACCCGGCGCGGCAAGGACAACGCCCCGCCTCGCGGAAACTGATTGGATGGCGTGACAAACACCAACCGCGCCCGGCTTTCAGACGGGATCACCTCCACCGGGAAACCATGATCATCCACCGGCAGCGGTATCAGATTGGCCCCAAACAGACGAAAAACTTCAAATGCCTGGGCATAACCCGGCGACTCCACCAACACTTCGCCACCCGGCGACAGATACAGGCGGGTCAAAATGTCCAGCGCCTGCTGCGCCCCATTGACAATGACAACCTGATCCGGCGTGCAACGCACACCCCGCCATTGCCCCAAATAGTCGGCCAACGCCTGCCGTAATGGGTAAAACCCGGCCACCGAGCCATAGCGGGACAGCATTACATCATCGGTGCTGAGATAGCGGTCCAGCAGCCGCCGCCAGATGTCATAGGGGAAGATGTGGGGGAAGGAACGGCCGAAGCCAAAATCAATTTCGGGGCGATTGAAGGGTTGGCTGGTAGACGGCCGTGCCGCCAACACACGCTCACCCCAAACAGACAACGCCAGTGAGGGCACGGCCGTTTGCCCCTCTGCCAGCTTCAAATCCTCGGCCACAAATGTGCCCGCCCCCCGCCGCGAAATAACAAACCCCTCCGCTTCCAGTTGGGCATACGCCTCCGTTACCGTAACTCGTGCCACACCGAGCACCTGTGCCAACTGGCGTGTGGGTGGCAGCCCCATTCCTGGCAGCAAATCGCCATGCAAAATGCGGGCGCGAATCGCAAAATAGATTTGTTGGAACAGAGGAAGGCGGTCCCGCCGGTTCAGGTGAATGACAGCCGCTAATTTGTCTGGTTTAGAATAGTGGCTCAAGCGTCTTCGTACTTGAATGAAACTTTAACCTTGGCCCGGTATGTGACCACTTTGCCATCTTCCAGGTGCATATCCAGAGCCACAATCTCGGCAATACGTAGATCACGCAATGATTGGGCGGCTCGCTCAACGGCCGTTGCCGCCGCCTTTTCCCAGGATTCCGAACTGGTTCCCACTAATTCGATAACTTTGTAAACACTCTCAGACATGGCTAAACTCCTTGTTACCGTGCGCCGCTGGCCCGGTGGGACACCGGCCAAAGCAGGTGCATACCATCAGTAACTTAAGTATGATGAATGGCCCATTGATCGTCAAGGGCAGGTAGGTGGCGAAAATAGGAATAAGCGATTAGTTCAGCGCATTGACCCCTATCCAAAGGTCAAGTATCCTCCTGGTGAGAGTGTGGCTAGAAATCGGCCACAACCTTGATCAGGGACGGGGATGCCCGGATGAGCAGATGACAGAGTACAGCACATCAGAGAGAACCAGGCAGAAGAAAGACGCCAAACGCACGGCGATGATGAATGCAGCGGTGCGCGTTTTTGCCGAGAAAGGATATCATGCCGCAACCGTGCGCGATATTGTGCGGGATGCAGAGGTGGCCATTGGCACCTTCTATTTTTATTTCCCAGACAAAGAAACACTTTTTGTGCATCTGTATGAAGAGACGGCCGATTTTCTGCTGCAAGCAATGGAACAGGCGATCAACAGTCGAACCGACCTGCCTCACCAACTGCTCAAAGGAATTCAGGCCTATGTGAACATTGCTCTGTATGAACCGGCCGTCATTCAACTGCTGTTGGTGGGGGGTGTGGGCGCCGTACCTTCGCTGGCAGAACGGCGATTGGAGTTTCGGGAGCGGTTGGTGAAGATGTGGCAACGGCCGTTAACGGCTGCCATGACTCAAGGCCACATCCCCACCCAAAACATCCGTCGTGTGGCCGAAGGGTATGCCGGCGCTTTCGATGAGATGATTCTCAATCTGTTGACTTATCCAGAACCAGAAAGAGAAGCGGAAACGGCCGTGCAAGAAATGGCCCTTTTTGCTTTGCGCGCTGTCGCCTATGCGGGCAGTTGACCGCTTTTCATGGAACTATGAGCCAGCCTGAACCGATGCTTACCAGCAACCAATCACCGGCAACTCACTCCCCATCTGCATCTTCTGGCAGACATGATACGCCGCCACTTTCCATGGCACCCTCCGATCAGCAACAAGCCATTCTTATGCAAACAGCCAAGGCATTGCTGGCAGCCACCACGCCGGAAGATTTGTGGACGGCCGTTCTGGCTGCGGCTACTCGCTCGTTGGTGGCCGAACGCGCCGCCATCTTTTTGTATGACGAAGATCGGACAACCTGCCCGGCCTCCGAGGGATTATCACCTGGTTACATTTCCACTCTCTGTGACAATGCTGACCTCGCACCCAGCTATGAATTATGGCAAAACCTGGAGCCTATTGTCATTCAGGACATCCACAACGACGGCCGTACCGTTCACCTGCGCCATTTCATGGAGGCCGAAGGGTTTTGTACTTACGCCGTTTTCCCCCTGACAACCGCTGAAGCGAACTTGCTGGGGGCGCTGCTTGTTTACCGGGATCACCCCATTCCTTTTACAACCGATGACCTGGCTACCGGACAAACCCTGACACACATGGCCGCGTTAGCCATGTCCAATATCCAACTGCTCAATGAAACCCGGCTCAACCTGATCCGCGAACAACAACTAAATGAAATCACCCGCACCCTGGCCAGCACCATGGATCTGCCCACCATTCTCGGCCATGTACTCAACATGACGGCCGACCTGACCGGTGCTGACGCCGGTTTGTTGGGGCTGGTCATTGATCATCAGATCATGACCTTTTATCCACACAACATCCCGGCAAACATTGTTTTGCGACCGGCGCCACGGGGCCGAGGCATCGCCTGGGAAGTAGTGCAAACCGGGGAGACACTGCGCCTGGAACATTATGCTTCCTATTATCTGGCGCAGCCAAAGTGGATAGAGGCGGGCGTAGGGGCGCTCACGGCCGTGCCCCTCACCGCTGCCGACACCTGTCTGGGTACCCTTATCCTTTTCAACCTGGGAGATAATCGCCGCCAGTTCACCGACCGCCAGGTGGCCCTGGCCGAAGCGATCGGTCATCAGGCAGCCATCGCCATCCAGCACGCCCGCATGTACGCCGAAGCCCACCAGCGCACCACTGCCTTGCGCCATGCCCTGGCCCGCCAGGCAGAATTGGACGACCTGAAAAACAAATTCATCCAGACCGTCTCCCACGAACTGCGTACCCCATTGGGCATCATTCACGGCCATGCCGAACTGATGGGCATGGGCGCATTGGGCGAATTGACGCCACGCCTGCAAGAGTCGGTAGACATCATTTCCCGGCGCGTTCGCATGTTAATTGACCTGATGGACGACCTGACGGCCATGTTAGCCGCGGAAACTCAAGAACTA
>CAYXUZ010000066.1:0-19797 GCA_964467705.1 uncultured Ardenticatenaceae bacterium | reverse complement strand
GCCGCGAAGAGGTGCAACTTGACCAACTGCTTTACAACATGTTGGATGAATATCGCCTGCAAGCAAACAAAGCGGGTATCACGCTCAAAACGGAAATTGGCACGGCCGTACCCCCCATCATGGGCGACGTTACCCATCTACGCCGGGTGATAGATAACCTCATCTCCAATGCCTTCAAATTCACCCCCCCTGAAGGAACTGTCACTTTACGCCTGTGGGCAGAGGAAGGCCAGGTAATTTTGGAAGTGACCGACACCGGTATGGGCATTCCTGAAGAGCAGTTGGGGCGGATATTTGAGCGTTTTTATCAGGTAGACGGCCGTGAAAAACGTCAACATGGCGGCACCGGCCTGGGGCTGGCGCTGGTCAAAGAGATCGTCCAGGCTCATCGCGGCGATGTCTCCGTCACCAGCGAAGTCGGCGTTGGCGCCACCTTTCGCATTGTATTACCCATGTGAAATTGGTTCAATCAATGCAAAAATGAATCCCAGCCGGGTCAATATCAATCCAATAATACCAGTGGCCGAAGCCATGAAGCCACAAATTGAGTCACCTTAATCCCCGGTTTGAATCTCAGTGTTGATGCGCGTGGTCAGGTAAGGGATGCGGTTAAACCAGGTAGGCCAGACGCGAACTTGGGGTGGCTCGCGCAGGGGGAGTTGTTGGTGCAGGTAGGCTACGGCCGTGTCCACCTCCTGCCCTGCCACCTGTGCAATCACCACTGCTGGTTCCAGTTCCCGCGCCAACAGGCCATTGGCGAGCATGGAAAAGTAGACCCGCCCCGCTTCATCCACCCCGGTAATGGGGCCGCTGGCAAAGCGGATGCTGTCCGGTGAAAGCACATATCCCGGCTGGATTTGCTGCCCCAACGCATAATATGCCAGATCAGAAGCGGCAGTGGTGTTCACCGCCGTGCCTGCCACTTCGGCCCGCATCGCCAACGTCAAACGGCTGGTCTGCTCCCCCACTTCATGCGAATACGTCTCATCCAATACATTAACCACGCGCAGGGAATCGGGGGTTAAAAATTCCTGCGGCGTCAACTGCGCTTCCATCTCCGAAGCGGCCAGCGCCAGCAAAAATTGCACCACCTGTGCCCGAAGCCGGTCGCGGTCCTCGGCCGTTACCGCCGGAGCCTGGCGCACATCGCCCCCTTCAATTGGCTCCAGGTTGCGCACCTCCACCTGAATCGCCAGCGACCCTTCCACCTGGTTTACCAGATTAGCGGCCACATTGCCCGCCGGGCCAGGGGTAACGGCGATCACCTCTACCTCGGCAGTGCCACCTACCGCGCCGGGAAGGGTCACTTCGGCCGTTGTCTGGTACACGCGGTCGGTACCGTCAGAGGTGCGCACCCGCGTCCCCACCGGGATGACCGTTGGCTGGTCAAGCAAATTGGCAAAGATGACTTTGCCGCGAGCGGGTGTCTCCGGCGTTTCTACGGCGCCCGTCGTTTGCACTTCGGCCTGCCAGTTGTGGCTGGTTTGCAGCAAACGGCCAGGCAAGATGCCGTTTTGGAAATCGGTGACAGCGGCGGACGGGTCGGCCACAATCGGCTGCTCCACCTGCACCGGCAGCACCTCTGGTTTGAGAGTGACGGTAGCTGAGGGCAAAAGATAGAGGAAAGCGGTGTAGAGTACGGCCGTTGTCAGAAAAAAGAGAAAGATGGCCGCATACCGCCACAACCAGCGCCGCCGTTCGCTTTGCGGCGAGAGCCGTTTGTGCGCTTCCACCTGGTCGGCCAGGTCGGGGCGGATGCGACCTTCATAATCGGTAAACCGGTCATCGCCGATGGTAGAGAGGCCCACAATTTCGCGGCGGCGGCGACCACGCCGCCAATCCCGTTTACCCTGCCGCGCTGCGCCAATGGTCAGGAAAACGGGGATGCCCAACGCTCTGGCCTGGCGGGTGATGTCTGTATCGGCCGTGACCAGGGCAATTTCGGCGCGCATATTGTCGGCGTGGCGCAGCAGCCGCACCATGTCCAACCCCTCGCGCAGTACGCCGCCATCTTCCGGCAAAACAAAAATCACTTGCTGGTCTTGCGCCCAGTCCAGGTGATCACAAATAGTGACAATATCATCTTCGAGAGTAAGGGGAACGGTTTTCATTGGTAATCGCTCGGCGTCAACTCTGATCAGGACGGATCCTCGCTCCCGACGGCCGTACCTCGGTGGTGGATCTTTAACTGCCGGGCGACCATCCGGTCAAACCAGCGGTCAGGCAGCAGACGGGGGAGCAGCCAGCCGGTAAGCCGTTTGCGGGGGATGGGGTAGCGGGTTTTGGGGTGTTCACTTTCGAGAGCTTGCAGGATGATGGCCGTCACCCGTTCGACCGGCAGCGCGGATTGTTCTCGCTTTTCCACCTGTGCGGCGAGCGGTTGCAGGATACGGCCGTAATCGGTAGCCATATATCGCGCCACCTGCCCGGCAAACTTGCCAATGATCGGCGTTTGCACCGTGCCCGGCTCAATCAGGATCACGTCAATGCCATACAGCAGCAGCTCCCGCCGCAGCGCGTCTGACATTGCTTCCAGCGCGTGTTTGGAGGCGGCATACGCCCCCATAAACGGGTAAACGATACGGCCGCTGACGGAACTGATGTTGATGATGCGTCCCGGTGGATGCGGCCAGTTCATCTGCGCGCCCAACAACGGCAGAACTGCCTGCGTCACGGCCAACACGCCGGTGACGTTAATTTCCAGATGTTGGCGGAATTCGGCTAGAGGTAGGTGCATCAGGGGGGCCGGTTCGGCGATACCGGCATTGTTGATGAGGGCAGTGAGGGGGGCGGGGATTTGGGTCACGGCCGTTGCAATCGCCACTTCATCCGTCACATCAAACAGCAACGGCATAAAACCATCGCCCAACTCCGCCTGAATCCGGTCCGCATCCGCCGGTTTGCGCACACTGCCAAACACTTGCCAGCCCTGTCCCACCAGCAGTCTAGCCGTTTCATAGCCAATGCCGGTGGAGACCCCGGTAATGAGGATGGATTTCATACCTGTCCCTTTTGGAGAAGTGAGCAGTAGGCGGTGAGCGGTGAGCAGTAAACGGCACTGCTTACTGCACACTGCTGACTGCTAACTGATTCTACGTGCCATCAAGAACCCCAACACGGCCGTGACCACCCCCAACAACAACGCCCCACCGCTCATGATCACGCCCACGTCAAACCAGAACTGCTCTGGGAAGAGGCGAATGAGGCCGTCGGTGTAGGCAAATGTCCAGGTGCCGGGGGGGAAGAGCAGTTCGTGGAACTGCACAAAAAAGACATCCCAGGCCAGCAAAATAAAAAGGGCGATGGTAGCTAACATAACCACTGTAAAAACGCCGCCCCACATGATGGTGCGCCAGCCATAGACGGCCGTTTCTGGCTTCAGCACCAACACCAGCGAACCAACCACCACGATGATACCCGTCACCAGCCAGACAACGCGGATATTGTCGGCCACGTTTTTCACATCCAGCATATGGCCGATTTCGCGTTCGTTATAAAGCGGCTGCCCATCCGGCAGGCGCAATTCTTCCAGCAGGAAGATCACATCATCGGCACGGCCGGGCTGGCGCAAATAGGCCAGCGTTTGTTGGGCCAGGTCAAGCCGCTGTTCGGGAGGGAGGCCGTAGTTGTCGGGGGGGATACGGCCGTACTCCCACGCCGGATAGCTGGGCCAGTTCCATTCAATCACCAGCAGCATCATGCCCAACCCCAGAAAGAAGGGCATGGCAAGGATGACGGCCGTGCGGATGAGTTTGTGCCAGGTGGTTAGTTCCATGTGGTTTCCTTGATGATTAAAAAGTAAGCAGTGGGCAGTGAGCAGCAAAACGTCCACACTGCTTACTGCTCACTGTTCACTTCCCAGACCCGGCAATCCACCCGGCCCGGTTTGCAGTAAATAACGCAGCACCAGCGAGTCAATAATTATCTCCACGGGGGCGCGTTCGTCGGTGAAGATGACGTCAGAAGGGGTGACGGGAGCGGGGTGGGCGACGGCCGTGACCAATGCCTCTCTCAGCAGCGGGTCAACGTTCGGGCTGAGTTGGGCCAGATTGTCCGCTACATTGTTGGCTGTGGTGGGCTGCATCGTCGCCACCAGAATCGTATTCAACGTGCCGGGCACATCAATGGCGTGCAGGGTGGGGAAAACGGTCAGCATTGTGGCCGCCATCGCATCTACCAGCGTGCGATCCTGGGGAGCGCGGCCCACATTCACAGCCACCACACCCGTTTCCGTCAGATGCGCCTGCACCTCCTGGAAAAATTCGCGGGTGGTCAGGTGCCAGGGGATGTAGGGCACTTTGTAGGCGTCAATGGTGATGACATCGTATTGGGTGGTCAGGCGGTTGAGTTCGTAACGGCCGTCGCCGGCGATCAAATTGATATGTGGCTCCGTCAGGTCAAAATAGTCCACACCCACCTGGATGATGGTCGGGTCGAGTTCGATGCCGTCAATAGGGATGGGGCCAAAGACACGGCCGTACTGCTTGGGAATGGTCCCCGCCGCCAGCCCAATCACCGCCATATTGTCCACCCGTACCGGCCCTTCGTTGAAAAACGGGGCCGCCAGCATAATGCTCCACACGGAGACACGGGGCACGTAGCCACCGTCACAATAAAACGAATGATACGCCTGCCCCTCATTCAGCAGCAGGTAATTGCAGTCGTCGTGGCGCACCACCTGGATGTAGTTATAGGCTGATTCCGTCTCAAAAATCTGCCCTTCGTATGCTTTGACGGTACCGCGCGTGCCGAAATAGGCGATGGGCAACAGCAACAACAGCAGCGCCAATCCCCACACGGCCGTGCGCCGCCGCGTCTGCCACAATCCACCCAGCCCCACCAGCAGCAAAATCGTGCCAAAGATAAGCGCCGTCAGGCGTGAACCGGCCAGAGGAATCACCAGCAGCACCGGCAGATACGTGCCCATGATGCTGCCCCAGGTGGAGATAGCATAGATACGGCCGCTTACCCGCCCCGCCTCGCCCACATCTTGCACCGCCAGCCGGATGGCAAACGGCGACATGCAACCAAGCAAGGTCACAGGCACGGCCAGCGCCAAAATCACACCCACCAGTGAACTGACAATCGCGCCTACATTCACACCCGCCATGGCCGCCGCCGCTGAGCGTAAAATGACGCTGGTGAGCAGCAGGAAAAAGACCCCGGCAAATCCGGTGATGGTGACGAGGGTGTAAAAGAGGTGGGGGTACGGCCGTTTGTCTGCCAACCGTCCGCCGATGAAATAACCGGCTGTCAGGAAGAGCAGCACCAGCCCGATCACATTGGCCCAGACGATGTTAGACGTGCCATACACCGTCTGCAACATGCGGCTGGTGGTGAACTCAATTGCCAGCGTACTCATCCCGGCAATAAAAACGGTGAAATAGAGATAGGCACGGCCGTGTGCCATTGTCTGGGGTGTGGGGGCTTGTTGGTTGATAATCGTTCTCCTCATCCACCCCGATTATAACAAGCCCCAAAAATCTGGGCAGCCAGGTGGCAAGAATTTACTCCCGCGATATGAGGCCTGCTTTTTCCAACGGGTGCAACCCGTGTTGTTTCAAGGCGGGGGCGTCATCGCCGGGCAGCATTTTGCCAGGGTTGGCAATCTCCAGCGGGTCAAACTGGCGGCGGAGAGCCACCATCACCTCCAGGTCGTCTTCGCTAAACTGGTAGGGCATGTATTCACGCTTTTCCATGCCCACCCCATGCTCGCCGGTAATGGAGCCACCCAGTTCAATGCACTTGCGCAAAATTTTGCCCGCACACTCCTCCGCTAACTCAAGTTGACCGGGCACACGGCCGTCATACAAAATCAGCGGGTGCAAATTGCCATCGCCGGCGTGGAACACGTTGGCAATACCCAGCCCATACTCCCGGCTGAGGTTGTGAATGAAGGCCAACGCCTCCCCCAAATGACTGCGCGGCACTACCCCATCCTGCACCACATAATCGGGACTCAGCCGCCCCACAGCCGAAAACGCCCCCTTCCGCCCTTTCCAGATCGCCACCCGCTCCGCCTCGCTGTTGGCTACGCGAATTTCATACGCGCCAGAGGCTTCGATGAGTGGCCGTAAAGCCACAAACTCCTGCTCCACCTGCGCCGTTTCCCCTTCCAACTCCACAATCAGCAGCGCCTCCGCATCCTGGGGATACCCGGCATGAACGGCCGCTTCCGCCGCCTTGATCGCCAGCCGATCCATGATCTCCATCGCTCCCGGCAGCAGCCCGGAAGCCACCACCTGAGCTACCGCTTCTCCGGCGGTCTGCACATCGTGATAGGCAGCCAATACGGTGCGGTATAGCTCCGGTTTGGGCAAAAGGCGCACGGTAATTTCCAACGCAATGCCAAACAACCCTTCCGACCCCACAAACAGACCAATCCAATCCGGGCCAACGCCCACTCCTTCGGCGCTCTCGCTGCCAAATTCGACGACTTCACCGTCGGCCAGCACCGCTTTGATACGCAAAATGTGGTTGCTGGTCATGCCATATTTCAGGCAATGCGCCCCACCGGAGTTGAAGGCGATGTTGCCACCAATGGTGCAAATGGATTGGCTGGAGGGGTCGGGTGCATAATACAAACCGTGTGCGGCCACCGCCTGGGAGATGTGCAAATTGACAACGCCGGGCTGGACAACGGCCGTGCGCTGTTCCACATCCACCCGCAAAATTCGGTTCAGCCGGTTTAGCCCAATGACGATACCATCGGCTACCGGCAGCGAGCCGCCGGACAGGCTGGTGCCACTGCCCCGCGCCACAAAAGGGACACCGTGCGCATGGCACAAGCGCACCGTTTTCACGACTTCGGCTTCTGTTTCCGGCAAGACCACCGCCAACGCCTGCCGCCGAAAGCCGGTCAGCGCGTCCGACTCATACGCCACCTTCGACGCGCCGCCGGTCAACAACCGCTCCGCCGGGTACAGTCTTGCCAATGCCTGCAAAAAGTTGCTCTCATTCATCGGTTTGCCCCTTCTACCGCTCGCCAGTATACTGCCCTGATTATACTCGTAAACCGTAAGCCGCAATCCGTAATCCGATTACGATTTACGGCTTACGGCTCACGGATTACGAATCACCATGACAAAAGTAGCCCTCTGTGTTACCTGCATTGTAGACCAGATCATGCCCGAAGTGGGTGTGGCAACGGTGAAGTTACTGCGCCGCGCCGGGTATGAGGTGGAATTTCCGGCGGCGCAGACGTGCTGCGGGCAGCCTTTTTTTAACAGCGGTTTTGTGCCCCAGGCGCTCGACCTGGCCAAACGGGCCATTGAGATTTTTGAGCCGTATGAAGCGGTTGTACTCCCCAGCGGCTCTTGCACGACGATGATGCGTCTGGAATATGCCCATTTGCTGGCGGACGATGATGAATGGCACGGCCGTGCCCAATCCCTCGCGGCCAAAACCTTTGAACTGGGCGAATTTCTGGTGCAGCAGGCGGGCTGGCAACCCAACGCGGCCGAGTCTGCCCCCAGCGTCACCTATCACGATTCCTGCCATATGTGCCGTCTGTTGGGGTTGGGTAATGATTCGCGGCAGTTGCTCACGGCCGTGGGCTGCACCCTACATGAGATGGCCGAAGCTAACCGCTGCTGTGGTTTTGGCGGCCTCTTTTCACTGCGGATGCCGGAGGTGAGTAATGCGATGACGGCCGTGAAGCTGGATTATGCTCGGCAGACCAACACCGACATCCTCGTCACCGCCGATCCCGGCTGCCTGATGCAAATGCGCGGCCTGGCAATTGAAAACCAGCGCATCGAACATCTGGCAACAGTACTGGCAACTACATTATCAGACCAATAGAACGGAAGAGAAAACAACGCGGAGACGCAGAGAGCATTTAGCGAATAAACCTCTGCTCCTCCGCGTCTCTGCGTTAATAAGGAAATTGACAAGATGGCAGTTACCGACACTCCCTTCATCCAGGCACGGCCGTACCAGGCCGTCAGTATCACCCATTTTTGCATTGACGTGCTCAACAGCAGCCGCAACCTGCTCATTGCCCTGCTGGCAATTGCCCTGGGGCTGACCAATGCGCAGGTAGGCATCACCTTGCTGGTGTACAACGTGGGGGCGTCGTTATCACAGCCGTTGTTTGGCTGGCTGGCCGACCGCATTGGCCCACGCTGGCTGGTGGTAGGCGGCATGGGCTGGATGACCTTCTTTTTTACATTGGCCTCGCTGGCCGGGGATTGGCTGGCATTGGCCGCCCTGACCGTCGCCGGGATTGGTTCTGGCATGTTTCACCCGGCGGGGACAATGGTTGCCAGCCTGATCAGCCAGACCGCCCGCAGCCGGGCGACGGCCGTTTTCTTTTTTGCCGGGCAGATAGGGCTGTTTATGGGGCCAATTCTGGCAGGCATTACGTTGGATTGGCACGGCCGTACCGGTTACGTTCTCATCCCCCTCACCACCCTTTTTGCTTTTGCCTATGGCTGGTTGTGGCTGACCAATGACGCTGCCGGGCTACACGCCGAGAAAACACAGCGCGCCCAGGCCAGAACCACCCGCGCCATTCAACGCCAGGACTGGATTCGGCGGGGTATTCCGCTGACCATCATCATCCTCACCAGCAGCACCGTGAGCATTGCCGCCATCACCTTTGCCCCCAAGCTGTTTACCGAAGCTGGTTATGCGCAGACGCACGTGGGCATTTTGTCCGGTATGTTGATGTTGGGGTCGGCATTGGGTGGTATTGTTGGCGGGGCATGGGGCGACCGGGTAGCCGGGAAATGGGTGATCCTGGCCGGGATGTTGGGGCTGATTCTGCCCATCTATTGGTACATTCCGGCAGCGGGGTTGGCGCAACCGGCATTGCTGCTGTTGGCCGGTTTTTTTGCCGGGATGCCACACACGATTCTGGTGCTGAATGTGCAATCGTTGTTTCCGGGGCGGCGGGCGTTGGCCTCTGGGCTGGCGCTGGGGCTAATGTTCGCCGGAGGCGCGTTGGGCAGCTACTTCCTGGGGTTACTGGCTGACCAGATCGGACTGGCGACGGCGCTGCAATACACGGCCGTCCTGCCCGTTATCGCCGCCGTTACCGCACTGGCGTTACCGGCACGGCCGTAGCCCGTAATCCGTGATGCGTAATCCGTAATCCGTAAACCTTTCACGGATTACGGTTCACGAATTACGGATTATGAACTCCACCACCCGCACCTTTCCCGCGCCAGCGCCGTATAGCACACTGATTTTTGTAAGGCGATTTTCCAAATCGCACCGTACCCCAAAAGGAGTAAGTAGATGAAAAAGTTTACTTTTGTTCGTTTGTGTCTGTTGACCGTGGGCCTGGTTGTCTTAATTACGGCCTGCAACAATGAAGAGCCAACACCGACAGCGCCAACGGCTACGGCCGTCGCTGAAGCAGTTGAAACCGCGACTACAAACCCGACGCCAACCAACACGGCAACGGCCGTACCAACGGATGAACCAACGGCCGTACCCACCATCCCGCCTACCTTCACCCCCGAACCCACCGCTACCAGCGAACCAACCACCGCTTTTGAGGAGGCCGCGTGTGAATTTGATGTGCCCAACGGCCGTGATGTCACCTGTGGCTGGCTGACCGTGCCCGAAGACCGCAGCGACCCGAACAACGACCAGACCATCCGCCTGCACGTCGCCATCTTCGCCAGCGAGAGCGACAATCCTGCACCCGATCCCATCGTCTACCTGGAAGGCGGCCCCGGTGGCGACGCGCTGGAAGCCGTTCCCCTCGTCTTCGAAATGCGGTTTGCCCCCTACCTGGCAAACCACACTCTGATTATGTTTGACCAACGTGGTACAGGTTATTCCGAACCCTCGCTGGCCTGCCCAGAATACACCGAATGGGCATATGACCTGTTGGAACAAGACATTTCTGCCGAAGAAGCCGGGCAGCAAGGCATGGAAACACTGCTGGCCTGCCGCGATCGCTTAGCCGATGAAGGGGTCAATCTGGCTGCCTATAACAGCACGGCCAGCGCCGCCGACCTGAACGATTTACGTATCGCCCTGGGCGACGCTCTTGGCTTTGATGAATGGAACGTTTGGGGCGTTTCTTATGGTACGCGGCTGGCGCAAACCCTGATGCGTGATTATCCCGAAGGGGTACGCAGCGTCATTTTGGATTCGGCCTATCCGTTGGAGGTCAATCTGCTCACAGACACGCCAGAGAATGTAGCCCGCGCCTTTGATGTCTTTTTTGCCGGCTGCGCGGCCGATCCCGCCTGCGCTGAAGCTTACCCTGATCTGGAAACGCTCTTTTTCGACACTGTTGCCCAATTAAATGCGGAAATAATCGTCTTGCCCGTCTCCAACCTGTTCACCGGAGACGATTATGAAGCCTACTTTCGGGGCGATGACCTGATAGGCGTCCTGTTCCAATCACTCTACGCCACCGAGATTATCCCCGAACTGCCCAAACTGATTGCCGACGTGAGCGCGGGCGAGTATGAAACGCTCGGTCTGTTGCTTTCCAGCTTTTTGAGCAACAGTGGCTTTTCCAGCATCGGGATGCAGTTTTCGGTGCAGTGTTATGAGGAAAATGGTTTTGCTACAGCCGAAGAGATAACGGCTGCGCTGGCGGCTCAACCAGAACTGGAACCGATCTTTCGTTACAGCCCCAACCTGGGGCCAATGGCGCTGTTGATTTGTGAACAATGGGGGGCGGGCACGGCCGTGCCCCTGGAAAACGAACCTATTACCAGCGACATCCCCACCCTCATCCTGGCCGGGGAATATGACCCCATCACGCCACCTGCCTGGGGCGAGCAGGTGCAGGCCAACCTGAGCAACGCTTATTACTATGAATTTCCGGGTACGGGACATGGTGTGTCATTGGCTGGCGACTGTGGTATCAGTGTGGTGGAATCGTTCCTGGCCGAGCCAACGGCCGTGCCAGATACCACCTGCCTGGCCGACCTGGGCGGCCCGACGTTTGTGACGCCCGGCGCCGAAACAGAAGCGGTCGTCATGGCCCCCTACACCGATGAGACATTTGGTTTTAGCAGTGTTGCCCCGGAAGGTTGGACGGAAGCAGGGCCAGGCGTGTACGCACGCGGTAGCACGGGGCTAGACCAGACCGTGCTTATTCAACAAGCGGCGCCGGGCATGACGGCCGACTTTTTGGTTGATCTATTAGCCACACAACTGGGGCTGGCGGAAACGCCAACCGGCGATGAAACAATAGAGGCTGGTGGACACACCTGGACGTTGTATGAAGCAGAAACGCAAGGACTGCCGGTGCTGTTGGCAACGGCCGAAGAGGATGGCACGACCCTGCTGGTGCTGCTGATTACGAACCCAGATGAAAAAGAAACGCTCTACGAATCGGTAATGCTGCCCGCCCTGGAAGCATTCCAACTGACGCCGTAAAGAAATTGATAACCGCAGAGGGCGCGGAGGCGCGGAGGACGCAGAAGGGTTGCCTCCGCATCTTCCGCGTTCTCTGCGGCAAACGCATTTCAATTAACTATTTCTGACCAGGGAAGAACTTCTAAAGTACGCCAGTTCAACCCTAAATACTCTGGTTGATCAGCGCAATTTTTGACATACCAGGCACACCTATAGTCAGGGTTATTGTAATCTTCAAAATCAAATGTCGCTGGATGATAGGGTAGACGCTGTATCTTGATCCAATCTCCGTTCCAATAACAGCTTTCGGTGCGATCATCTGGACAAAGGTGGTAATGATAAGCTGGATCACTTAACACAACTTGTTCCTCACCGCTCATAGCATCCACCATATGAATCTGGCGTGGACTAAGTGTCACCATGTTTTCGGCTGTGGCGATATTGGTCTGGTGCTGGTACAGCAAATGTGTCCCTTCGGGAACCCAAACAGGTTTGTTATCAGCAAACCATCTCTCTGGCAAGAACAACGTATGTGTTTCCACATTGTAGCCCCAAACCGCACCAGCCATACCTACGTATGGTGTAGCTTCTACCACAAACGCCGTTTCATCCGCGTTCCAGGTTACGTTTCCACCAGGGCCTAATCGTAAAGATTCACCAGTTAGCGAATTTGCCCACCATATTTCCCCCGGGCCTTCACCATAGTAATTGCCAACCAGTCTCTCGTCATTGGGTAAAAATTGCATAAGGCCAGTACCAACAGTATTTGTCTGCACTTCTCCCGTTTCCAGATTGATGAGGCCAGGTTGCACGTAATAACCACTGAGATAATCTCCCAAAGTAAAAGCAAACCATTTCCCATCTGGGGAAAACTCAAAATTACTACAGGAACAATATCGGCGTTCTGGAAGATCAGGAAGCACATCGTAACATTGTGATGGCAAGGGGACTTCGGGCCAGGTTGTACCTGGTGGGTAGAGATTGCAAACGGCCGTGACTGTGGGGATTGGTTCTGTTGAAGCAGGAACTATTGTAGGAGTAGGCAGCAAAGGGCCAGGAGAAGGTAGTGCCTTTGGCAAAACGTAAGCAACCAATTCTGGTTGGTCTAGTTCCAACCATTGAACGAAATTACACCCTTCTTGATAACCAAAATCTATTGGGGTCGAAACCCAATCAGTTTCAGGTGAAGTCAGCCAACGTCCCAAGCCTTCGTAGCCAGTCTCTTCAAGACCACAATATGTCAGATAACGGCCGTCCGGACTCCAGACAAGATTCTCTCCATAACCCAGATAGTGCTGTTCACGGCCGTCTTCCTTCATCACCCATACGCGAGTAGTAAAAGGTTGTCCTTCTTCCACACGGAGCGTATAAGCCAGCCATCCCCCATATGGAGACCATTGCACCTCAGCTAAGACCCCCATAAAAATTCTATCCTGAGTTTCTAAGTCAATAATCCAACCATCGGAATCGCTCATCGGATCTCCACCACTTCGCATGACTGCCAGTTTATTACTGTCTGGATGCCAAAGAGGTGTATAGATATACCAACTCATGTGATCAGGAAATTGGATAACTTCAGCCGTTTGTGTCTCTACATTGAAAATAACGAGGCTATAGGTATATGACCAGGGGTTATAAGCTGTCCAGGCTAATAACCGTCCATCTGGCGACCAGGCTGCTGAATAGAAATCGAACCCTTCAGACAGTCCATATTCGGTTAAATCGAATGACCATTTACCAGTTTCCAGTTGATATATAGCTGGGTTTCCCTCTTCATCAAAAGCAATGCTTTTCTCATCGGGTGCCATAACCGGGGCATGAGCAGAATAGCTTTCTGTCAAATTAAGCACATCTCCTGCTCCATCAAGCATCTTTAATTTCCCAACCTCCCTTGCCTCAATTTCTGCACCAGCCGTATCTAAATACCAGGTAACACCCGTCTCCGCAGACCAATAATACCAGGGTGATATATCCGCAAAAGAAAACAGGCGATGCTGATCGCCACCATCATGAGCCATTTCCCATAACTCATCATCCCTAAAATAGATAAATTGGCGACTATCGGCTAGAAGCCGGGGAGTTATCTGAAGGTCTGAAAGTTTCTGAGATTGTCCGTTGTCATCAACGAGCCATGTTTCTTTCCCATCTGGCCCCCAATAGAGCATTCCAGGCAAAGGCGGCGTTAGATTGGACAAAATGATGGAAGTAGCGGTTGGTATAGGGAGAACGGTGGAGGTCACGGCCGTACCCCCCACCTCTGCCGTCGGCCGCACCGTCACTTCCACTACCTCCTCATCCGGCGTACAACCGGCCACCCATAACCCCAGGCTCAACATGAGGATGGCGACTGTAAAGATAATGTATCTTTTCGTTTGATTTTGCTGCATGATTATCACCCTCCCAACAGGTAATTTTTGGTGTGTCTGGTCCCTATGATAATCATTTTTGCTGACGTGTGAATGATGATTGCTAAACGGCCGTCCCCCGTATCACCTGGGCAAAAGCGCGGGCGCGGGCAACGGCCGTGCCCACATACCCCTCCGCCCTCATCAACCCCCACACCTCCCCCACCCCCCAATATCCTAATATCCTACTATCCCCCGTCAAAATCCCCACCAACGGATTCGCCTTCCCCTCCTTCATCTTCGCCCACGCCCGCAAACTCGCCTCCCGAATCCACTCATGCGCCTCCTGGCGGCTGGCCCCGGCCGAAACCAAAGCCATCAACACGCGCTCCGTAGCTGCAAACGGGCCATAAATTGCCATGTTGCGGGCAATTGCCTCTTCATCAATCGTCATCTCCCGCACCAGCCGAATCGCCCGCTGTAGCATCTCATCCGTCGCCAAAAAACCATCTGCCTGAAAGATGCGCCTGTTGGCCGAATCATCCAGACTGCGCTCCAAAATCGCCTGGCTGGCATTGTCCCAGGCCATCGCCGACAGGCCGGCCACATACCGCGCCAGCGAACAGATATTCTCGGCGTTAATCGGATTGCGCTTAAACGGCATCGCCGAAGACCCCACCTGCCGTTTGCCAAACGGCTCCGCCCATTCACCAAACGGCGGTGACTGCAAAATGCGGAAATCGAGGGCAAATTTGTGCAGCGACGCGGCGATACCGGCCAACACCTGCTGCACCCGTAAATCTTGCTGCCGCGTGTAAGTTTGCGTAGCAATGGGAAAGTACGGCAGTTCCAGAATCGCCATCGCCGCCGCTTCCATCTGCTCTGGCGACACGGCCGTATCTGCCAACAATTCCGCGTAACCAGCCTGTGTACCAACGGCACCTTTAAGCCCTTTGCCTCTGAGATTGGAGATGAGGAATTGGAGATGGGTGTAATCGTCTAGCAAATCTTGAGCATAAACAGCAAAGCGATAGCCCAATGTGGTTGGTTCGGCCGGTTGGATGTGGGTGTGGGCCATAGTGGGGATAACGGCCGTCGCCTCAATCTTCTCCGCCAGCACCAACAGCAGTTCCCGCAACTGCGACTGCACCAGCCGTGCCGCCTCCCGCAGCCGCAGCACATCGGCATTATCCGTAATATCCGCGCTGGTCGCTCCCCAGTGAATGATGCCGCCGCCCACCGGGCACTGCTCGGCAAAGGTGCGAATTTCGGCCATCACATCATGGCGTGTTTCTTCTTCAATTTCCAATGCGCGGGGGATGTCAATGTCGTTTTGATGCGCTTGCAAATCGGCTAACTGTGCCGCGCTCACCATGCCTGCCTGGTGTTGCGCCGTTGCCAGCGCCACCCATACCTGGCGCATCAGCCGTCGCTTATGCTCCTCCGACCATATCTGGCGCATTGTCTCGCTGCCATAGCGCCAGGTGAAGGGAGAGATGTAAGTGGAGTGGTTAAACACGTAATCGTTGTGTAACGCGATTTGGCAAATCGCATTACATCACAACTCAATTATCCAGTCGCAAACCGCCACAACTGCCGCCTTTTTCTTCCATGCGGGCCAGGCGGCGTTCCTCGCGTGATTGTTCTTGCAATGCGCGGGTGTCCTCAATCAGCTTGCGCCGCTCCGCTTCCAAATAGGCCAAAATCTCCGCGTTTTTACGGGCCTGTTCTTGGGTCAGATGAACTTCACTCTTTGCCATTGCTCTTTCTCCGTATTTTGTAACTCGAAGCCCATTGTCGGATTACGGATTACCGATTACTGGTTACGAATTACCGGCTACCGTCTAACCTGGTAATTCGGCGCTTCTTTGGTGATGGTGATGCCGTGTGGGTGGCTTTCCAGCAGCCCGGCATTGGTGATACGCACAAAGCGGGCTTTGTCATGCAGTTCGGCCAGATTAGCCGCGCCCACATAGCCCATGCCGGAGCGCAAACCGCCCATCATCTGGTACATCACATCGGCCAGCTTACCACGGTAAGGCACCTGTCCTTCCACTCCCTCCGGCACCAGTTTGTCACGCTCACCGTTTTTCTTGACGCCACTGCCGTAGCGGTCGGCCCCTTGCCCCTGCATCGCACCCAGGCTGCCCATGCCTCGGTACACTTTGTAGCGCCGCCCTTCGTAAAGGATGATTTCGCCGGGGCTTTCTTCCAGGCCGGCGAGCATGGAGCCAAGCATGACCGCGCTGCCACCGGCCGCTAACGACTTAACAATATCGCCACTATATTTGATGCCGCCATCGGCGATAACGGGGATGTCCCGTTTGGAACCGGCGGCCGCACATTCGAGCACGGCTGTTAACTGCGGCATCCCGGCCCCGGACACAATGCGTGTGGTGCAAATCGAACCGGCGCCAATACCCACTTTCACCGCGCTGGCCCCGGCATTCGCCAGGTCATTGACCCCCTGGGCGGTGGCGGCATTGCCCGCAATGATGGGCAAATGGGGATACCTGTCTCTGGCTTCGCGGACGGTTTGCAGCACCAGGGCGGTATGTCCATGCGCCGTGTCAATGACGGCCACATCCACGCCCGCCTGCACCAGCACATCCAGCCGCGCCAGCCCTTTTTCGCCTACGCCAATGGCAGCGGCACAAAGGAGACGGCCGTTGCCATCCGTAGCCGCATTCGGAAAATTGACCTTCTTCAAGATGTCTTTGACGGTAATCAGCCCTTTCAAGTGAAAGTTGTCGTCCACCAGAGGCAGTTTTTCAATGCGGTGGCGATGCAAGATTTCTTTGGCTTCTTCTAGTGTGGTGCCCACGGGGGCCGTCACCAGCCCTTCGCTGGTCATAAATTCGGAGATGGGCTGGTTGCCCGGTTTGACAAAGCGCGTATCCCGATTGGTGAGAATGCCTACCAGACGGCCGTTGCCCTCCGTAATAGGCACACCGGAAATATGGTAGCGGCTCATCAGGTTTTCCGCGTCAGCCAGCGTGTGCGACGGCCGTAACGTCACCGGGTCCACAATCATGCCCGCTTCCGACCGCTTCACCATGTCCACCTGCTCCGCCTGTTCTTCAATGTCCAGGTTGCGATGAATCACGCCAATACCACCCAGCCGCGCCAGGGCAATGCCCATACGCCCTTCCGTCACCGTATCCATCGCCGCCGACAGCACCGGAATGTTCAAAAACAAATCACCAGCCAGACGGGTACGCAATTCCACATCGGCCGGCAACACTTCCGAATAGCCAGGAGCCAACAGCACATCATCAAACGTCAGCGCCAGCTCCCCTATTTTGTCAGACTGATTAAGCATCTTTTCCTCAATTGTTCGTAGTAAGCGATAAATCGCCTACTACGAACCAGATCAACTCCGTTTTGGCTTGGGTTTAGACGGCCGTTTCTTCCGCGCAAACATCTCTGGCAGCCTGTCATTCCGCGCCAGAGCGATAAAGACACCCACCAACGCCAGGCCAATGGACATCAGCATGGAATAGGTGATAAACGTATCGCCCAATGTCGCCTGATCAGGTCGGAACAGTTCAATCCAGGCGCGGTTGCCACCCCACCACACCAGGAAAATGCCAAACAAGGTACCCGGCTGCCACACCTCCCGATACCGATTGTTCAAGAAATGAAGCAAAATGAAACCAACAAACAGGGCAATAGATTCATACAAAAAGGTGGGATGAAAGCGGGTATCTGCCGGTAAAGTCACATATTCTGGCAGACGATAAGGAGCATCAATCAGCAATCCCCAGGGCAATGTGGTTGGCGGGCCATACAATTCCTGGTTGATGAAGTTTCCCCAACGGCCGATAGCCTGCGCCAACAAAATAGCCGGGCCAGCCACATCTGCATATTGCCAGAGAGGGAGGTTGCGCCATTTTGCGTAAATCCAGCCCACCAACGCCGCACCAATAAACCCACCAAGGATATTGACGCCACCAGCCCGCACATTGATCACATCCCACAAATTGTCATATTGGCCGCCATCCACCATATCCAAAACGACATAGGTCAGGCGGGCAAATAAGTAACCAGAAAAGACGACAATGATCAGGCCATTATAAAACTCGTCAATCACACGGGCTGGCTGATCCCGCTTCTTCAATTCCCGCACAGCCCACCAGGCACCCAGAGCAATACCGATGACGATGATGATGCCATACCAGAAAATTGGAAATGAGGGTCCCAGGTCAAAACGCTCCTGCAAGAACAGGGGAATGGGGATTTCAAAGGCGATGCGGTCAATTTGTAGTTGGTCGAACATAAATCCTCGTATTTTCGTGACTTTGTGTATTAGTGTTTTTGTGTTCGAGTGTGTACCGAGGCACAAAATCACTAAAACACCAGATCACAAGATCACTCAATATATCCCAACGCGCGCAGGCGTTGGGCCAGGTTGTCGTCAATTTCTACTTCGGTGGCGGCGGTCAGATGATCTCGTTGGCGGGTGACATTGGCCGCGATTCGTTTGACATCGTCGTTGAGAATGGCGGCTGTAGACGGCCGTACCACCATCACATTCTCTGCCTCACCCGCATCAGCCTCCAGGTCGAATAGTTCATCGGGCTGGTCATCTACATGAATTAGTTTATAGGTGGAATCATTATCCAATCCCGCCTGGCGCACGACTGCCCGCCGCACAGAAAGACAGCGGTATTGATGCAGCAGTTCTGGCTGACGCTGCTCAATGGCTTTTACAAAGGTAAGCGGTGGGTAGATTTCGGTGTAGGCGATGCCATTTTCGGGGTCACGGCCTGAAGTGGCTTCGGGTAGGCCGTAAGCTGTCTCCAGCAGCGTCAGCCCATGCGCCGATGCCGGTTCCAGGCCGGGCATTTCTGGCAGGCGGCCGACCGCATCCAACATGGTGTGAAAAACGCGGCGGGTGCTGACCGGGGTGCTCACACGCCCCGGCTGCGGCAACCGTTTGGGCCAGTTGACAATCAGGGGTACATGCACCAACTCCTGGTAAGCGACAAAAGCGTGCCCCATATAGCCATGTTCTCCCAACCCATCTCCGTGGTCGGCGACGATGATGGTGAGGGTGTTTTGTTGATTGGCACGGCCGTGCAGCACATCAAACAATTCCCCCAAATAAGCATCCTGATACGCCACCTCCGCATCGTACATATCGCTCAACACCTGGCTCTCCAGTTCTGTATGCGGTTCACTCAGCGGCGCGGCCCAACGATACGCCTCCCGGTTCCAGCGGCGCATCACCTCCCGCGCTTCTTTGCTCTCACGGAAATAGGGCGCTACCTGGTCCACAAATTCACCCGGCGGCCAGAACGGCAAATGGGTTTCCATCAGATTGAGAAACAGAAACAGTGGCTTCTCCGGCGACTGGCTTTCGCGCTGGCGTAGCCAACGGCTCACATCTTGCACCGAACGCGGATTCTGCCCTTTGAAATTTGCCAGCTTTGACCAGAGCGGCGTCAGCCAGGCATTCAACGAAATGCGAAAAGCCAGATCAGATTGCCCAAAAAAGTTCTGGATGGGGTACGATATGCGGCGCAAAAACTGGGTGTACCCCTCTACCATCTGTTTGAACGGCCAGGGCAATGATGTCGAGTCACCGGGCATACTGGGAATCGCACCACCGTAATTATAGAACGTGTCAAAACCCCGTTTTAGCCCATTATTCAAAATACCCACCAGGGGATTGTTGCAGAAGCCAACCGTCTCATACCCGGCCTGACGCAAAATCTCGGCCAGATGCAGCCGGTCGGCGGGCAGGCTTTGGTGGGCTTGCAGCAGTTGGTGCGCTGTGGGATAAAGGCCGGTAAACATGGCGGCATGGCTGGGCACCGTCCACTGCGCCGGAGAAATAGCCTGTTCAAAGAGGACACTCTGGTCGGCAAAACGGTCAAGGTTGGGGGTAATGGGGCGTTGATAGCCATAACAGCCCAGCCGGTCGGCCCGCTGGGTATCCAGGACAATGAAGATGATGTCAGGTTGATTCATTGGGGGGGGATTTTACCCGCTTCTGAAGCGATAACCAACCCCGCGCACAGTTTGTAACCAACGGGGAGCAGCCGGATCGTCTTCGATTTTGCGGCGCAGATGGTGGATGTAAGTTTTGATGCCATCTACGGCCGTGTCATCC
>CAYXUZ010000065.1:29450-30766 GCA_964467705.1 uncultured Ardenticatenaceae bacterium | reverse complement strand
TTTCAGGAGAAACCAAACTTTTTCAGGCGGCATTGTTAGGAGCAATCATGGCTGCAAATCAGAAAACATGGGTCATTATTGGCGCAGTCGTGGTGGGGGTGCTGGGGCTGGCTTTCATCTTGTACTTGAATGTCCGACCAGAACCGCCAATTGCGGATGTGGTGCAGGTGCCACGGCCGTCACGTGGGCATGATAATGGCACACAGTTTTCTCTGGCCCAGTATCCGGTGCCACCGGCTGGTGGCGTACACTGGGATACCTGGCAAAACTGCGGCGTGTATGAAGAACCCATAGAAACCGGCCATGCTCTGCACTCGTTGGAACATGGGGCAGTGTGGATTACCTATCAACCCAACTTATCGGCTGGTGATTTGGCAACGCTGCGGGAATACGTGGAAGATGACCCCTATATGCTGCTCTCCCCTTACCCTGGACAGCCAACACCGGTGGTGTTGACAGCCTGGGGTGCTCAATTGCAGTTGGATGATGCGGACGACGGCCGTATCGCCCAGTTCATTGACCGCTACCGTCAAGGCCCCTACACGCCCGAACCAGGTGCAGCCTGTGATCGGGGCGTGGGCAGCCCGGTAGACCGGATCGTGCAGTCTGGCGGCCAGACCATGCCCTAATCAGGTCATTGAGTAGGTGGGGTAATTTTCCCATTTCCTCAATTACCTGTTTATCCCAAGAGAATTTATGCAAATGAATAGACACAAGAGACGCTGGCTGCTGCCGGGGGGCACGGCCGTGTTGTTTTTGTTGCTGGTGTTGGTTACGGCCGTGCCCGCAGCTCATGCCCATGTACGTGTGGAAGTGGGGCCATATGCCCTGGTGATTGGTTGGCTGGCCGAGCCACCCGTGGTGGGCGAACGCAATTCACTCACCGTCGAAATCACAGAAGACGAACAGCCGGTCACAGGGGCGGAAGCCACGCTGGATGTGGAATTGAAGTATGGCGCGGAAAGTTTTCGGGCTAATTTGAATCCAACGGCCGTGCCCGGTGTGTATACGGTAGACATTTTCCCAACAGTGCGTGGGCAGTACGCAGTGCGGTTATTTGGCTCATTGGGGGAGACGGCCGTAGACGAAACCATCGAACCCGAAGAAGTCTTTCCCGCCAGCAATATCCAATTCCCCGAACCTATGCCCGACCCCCGTGAATTACAAAGAGAAGTTGCTGCTCTAGAAGCTGAATTACAATCCATGCGCACCCTTACCTATGCCGCGCTGGCAGTTGGCGCTGTTTCATTGCTATTAGCGGGTGTGCTCTTTTTCAAGAGGAGATAGTTCCATGTTGATGGCACACAAATATCGTT
>CAYXUZ010000065.1:0-29431 GCA_964467705.1 uncultured Ardenticatenaceae bacterium | reverse complement strand
GAATTCTGATTGTGCTGGTGGCGGCTCTGCTCGTAATTAGCGGCTGCAATTCCTCCGGCGGCCAGGAACCGGCGGCTGACGAGGCGTCCGGCGAAACAGATAGTGATCACGAAGAGGATGCCGATCACGGCCATGAGGATGGCGACCATGAAGAAGAAGCCCACGATGAATCTGAGCCACACGGCCGTATTCCCAATGAAAATGGGTCAACTATTCGCATCATTACCCCGGCCGATGGTGATGTTTTCAACCATGGCGACCAGATTATAGTTGAAGTGGAAACTGAGAATTTTGACCTTTCGCAAGAAGGCTATCACTGGCATGTGTATGTAGATGGCAAATCCTGGGGCATGGTGATGGGGGGGAATCCTGACTTTCCCCTAAATGGCGTCGAACCTGGTGAACATGAAATTTCCGCCTACCTCTCCATCCCCTCCCACGAAGAATATGAAGATGGTGATAGTGTAACCATTACGGTTGAAGAGTAGCAAGCCCCACAAATCCCTATATGAATCTCAAGCGCATTTTCTGGTTATCTATCTTGCTGGCGATAATGGGTACGGCCGTGCCCCATGCGTATGCTCATGCCGTGCCAGAGTTTTCCAGCCCGGCCCCCAACGCCGTATTAGGCGAACCCCCCGATCAGATTTTTATTCAGTTTAATGAGCCGGTTGTGCCCACATTTAGCCAGATGCGCCTGCTCACTCAGGGTGGGGAAGAGGTGGAAGTTGGCCCACTCACGGCTTTAGACCCGGAAAATCGTACCATTGGCGTAACTGTGCCGCCGCTGGCCCAGGGAGCGTATCTGGTAAGCTGGCAGGTGCTTTCGGCCGTAGATGGGCACACCACCAGCGGCACTTATTCATTTGGCGTGGGCGTGGCAGCGATGGCTGTCTCCAATGAAGCCAGTTTATCGGCGCAGATTTCGGTGTTGGATGCTATCGCCCGCTGGCTCACGCTCACGGCCGTAGCCCTGCTCATGGGACTCTTCACCTTTCGGCTGTTGGTGTGGAACCCCCTCTGGCGTAAGCAAGAACGGGACGTGCCCGAACTGGCGCTGGATGTGCGGCTGGCTCGCCTGGGCATTCGCGCAGGCATGATGGCAGTGGGGTTGCTGGCGGTCGCGTTGGTCTTGATTTTTGTGAACCAGAACCAGAAATTTGACCTGATCAGCGGTGACAATTTTGGTATCTGGTTGAGTACACGGTATGGCCTGATGTGGCTTTATCGTGCCTTGCTGACGGCCGTCCTGCTCTTCCTCCTGTTACTCTTTATGGATGTGTCTGATGACGGACAAGTTGGACTGTCTGGCTGGCAGTGGGTGGCCGGATTTATCGTCACCAGTGGGCTGGCTTTCTCTGTCGCAATGGTCAGTCATAGTGCTGCTTTGCCGGAAAATAGTACACGGGCCATTCTTATAGACTTTGCCCACGTGTTAGCGGCCACGATGTGGGTGGGAGGGCTTCTCTTTCTGGCACTCGCCCTCTGGCTGGCGCGCTCCCTCCCTGTAGAAGACCGCACCTGGCTTTATCTCAGCCTGATTCTCAATTTTTCCGGGCTGGCAGCCATGGCTGTGGGGTTGCTGGCGATCAGCGGCGTCTATCTGGCCTGGCAGCATGTGGGTAGCTGGACGCGCCTGGTGGGCACAGCCTATGGCCTGACATTGCTGCTCAAATTAGCCATCGCGGCTATCACCATTTTTACGGCCGGGGTAAATTTGCTCTATATCAAGCCCCGTCTGAACCGGGCTTATGAAAACCCGGAAGCACCGGAATCGCACACGGCCGTGCGCCGCAGCCGCGCTGTGGTCATCGTTGAACTATCGGCCGCCTTTCTCATTTTGCTGGTAACGGGGTTTCTCACGGACATGCAGCGTGGCGTAGATGCGCCGCTGCTGGCCGATGCTCCCGGCCAGACCGTGCTCACCCAGCAGGCCGATGACTTAACGGTGGAAGTAACGATCACGCCCGCTCTGGTGGGTGATAATACGTTTGAGATTAAGATTACCGATGCCAACGGCCGTGCCACCGCCGCGGATGAAGTATCGGCCCGGTTTACCTACCTGGAGCAATCGTTAGGCGCGGCTGAAGCAGAGGCCGAGCAAATGGCTCCGGGGCTGTTTCACGTGGAAGGTAGCTACATTAGCCTGATAGGGGATTGGCAAATGGAAGTGTCAGTGCGGCGACCAGACACATTTGACACGTTTGCCGCTTACCGACTACAAGCGGGGATCGGGGGTAACATTCGGCCAATTGATAGCGGTACACGGCCGTTGGAAAGCGCCGCCCAGTTTATGACTCTTACCAGCACCGGCGGCACCGGTTTGTTATTGGTTCTGTTTGCTATTGGCTGGGGGTTTGTGGCGGTTAAGGCAGCCAAAACAGAATGGCAGTTGATTCCCTTATTGGCTATCAGTCTGGTTGCGTTCTGGTTGGGGGCATCACAGCTGATTAATTTCTTTACGATGGAATATACCCCCGCCAAATTTGCTACCAACCCATTCTTGCCCGATGTGGAATCTATTGCGATGGGACAGGAATTGTTTGCCCAAAATTGTGCGCCGTGTCATGGGGAGTTTGGGCGTGGCGACGGGCCAACGGCCGTGAACCTCTATCCTCCGCCCGCTGATTTTTCTTCCGGTCACACATCCACCCATTCCGATGGCGATTTGTACTACTGGATTCTCAACGGCGTCCCTGATACACAAATGCCACCCTTTTCCGATAAAGTGAGCAAAGAAGAAGCCTGGCATCTAGTGAACTACGTTCGCCGCCTGAGTGTGCAGACCAGCCAATGACCCTGGGCACTTCTCTCATTGTTTGATCATATCTTATTTACATTCTTCTTACGCCCAACATATAAAGTGAGGCCATTGTATTTCTTCCTCCTTACTTACAAAAAGGCGTGGTGATTGGGGAATCACCACGCCCTTTTTGTTGTAACGCGATTTTCCAAATCGCGTTACTGGCTTATCTCCACCAGTTGTGCCAATTCGCTCACGGCCGTGTCATCCATCTGACTGGCCAACCGTTCCACCCGAATTTGCACGTCGTTCATATTCACACCGTCCGTCCAATAGCTGTGGCGCAGCAGTTCTGCCCATTGGCTGACGGTGACGGCAAGCTGGTAATGCAGCGGCGCGGCGTCGAATGAGGGGGCCAGATTATCGGTGTTGAAGACGCCGTTGATCTCTTGCACGGCGCGGGTTTGCGGGTCTTGCCAGCGCAGATAGACGGTGGCCACACGCCCTTGTGCGCCGGGGGTCAGTTGCACAGCATAAATGGCAACGGCCGTGTGCCCCGCCCCAAACTCCGCCGCATCCACCTCATTATTGCGGAAATCCTGGTCCGCAACGGCCCGATTTTCGTAGCCCACCAGCCGGTATTGCTGCACCACCTGCGGGTCAAACTCCACCTGGATTTTGGCGTCCAGGCCAATGGTTTGCAGTGTGCCCATCACATCTTCCACAAAAACCTGGCGGGCTTCATTCAGGTTGTCCACGTAAGCGTAAGCCCCATCACCCTGGTCGGCCAACTGCTCCATCATAACATCATTATAGTTGCCCAGCCCCACGCCAATGGTGGTCAGGTGGATGCCGGCGTCGGCGTAGCCGCGAATTTTGGCCGCCAGGCTGTTAGGGCCGGTGTCGCCCACGTTGGCCACGCCGTCTGAGGCCAGGATGACGCGGTTGATGCCGCCAGGGATGTAGCTCTGGTTGGCTACGTCATACCCCATCAGCAAACCGGCTTCCAGGTTGGTGGAGCCTTCCGTTTCCAGGGTGTTGATGGCATTGAGGATGGCCTGCCGCTCGGAACCGGCGGTGGGGTAGAGCACGGTGCGGGCGCTGTTGCCATAGACGACGATGGCGACTTTGTCATCGGTGCGCAGCCGGTCTACCAGCAGCGCCAGCGATTCTTTGACCAGTCCCAGGCGGTTTTCCTGGGCCATAGAGCCGGAGACATCAATGACGAAGACGAGATTGGCCGACGGCCGTTCCGCCTCTGGCACATCATACCCCTGCACCCCAATCCGCACGAAGTAAGTGCCATCGTTGTGGAAAGGCGAGGGCGCGCCGTCGGCGTAGATGGCAAAGGCCACATCGGGTGGATTTTCGTAGCCCTGGTCAAAAGAGTTGACGAACTCTTCCACGCGCACCGCTTCCGGCGGCGGCATCAGCCCATCTTGCAGGTACCGTTTGGCAATGTTGTATGAGCCGGTGTCTACGTCCAGCGAAAAGGTGGACAGGTTGTCCACACTGGTGAGGATGTAAGGATTGACGCCGTATTGTTCAAAAAACATGGCGTTGGGGGCAGCGGCGGAGGCGGTGGGCAGGGCCGTTGGCATGGGCATAAGGGCATCTTCGCTGCGGGGTTGGACAAAGCCACTTGCCGGCGGCAATGGCTCGGCGGCTTCTTCGGCTGGGGCTTCCTCTTCGGTGGTGTAGGTTGGTGCAGAGGTGGGTTCAGCCATTACCCTTTCCACAACTGTTGTTTCCACGACGCGGGTTACTTCTACAGGTGAGCCTTCAACGGTTACTGTTTCGACAACTGTCTGTTCGACGACGCGGGTGACTTCTACTGTTTCCACTTGGGGTGACTTCATACCGCCGCAAGCGGCAAAAATGAGGGTGAGGATGGCAAAAATAATGAGGGTTTGGGTTCTGTTCTTCATGGGATTCTCTCCTGTTTGATTGTTATTCGTTCTATTGTGTTTGTTTGGTTAACCAGTGACCTGTGCATAGAACGACGGCCGTATCCCATTAGTTCCCGAATCGGCTACACCAGGAGAAAATAAAAACCACCCCTCTGTTTTCAGGGGGGTGGTTTTAGTGGATACCAGATTAGTAGTGTGCTGCTAACGGCTAGAAGAGCGCATCAGCAGTAGCAGGAAAAGGTTGATAAAGTCCAGATACAGATTAAGCGCTCCCAACACCATCAGGCCACCCCGTGCCGGATGATCATCTAACTGTTGCGCCATGGCCTTGAGTTTGGCCGTGTCCCAGGCCGTCAGCCCCACAAACAGGGCAATGCCAAAGAAGTTTAGTGTCCAGTTGAAGTTAGAATCAGGCCAGAAAATCAGGCTAAAAATCCAGGCCAACGACCAGCCGCACAGCAACATAAATAAAATGCCGCCCGTTTTTGCCAGGTCAATTTTGATGACAAAACCGATGATGCTGGTCACTAGAAACGTCCCGGCCGTAATCCAAAAAACGGACGCTATTTGCTGCTGACTGAAAATGAGGAATATGACGGAAAAGGTGAGGCCGGTGAGGGCGGCATAGATAAAAAAGAGCAGCGCCGCCACACCGGGCTTCAGGCGCATCACCGCGGCGCTGAGCACCAACACAATAACGACTTGTATTAAAAATAGCCCCCAAGCAATCCAGGGATTGGTGCTGATGCGCCACAGCACGCCCAGATTGGCGCTGACCCAGGTGGAAACGAGGGCGGTAATGACCAGCCCGGCAGCCATAAGCAGGTAAACCTGGGCCATGAAACGGGCGACGCGGGCATCGCTGACGGTGCTTGTTTGAATGGCACTTGTCATGCTTTTTTCTCCTCTTGTTAACTTGTCGTGATGGGTCACGGCCGTGACCCAATAAAAAAGCCGAAACTCAATATAACATTGAATTTCGGCTTCGGCTAATTTTTACTAATACAAAGGGTTATGGGTTAGTTGCGGCCAGGGCGGCTTTAGCGGCGGCCACTTCCGCTTCCATTTCGGCTACGGCCTGGTTGGCTTCGGCAATGGCGGCCGCTTCAATCAAATTGGCGGCAGTCAACACTTCCAGTGCTTCGGTCACGGCCGCATCCTCAATCATGCCGGCGATGACCAGCGTGCGCACCACGTCGGCAGCGATGGCCGCTTTGACCATTTCGGCTTTCACGGCCGTCTCTATGGCATCAGCGACGGCCGCTTCCTGCACGGCCTGAGAGATAGCCACAACGGCAGCCGCTTCTCCTAATGCCGCTTCTTCCACCGCTTCCACTTCCGCCAATGTGATCAGCGCATCCAACATAGCCGCGCCTTTCACCGCTTCGGCCAGTTCCACCGCCAATTCTGCATCCTCAATAGCTTTGATTTCTTTGCCCACTTTCATCAGCAGTTGGGGCGTCAGGAAACCCTGAGCGGTCATGTGCCCACCGGCGCGGGCTACGGCGGCCTGAAAACCGGCGGCCCAGGTGTGTTCAAACAGTAACAGCCCGGCGGCCGTGTTTGGTTCCAGCAAATCGGACAGTTTGGCAAAGTCGTCGGCGCTCAGGCCAAATTGCGCTCCGGCGGCGGCGAGGGGTGATTCGGACACGGCCGTACTTGCTTCCAGCCCCATCAATTTGCCCAACACCATTCCAAATTCTTGCATTTGCGCGTCTGTCAGATCGCTCATCTTCAACCGTTGAATCTGTCCATCCGGCTTTTTCACCACCATCAACAGGTCAATGAGCCGGATCAGCCCCTTGCCCCGCAGCATGTTTAATTCCCTGAGAATTTCACCGGTGAATTTCTCGGTCGTATCAAACTTGATCATAACCATCTGAATAGGCCCACTCATTGTCATTTCTCCCTGGAAATATAGGAATTATGAAGGATGAATTATGAATTATGAAAATCATCCTGTACCTTTGAAGTCCGATTACCGATTACCGATTACCGATTACCGATTACCGATTACCGATTACGGGTTACCGCCCCCCATGCGCCATCATATCAATACAAACCGTGATTGCCAGGATCAGTGCATCGTCCTGGCCGGGTGCCACTTCCACGCCGTAGGTGTCACGAAGGCGGAACCACGCTTTGGAAACGGTGGCTACCGTCTGTCGCCCGCTCTCGATCCGGTATTCGTGGTTGAGGATGTTGCCCTGCGTGGACAAGTCGTTGCCGCCGGGAATGTTGATTTGCCAGCGATCCCGCAGCGGGGTGATCAGGGCATTATGCACCTTGGCCACCACCTGACCGTTGGCGTTTTCAATGTCCATCGAATCCCGTACTCGTATCATTTTTTCTTGAATTTTGTACAGTTCACGGCCGTTGGCATCCTCAAAAAGAAGTGTCGAACGCACCCGCAAGGCTTTGCCATCTACTTTGAAAGCGCGACGGCCGTTGTCATCCTCAATGAAAAAATCATCCCCAATGGCAAACATCCGCTGCCGCATCTGGTAACGCGTACCACCGCGTTCGCCACCTCGCAGTGGCCCTGGGCCTGGTCCCACACCGGGGCCGTCACCTGCTCGTCTTCTTAACATGATCTTTTACCTCCGTTGGAAAAATTTGCCACCATTTACATCTCTGCGTAACGGTTATAAGCCTGAACCTCAAAGTTGCGGTTGGCCTGTATCTGTCCGACAATACCGGCGATAGCCATCACCAGGAACAACAGCGTCCAGATAAATGAGTTATTGGCGTTGAGCATGGTTTGAATGGGATCTTCAGCCAGGGTGAGTAACTGCACATGTTCCACACCCACGGCTAACGTGCCAATGGTAGCGGCCGCGCCGCCGACGGCCGTAGCGATAATGATCACATACTTCGCCAGGTTAAAATAGAAGGTAATGCCAATGACCACAATGGCCAGCACAATGCCCACAATCCACGTGAGAACGGCCAGGTCAACGTTAAAAATGCCCATGATAGCTACGCCCAGGCCATACCCCAATGAACCGGCAATCACAGCTACCGCAAAAGCGTAAAACAGATAAGACAGCACAGCAAACAGCAGGGCGACGATGAAACCAACCACCCAACTGGTCACAGTTGCCAGAAACTCCTGCCCAAACAAGAGTTGTACGCTCTGCGCTCCCAACCCAAAACCAAAGAAGAAGCCCCAAATGGGCAGCAATACCAGAAACAGCCGATAGCCGCCAAAACAGACCACTGTTCCAAACAACAAAGCAATCAGGGTTGCACACAACAATTCAAACGACATCAGATTTTCCTCCTAAATGTGTTGATAAACAGGAGAACTTCAGGCAAAGTCTCCTCAGACAGGTAAGCCAGATTTCAGTATAGGCAGGTGACGATGGATAAACGACCACCAAAATGGTGCAAAAAAGACGTAAGCCACAGCGAGGAGAGCAGTACGCCTACGTGCTGCTCGTTCGCCCATGGGCATACGAGCTTCTCAAATGGTATTAGGTCAGGCTGGCAGTAAAGCAGCTTCAATCGCTTCGGCCAGTGTGCGGCAGCCGATGATAGCCAGCCCTTTGGGTGGTTCGCCCAACCGCCGCCCGGCTGATTGGGGCACCACACAACGTTTGAAACCCAGTTTGGACGCTTCTTTTAATCGGGCATCAAGCTGGCTGACGGCACGCAGTTCGCCGCTGAGACCAACTTCACCCACAAAGGCCATATCGGCATGAATGGGACGGTCTTTGACGCTGCTGGCAATGGCCACAGCCACGGCCAGGTCAGCCGCCGGTTCGTCAATTTGCAGGCCACCAATGACGTTGACGAAGAGGTCTTTATCATGCAAATTGAGCCGCACGCGCCGCGTGAGCACGGCCGTCAACAGCAACAACCGGTTGTAATCAATGCCATTGGCGGTGCGGCGGGGGTTGGCAAAAGTGGTGGTGCTGGCCAGGGCTTGAATCTCGACGAGTAACGGCCGTGTTCCCTCCATCGTCACTGCAATCGCCGAACCGGGCGCATTCACCTGCCGCTCCGCCAGAAACGCCTCCGACGGATTGGGCACTTCCACCATCCCCCGTTCTGCCATCTCAAAAACGCCCACCTCGCTGGTGGCCCCAAAGCGGTTTTTCACGCTGCGCAGCAGCCGGTAGCGGTGAAATGGGTCGCCCTCCAGGTACAGCACGGTGTCCACAATGTGTTCCAGCACACGCGGCCCGGCAATGCTGCCCTCTTTGGTCACATGCCCCACCAGAAAAACGGTGACGCCCTGGCTCTTGGCTAATTCTTGCAAGCGGCTGGCGCACTCCCGTACCTGGCTCACGCTGCCTGCTGCCGAGGTCATTTCTTCCAGGTAGGTGGTCTGGATACTGTCAATGATCAGCATTTGTGGCTGCAAATCGCTGATGTGCTGCATGATAGCCCCCATGCGTGTTTCTGTGACCAGATAGAGGTCATCGGCCGTCATTTGCAGCCGTTCGGCGCGCATTTTAATCTGGCGGCTGCTTTCCTCGCCAGAAACGTAAAGCGTGACGCCATGTTGGTTGGCGACCATGCCCGCCACTTCCAGCAACAAGGTGGATTTGCCAATGCCGGGGTCGCCACCCACCAGCACCAGCGAACCGGGCACGATGCCGCCACCCAAGACGCGGGCAAATTCAGAGAGGGGCAGGGAGAGGCGTTCAAAGCCATCGGCGGTGACGTCGGCCAGACGTTGTGGTTTGCTGCCGAGGGAGGTGTGAGCGCGCGGATTTTTGGTGGGCACGGCCGTTTCTGTCACCAGCACTTCCTCCACCATCGTGTCAAATTCACCACATTGTGGGCAGCGGCCCATGTATGCGGCCGTAATCCGACCACATGACTGACACACATATTGCGAACGTTTCTTGGCCATATCCGTCTCCTTTACAGGGTAAATTTAACGCAAAGGGGCAAAGGTGCAAAGAGATGATAAGGACATAAAGGTCAGCATAATGGTCAGATGGTATGCTTTGAACCCCTTTATGCCTATGTTATACTGCGCTCCATTGTGATTAACTGGCAAGCCCTTTTGTTTAATGTGTGTTGGATTGTTGGTCTGGCTATTTTGTTGGCTGCCTATAGTTACCACTATTGGGCGTCTCGCCAGACGCAAACGAGCTTAAGAGTGCAACTCAGCCAACCGGCCTTTTATATTTTTTTTTGGTTAAGTTTTGTGCTTGTATGTGTGGGTCTGGCCGGAACAAGCAATGCGCTTTGGGAAGTAGCCTTGTGGGTCAGTTTTGCCCTGTTAGGTGTCATTTTTACGGTAAGGGCTATCGTGGATTATCGGTCTGAAAAATTGCAAATGGTGAACAAGGAGTAGTCCGGGTTATGGAAATTAGACACTATGCCTCTCTTTTATGGCGGTGGGCGTGGCTGATTGTATTGGGCATTGTGTTGGTCGGCGGCCTGGGTTATGTCGTCAGTGCCAGAACCACACCGGTCTATCAGGCAACGGCCGTGTACCTGTTAGATCGAGCGCCCAGCGGCACTGGCAACGAATACGCCCAAAGCCTGTATGAGCAGCAGTTGGCCCAAAGCTATGTGCGCATGGTCAACACCCGCCCCGTGCGCGAAGAAACCATCACCCGGCTAGGCATTGCTGATGAGCTAAGAGAAAGTCAACTGGCGGGCATGGTCTCCATCTCGGCGGTTCCTCAGACAAACCTTATTACCATTCGTGTCGAGGATACAGACCCCGAACGTGCGGTAGATATTGCCAACACCATGGGTTTCGTGTTTATAGAGCAAAATGAACTCCGCGAAAGCCAGCGTTATGCGGCCCCCATTGCTGACTGGGAAAAACGGCTGAACGAAGAAGCCACCATTATTCAGGAGCTTGACACGCAAATCAATGGCATGAGTGATGCCGAGTCGCCCGAAGAACTGGCAACGTTGTCGCGTCTGGAAACCCAACGCAATGAAGCCCGTGTGCGTTATACCGACGCCTTTAACAAGCTGAATGGCCTGCAAGTTTCGCAAGCACAGGAAAGCAGCAACCTGATCCAAATTGAAGCTGCCCAGGTCAACCGTAATCCGATCCGGCCACGCACCGAGACAACGATCCTTTTGGCTGCCTTGGTAGGTGGTATTCTGGCTGTGGCCTTTGTCTTCTTGATTGATTATCTGGATGATACTGTAAAATCCCCGCAGGAGATTATGGCTGATACCGGGCTTTCCACTTTAGGTACTATTGCCATGATCAAAGGCGAAAGCCCGGCTGACCGGCTAATTACCTCCAGTGCGCCGCGTGACCCGGTTTCTGAGGCTTACCGTGTTTTGCGTACAAACCTGAGCTTTTCCACAGTGGATGAAGAATTGAAAACAATTCTTGTCACCAGTTCTTCACCCAGTGAAGGAAAATCTACCACAGCGGCAAATCTGGCAGTGGTGTTGGCACAAACGGGCAAACGTGTGGTGCTGGTAGATGCAGATTTACGCCGGCCGATACAGCATAAAATTTTTAACATCACCAATAACCAGGGATTGACGACGGCAATTTTAGATAATAATGCGCCGGTCACTTTCCATTTGCAGAAAACAAAAATGCCAGATTTACAGGTGATGGCCAGTGGGCCAATTCCACCAAACCCGGCCGAGTTATTAAATTCGCACCGTATGACACAGGTGGTGGAGGATATCCTGAAGGAGGTGGATATGGTTATTTTTGATACGCCGCCTTTATTGACGGTGGCGGATGCCACGATTTTGGCGCCACGGATGCAAGGAACGCTACTGGTGGTGGAAAGTGGTAAGACACGCCGGGCTGCGCTTTTACAAGCCTTTGAGCGGTTGAACAACAGCAGTGCCCATTTAGTGGGTGTAGTTATCAATAAATTAAATCCCCGTCGGTTGCGCGGCTATGGTTATTATTACAAATATCATTATTACTACTCTGGCGTAAAGGAGTACGGCCGTGCCCCCCGCCGAAAGCGCCGTAGCTGGTTGCCTGGATTCAAACGGTGATAAACTCAGGCCCATTGCCGACAAATTCCAGATACCCCACCCTCCTGGTAGGTTTGGGGATTGTCTGGTTATTGTTAGCCGGGGGTATCCTGGTTTCTCAACTCTTCCATGCAAGGCCAGTGACGATAGAGTGGAACACCTCTAGTGAACAAAATACTGCCGGCTTTTTGCTCTATCGCAGTGCCACGCCGGATGGTGAGTTTGAATTAATTACACCAGAAATGATTCCCGGTAAGGGCAGCCCCGTGGCTGGTAGCCATTATTCTTTTGTGGATCAACAAGTTATTGCCGGTGAAACTTATTATTACTTATTAGAAGAAGTAGAGTTTGACTCCACAACAAATCGGTATATGGAAGATATGATTTCTCGCCAGGTACCATTGATGGATTGGTGGGCGATTTTGATGGTGGCAGTGGCTTTATTGGTAGGTATTGGGTTGGTTGTCACTGGCCTGCGCGAAGGAAATGTAACATGACATCAAATTCAGATAAAGTTTCCGCCAGCATCGTGCCGGACCTTATCTGGCGTGTGGTGGATGATAATATCGTTATCGTAACGCCGGAAGCTGGTGATGTGCATGTCCTTAGCCAGACCGGATCAGAAATCTGGCAACTCCTGGCAGATGGAAAAGATGCGAGCGCAATTGAAAGCTACCTGGTGCATAAATATACTGTTTCTACTGAGGTAGCACACCATGATGTTGCTGATTTTCTTCGGGAATTGGCAACTTTGGGATTATTGCGGTAGATAGGTGACACAGATGAAGTTGAAGCGCATCAATCTTTTTTTTCTGACGGCCGTCGCCTTAATCACCCTATTTGCAGGTGCCCTGATTATCACCTACACGCACGCCAGTTTTGCCCGAATGCAGCCAGCGATAGCCGGGACAACGATTGTGTCTTCTGATGCACAAGGTCTGCTTTTTCAACTAAACATCCCTGCTTACCAAATGGACGCCAATGGGGATATTCACCTGACCGGTCTAACAACACGTCATTCAGAGCCAGGCGTACCCAACTTGCCCTATTACACCACATACATCGCCTTGCCCCCCGATGCAGAAGTGGCAGTGCAAGTCCATGCGCTGCAAGTAGTTGAAACACAGATGGCGACTGTATGGCCCGTGCCAGATATTCGCTTTTCACAGCAGGAAGTGGTGGGGCTGGCTGGTGCGCCAGAGGAGATCGTGCGGGAGGACACGGCCGTATACGGCCGTGACGCCCTTTTCCCTGATACCTTATATACGGTTTCTGCCCCTATGTATTACCGAGATATGCGATTGGTTGCCTTATCACTCTACCCCATTCGCTATAATCCGGTGTCCGGTCAACTGTGGCAGGCCCAGGAACTGGATGTTACCGTTTCGTTCAGTGGCGGACGGTTTGTTGGTTTACGGCCGTCGCCCCAACTTCACGAAAAAGGACTAAATGATCTCATCCTCAATTATGATGCCGCCCGTGGCTGGCGTAGCCTGCCAGGTAGCGTCCTCCAGGCGCCCACCACCGTTCTGCCCATTGGCGTCCCCACCTATAAAATTGCCGTTAATGTGGATGGCCTTTATGATGTGTGCCAGCCTGAACTGGCAGCTGCGGGCATGAACGTGGGAAGCGTCAACCCCAACACCATCCAGATGCTATATCGGGGCGAACCTGTAGCCTATCAATTTATGGGTGATGCCGACACCATCTTTGAAGCGAACGAATGTATCCGCTTCTTTGGCTGGAAATTTACCGGCCCCCGCACCGAAAAACAGTTTGTCACCGATAACATCTACTGGTTGTGGGCAAACGGTGACGCCAATACCATTGCCACCGTACCAAACCAGACAACAGGTACGCTCAAGACAACTGTCTGGTTTACCCAAACGGCCGAGCCAGAATTAGACTACTTCAGCACCTGGACGAATCAGTGGCCCACTTTTGATAATGAACCAGATGCCTTCTACTGGGATCGGATTAACGCTAACGCTACCACTGGCGCTTATACCATTGCGCTGAGCGACCCGGATACGTCATCGTCTGTGGATGCTGAATATCTGATCGAAATCTCCTCGGCGGCTACCGGTGATTATGCGTCCAAAGAGTTTATGGTTACGGCCAACCTCAACAGTGGCCCAAATACAGCCAGTCGCACCTGGTACGGCCGTCAGAACGTCAATATCGCCGCCACCATCCCGGCCAACCTGCTGATTGATGGCAACAATACCGTTGCCACCACCTACGACCTGGACGACCGCATCTACTTGAACCGCGTTACCGTTTCCTATATGCGCCAGCTCATCGCCGAAAATGACCAGTTTGTACTTACCGATGAAGTTGGCGGTGAGCCATTGCAGACCGCCGGTTTTAGCACCGCCAATGCCCTGGTCTGGAATGTCACCGACCCCCTCAACCCCATCGCCATAGATATGAGTACCGGCGTTGGCGGCAGCGGCCCATATACCTATACATTTGGTCAAAGCCATGCCGCCGGGACACGGTTCATTGCCACCACCGAAGAAAACGTTCAGTCGGTACAATCCATTACTCAATATATTCCGCCCAATTTGAATCCGGCTGACAATATGGCCGAATGGCTCCTGATCACCCATGCCAGCTTGCTGACCCAGGCCAATCAATTAGCCGCTCATCGTGCCAGCGCTGCGTTTGGCGGCCTGGACACACACGTGGTCAATATCGCCGACATCATCAATGAATATGGCTATGGGTTGCCACTGCCAACGGCCGTTTCCGACTACCTCACCTATGCTCTGGGCAACTGGGCCGTAGCGCCCAGCTACGTCGTCATGTTTGGTGATACCACCATCAACCCACGTGGGTTACCTTGCGCCGAAAGCTGCGGTGGCCCTGGCTGGGACCTGAACGCCCCCTACTTGGTGCTGACTGCGCTCCCATTTGCCGACCGCTTCCAGGGCATGGTCCCCTCTGATCATCCATTTGTGCTTTTATCTGGAGATGACCCCCTGGCCGATATGAAAATTGGCCGCATCGCGGTCAATGATGGCGCCGAAGCAACCAATGTCATCAATAAAATCATCGCTTATGAATCTGATCCCTTCTCTCCAGGTACACCACCCTTCCTCTTCATTGCCGACAATGATGATCCCGATGCCGGTTACTTCTGCGACGAAAATGAAGCCACAGCCGGTCACATTCCCGGTTCGTTCATAAAAACTCATCAATGTTTGGGATCAACTGCCTATCCAGATGTGGATGCACTGCGGGCGGCCATGTTTCCGGCCATCAGTAGTGGGGCGCATGTGGTAAATTACCGCGGGCATGGTAGTGTCAACCGTTGGGCCAGTGAACCTATTATGACCACTGCCGACACGGTTTATTGGAATAACACCAATAAACCCACCATTGTCCTCAGTGCTGACTGCCTGGATGCTTATTTTGCCTGGCCTGGGTTCCCCGGATTGGCGGAAACCTTTCATCGGTATGATTTCAACGGTAATTTACATGGCAGTGCGGCCCAATGGTCATCCACCGGTCTGGGATTCACTTCGGAACACACCGTCTTACATTCCGGGTTCTATGATGGTGTATTTGCCCACTATGCCCAGACAATCGGGAGTGCCATAGATTATTCCAAATTGAATTATTATCAGGCTGGTTTGGATGTGTCGGAGTTGTATACATTCTTGTTGCATGGTGACCCGGCAATGACGTTATATTGGGCGCCGGAACCTCCACCTACTCCCACGCCAACACTTACGCCCACCCTGACCAATACACCACCACCGGGGGCTTCTCTGACTCCTACTCCTACATTGACCAACACTCCTCCGCCTGGAGCCAGCCTGACGCCAACACCCCAGCCAACTTATGAGCATGGAGGGTACTTGCCCATTATTATAAAACCTTAACGGCATTTTGAATGAGGGAAGCTCTACTGAATGGTTATAGTCTTAGACTTATGAAACGAACAATGAAGCTATTTTATAGGCAAATTTTTCTTATGCTCCTGGCCTGTGGGTTCATAACGGCCGTATCCCCCCTTCATGCCCGGCTTGCTTATGCCGTGGAACTCATTTCCTTTACGGCCTTTGGCATGCCCGATGCAGTGGAATTGCGTTGGGAAACGGCAACTGAATTGGGTGCGGCCGCTTTTCAACTTCAGCGAGGTCAGGGCGCTAATTTTGTAAACCTGACGCAATTAGTAGATGAAAATGGCCTGCCCTATGCCGGTGGGATCATTGAGGCGGAAGGTTCGCCCACATTTGGGGCAACTTATATTGCCAGAGACCTCACGGCCGTATCCAACCAGACCTATACCTATCAGCTAATAGAAATTGAATCCGATAACAACTCTACGGTAATCGCCTCCGTGACGGTAGTGGCTGGGGCTACGGCTACTCCCACCCAAATTACCCTCGGCAACAACACCCCAGTGCCAGGAAACCAGAGCAGTTCCACGCCGACGGCCGTTGCCACCATCGCCGCCCTGGCCACAACCCCTGGTACACAAGCCTCAGCTACAGCCACTCGTCCTATCATCCTCATGACGCCAACTGCTGCCGACGCCTCCTCTTCTTTGGGTCAGGCTACAGTTCCTTCGGCCGGATCGATCACCAACAATAGCTCGGACGGCAGCGCGCCATTGCTCATTCCCTCGCCAACCAGCGGCAGCATTACCGAAATTGCCCAAATACAAGCCACGCCTGAGTCAGCTTACCCGGCTCAAATCACTCCACCCGAAACCGAAACTGGTTATCCTGAAGCCATAGTCACCCCACTGACCATTCCCACCACAGTCACGTCATATCCGGCCAACGGCCCCACCGGTTTCTTGCCAGAACAACAGCCCACGCCCACAATTATTGGCGTTGTGGGCAGCCAGACCAATGGCACAGTTCCCGTCGCCAGCACAAACCAGTTTCAGACTGCACCCGATAGCAGTATAGCTGTGCTTTGGCTTGGGTTCCTGGCCGGCTTGCTTATCTTTGTGACGGCCGTTGCAGGTTCTATCGTCATTTTTGTCCGTCGCCGCCAATAGGAGCCAGTTTGACTCATCGCTACCCCTTATTGTTCTTTGTCCTGTTATTTATTGGACTGGTTGCCTGCCGTCGCCAACCGCCAACCCAGGAAATAAACACGGCCGTAGACCAACTCATTTTCCACATTGCCGAAGATGGTGTCTACCAGTTGAGATTGGCGGAATTGCAGGCTGCCGGATTAAATTTGCCAGCATTAGATAGTGAGCAGATGGAACTGACGCAGGGCAGCACGCCTGTACCCTATCTGTTGCAAGATGACACCCTCATTTTTTACGGCCGTGCCCCCACCAGCCGCTACACCAACACCCGCCCCTATCAGTTACAAACCGGCCAACCAGGGGAATTGATGATGGAGACGGCTGTGTCCTCCTCCCTCCCCACTTCCTCCACCGTCACTCACACCGTGCGCCTGGAAGAAAACGCCGTGTACGAAGCCCGCGCTCTGGATACCGAACATGCCGATCCCTGGTTCTGGCACAAAATCAGCCAGGGGCAAACAGTGGAAATCCCCTTCACCCTGCCAGAAGTGGCTGACGCACCCGCTCACCTGCGCCTGCAACTGTGGGGACAGACACATAGCCCCGATGTGCTGGATGACCACGACCTGGATGTGCTGGTCAATGGGCAATCTATCGAAACGATTCGTTGGGACGGCCCCGTTTACCACCAGGCGGCCATCACCTTGCCATCTGGCATCCTGCATAAAGGTGAAAATGTGATCACCTTGAGTAATGAAACAACCGGAGCGGTGCTGCTCGACGTTATGCTGCTGAACTGGTTGGAACTGGATGCGCCGATTGTGCCAACGGCCGTGAACGATACCCTCACTTTCCATACCGCTGGCGATACGGCCGTCGTCCTCACCAATTTTTCCGCTTTGCCTCTGGTGCTGGATGTGCAAAACCCAGACCAGCCCACCCGCTTGCCCGGCGATTTTGCCGATGGCTCAATGACAATTGGCGTCGCGGAGGGCATGGTAGTCACGGCCGTTGGCCCGCAAGGCTACCTTTCGCCAGCGAGCATGACCCTGGCTCGAAAAAGTAGCTGGCGTAGCCCGGAAAATCAGGCTGACCTGCTCATCCTCACCACCGACGCCCTGGCCCCTGCGCTGCAACCGCTGGTAGAGGCGCGACAGGCACAGGGTCTAACGGTAGCCGTCGTTCCCACTGCCGAAATTTATGATGCGTTTGGCGGCGGTGAAGCCTCACCGGATAGCATCAACCAATTCATTACCTATGCGGCGGCCAAATGGCAAGACCCTCAACCCCATTACCTGCTGCTGGTTGGCGAAGCCACGACCGATTATCGCGGTTACGGCACGGCCGTGACCCCACCCACCAACATCATCCCCTCTCCACTCGTGCCCGTCGCCTATAGCGGCGAAACGATCAGCGACAGCCGCCTGGCTGATGTGGACGGGGATGGGCAGCCAGACCTGGCCGTTGGCCGCTGGCCGGTGGACAGCGTGGCCGAAGTGGAATCATTGGTGACCCGCACTCTGGCCTATGAAACGGGCACGGCCGTAGCCACCGCCCTCTTTGTCACCGATGCCAGCGAAGGGCAGTTTGCTCCCATGGCGGAACGGTTGTGGCAGGCGGCCGGTATCCCAGAAACGGCCGTGACTCATCTGAATGGCGCAACGGCCGTAGAAGTGACGGACGCCTGGAATAACGGCGCGTGGCTGGCTACCTACATCGGGCACGGCAGCCTGGAACTGTGGGGCAAAGACAACCTGTTCAACCTGGAAGCGGTTGGCGATTTACGCGGCGAGCAGCCACCGATTGTGATCCAGCTTACCTGCCTCACCGGCCTCTTTGCCCAACCCGGCATTGAATCGTTGGCCGAAGTGATGTTGCAGCACCCACACGGCCCGGTACTCACCGTTGCCGCCACCAGTCTTACCCTTTCCGACCACCAGGAACCCTTTGCCGCTGCCCTGCTGCAAAACCTGACTGACCCCACCGTCGAGCGCATGGGGGACGCTTTTCAGCAGGCCAAATTGTCGCTGGACATCAGTAATGATGGTCTGCGCGAAATTAGCGATACTTTTGCGCTGTTTGGCGACCCCTCGGCGCTGGTTGTACGGCCGTCCGGGGCGAATGCCAGCGAATAAGCGAATGCGCTCAATACCCCATTCGTTTATCAGTTTTTTGTCCGCTGCCCTGGCGCTAACTGTCTACCTCCTCACTCTCTCTCCTGACCTCACCTGGGCCAATTTCAGCAGCGATGGCGGCGAATTGATCACCGCCGCCACCACCTGGGGTGTGCCCCATCCACCGGGGTATCCCACTTATGTGTTGTTGGGGCATTTGGTGAACTGGCTGCCATGGGGCACGGCCGTGTACCGTTTTAATCTCTTTTCGGCGCTGTGTGTGGCCGGGGCGGTGGGGCTGGTCACGGCCGTGAACTATCAGTTTGTAATAGGCGATTTATCGCCTTCTAACGGCGATGAATCGCCTACTACGAACATTGTTGCAATGGCCGCCGGGCTGACGTTTGCTTTTGCGCCGCTGGTGTGGGGGCAGGCGTTGGTGAGTGAGGTATATGCGCTCAACCTGCTGTGTCTGGCGTTGTTTCTGTGGGCGTTGTTCACGGCACGGCCGTGTTGGTTGGTTGGCCTCTTCTTGGGACTATCCATCACTACCCATCTTACTTCGCTGTTCATGTTGCCGCTGGCGATGGTCGGTTGTGGCTGGCGGGGGTGGCGGCCGTTGCTGGCAGGGTTGGCTGTGGGGCTGCTCCCCTTTTTGCTGCTGCCCCTCTTTGCCCAAAGTAGCAGCCCGGTGCGTTGGAGCGAACCGGGCACATTGCGCGGCTGGTGGTGGCTGGTCAGTGCCCAGCTTTACCGCCCCAATCTCTTTGCCGTCACTCCCGCTCTCCTTGTTTCCCGCCTGCGCGAATGGGCAATCTTGCTCCCCAAGCAGTTCCTCTGGCTCGGCTTCCTTTTTGCCGCCCTAGGCCTGGCGAAATTCCGTCATTCGTATGCCGTAACCCGTAATCCGTATACCGTAGCCCGTAACCCGACCCTGAACAACGTATCACACATCACGCATCACGCATCACGGATTACCGATTACCGATTACCGATCACCACCCTCCTCACCATCACCCTCTACCTGCTCTACGCCCTGGGCTACAACACGCCGGATGCGGTGGTTTATACCTTGCCGGTTTTGTTGCTGGCAGCGATGTTTCTGGGGTTGGGTTTACGGCCGTTGCGGGGATGGGCATTGCTATTACCTCTGGCGCTGCTGCTGCTCAATTTTGGCGGGCAGGATTTGCGGCAAGGGGTGATGGTACGGCCGTCGGCCGAATCCTTGTTCCAATCCACCCCGATGGATGCGCTGCTCATTTCCAGTGACGCCGACACGACGTTTGCCCTCTGGTATTTTCATCACGTAGAAAAGCAGCGGCCGGATGTGACCATTGTAGACAGCAATTTGTTTGCCTTTGACTGGCATCGTCGCCATCTGGCCGAACAGTACCCGGCGTTGTTTGTGCCCGTCGCCGATGATTTGCCCACTTTTTATGAGCAGAATGGGGTGGTACGGCCGTTGTGTTTTGTGCAGATCACACCTGAGGATGAGATGTTGTTTACCTTGCAATGCGAGGGGAGATTGGGTGATTAGGAGATTGAGAGATTAGAAAGTCTCACAATCTCTCAGTTTCTCAATCTCCATTTAGCCACCTTGTGCCAAAGTTGGCAGCGATTGCAGATAGAGCCATAACGCTTTCATTTCATCATCCGTCATCTGCCCGAAATAGGGCCAGGGCATCTCGTCACTCAACGAGTGACCATCTGGCGTCATTCCCGTTCGCAGCGTTGCCATAAATTCTGCTTCTGACCAGGCGGCCAGTTCACCACCTGGGGTCAGGTTAGGCGAGGGAACTTCCTGGCCAGGAGGGCCGAAGGGTACCCCATTGAGTGTCACCCCATGACACTCCGTACACATCGTCCGTGCCAGGTATGCCCCATATTCAACCGTCACACCTGGTTCGATAACGGCCGTATGGGGTGAGGTGTGGTCAATCCGGTCAACGGCTACCGGTGGCACCATGCCCAACGCCACCATCACCTGCCCCATCGGTTCAATTTCAGGTTCAGGCAATTCATTATCTACCGGCGGTACGCTCTTGAGATAAGCGATCAAGGCTCCCAGGTCTTCATCCGTCAGGTGAGAGAAATTTTCGGAGGGCATGACCCACAGGGCACGGCCGTCATGCCCCACCCCATGCCGTATCGCCCGTATCCAATCCTCATCCGTGTAAAAACTGCCCATGCCGCCTGCCCCGGTTGTCAGATTAGGCGTGGGGATATTCAGCAGACCGGGCACGGCAAAGGAGAGTTCGCCGCCCAGGTTTGGCGTGTGGCATTGCTGGCAGTAATGAATGAGCGCCACATGCTCGCCACGCTCAATGGCTCCCGCGTCGGTGGGGATAGCGACGGCCTCAACCGGAACATCATACAGTTTGTTGGCCTTTGCCCTGCCGGTCAGCATCAGCACAATAAAAGCGACGACCAGCAGCCCAATCAGGCCGCCCAACACAATGCCCATCCACTTCAAAATTTTGCGAGTCATTTGTTTACTCTCCTCGTTATGCGGGCAACAGCAAATCAGACAACAGGATACGGCCGAACCAGATGGCAAAAATGGGGTAGGTGATCACGGCCGTCAGCCCACCAACGGCCGTTAACGGATGTTCCTGCCCGCCCAGGATGAAGCCGACAATGACCAAAACATAGCTCACTCCGGCCACGATACCCAGTAAAGCCAATGTTTCCGGCAGCGTTCCCTGAGCGCGGGCAACTGCGTTAAAGACGATGAGCGCGGCACCAAACAAACCAAAGGCGGCGGGGACGATAACGGCCGTTTGCTCAAATTCGATTACGCCGAAGATGAGCAAGGTCTGGAATAGGGCCGCCACCAGCAATGCCACAACGCCAATGGCTAAAAAAATCAACGTGAGAAGCGGTGCATCGTGGCGGTGCAACTGGTAAAGCGCCAGCAGAACCGGCAGCAGGGAAAAGGCCAGAATCACACTGGTCATGTCGTTGATCGTGCCCCAGGGCTGGCCCAGAGAAAAGAACATGATCAACGTGACCAACCCCAGCACAGTGGCGATGGCGCTCACAACGGCCGACCAACCAGCATAACGCATCAGTTCAAAATTTAGCATAGTGTCACCTCCTTCAAATCTGTAGCGCGATTTTGATGAACTTTAAGAAAGCATTTCGGGAATTGTCATTTCGAGGTCTTCCGAGAAATCCCTATCATCTGGCCCGTTTAGAGGGATTCCTCACTCCGAAGACTGCGTTCGGAATGACAGTTCCGCTATTACCGAATAAAAATTTAACCTTCGTGAAATTCGCGTCGCAGACTTTACCAATTGAGCAGTCGCCGCCCCAGCCAGAAGGCCCACACCGGGTAGCCCAGATAGGATGCGGCCAGGGCGCTCATCAGGATGCTGCGCGGCAGCCTGCCGGTGGCGCTAGCCACAAAGCCAGTCACCAGCAGCCATGAACCCACACCGCCGATCATCGCCAGCGTCACCCAGCCCACCTGCTGTTCAAACGGCAACACGCCAGTGATGAGCGCCAGTTGCAGCAGTATGACAATGATCATGGAGGCGATGCCCACGATGGTTGCCAGGCGAATGAGGGTGGGGTGGTACGGCCGTAACATCCTATCCAGCACCAGCGCAATCGGGATCGTCAACAAATACTGAATCGCTATACAGATATCGTTGAGCATCCCAAAGGTCATTCCCCATTCTTTGTAGGGCGTGGCAAACAGTGCAAACATGATGATAAGGAAGGCAACGCCAACAGTAGAGATGATCCCACTAACGATAGCCACATTACCCACCGTGCGAATCATCGGATCGGCCGCTGCCGTTTCTGTAAAACTGTTCATCATGCCATCTCCCTGCTTTCGAGCAGATCTTTCAAAAACCCAAACTCGGCCGCCATCTCCCGCCTGACAGTGGCCGCAATGAGCGGCTGCGCCAACCTGGAAAAACCTTCCGGCTGCATCTCGATCTTGCAGGTGACTTTGGCCCCCTCCGGCACAGGCTCAAAGCGGTAGGATGCAACGACAGGCATGGGGCCGGATGAAGTTCTAAACGTGACGACGACGTCAGGCTTGTATTCAACAAACTCATTACTTGCCTCCAATTTCTGCCCCAAAAATTTGCGGACGAAGGTGAACCTGGTGCCCACACCCAATGGCCCCTCGGTTGTTTTACGCGCTTCTAGCAGCCCATTTTGCCACTCTGGGCCGTGGCTGAGGTCGGCTACATACGCAAAAACTTCCGCCAGGGGACGGCCGATAATAACGCTGTCCTCTATGTTGATCATGTTGCTCTCTCCTTATGGGTCTAAACCTGATAGGTTTCCAACGAGTTGTCAGGTTTAGTTTGCCAGACCAGGGATGTATCGTCATACGTAGGCACACGTATTCACGCACGTAATTTTGAGGCTGCATAAACAAAAAGAGACGGCCGTATGGGACACGGCCGTCTCTCAAAAACCAATTCAACAGTGACCACTGACCACTCACTGCTTACTGCTCACTGCTCACTGCTTACTATTTTCCATCCCCCAACGCACAATCTGGGCGCGACTCGTAAAGGAGAGCTTGGACAAAATGTTGGCGATATGTTTCTCGACGGTGCGTTTGCTCAGCACCAGTTCGGCGGCAATCTCGCTGTTGGATTTGCCCTGGGCGATCAGGGTCACCACCTCACGTTCACGGCCGGTTAAACCATCTTGCTGTTCACGGGCTGGTGGGGCAGCGGCTGGTTTGAGCGGTAGATTTTGGGCGTATTGGATGGCCTGCTCCAGCGAGAGTGCCTGTCCGGCCGTCTGCTCCGCCTGGAACGTGGCCTCTGTCAGTTGGTCTCGTGCCAGTGTGAGATACCAATCAAACTCCATTTGTGTTGCTTTCCAGGGTGATGGATGAGATGCTTGCGAAGTGAATGGCTGGCTGTTTAGCGCTACGGCCGCCGCGAGTAAGCGTACTCCGCTGGCCGAGTACCCGCCCATCACGGCCGTTGCCGCAAACCCGATCAGACCTTCAGCCATACCCGGTCTGTTTTGCTGAGCCTGATGGATGGCCATACTCTCACCGAACAGACTAAAGGCCCTCTCAACATCTCCCAGGCGTAAACAGGTATACCCCAGATTAGCTAAAAGCGAGGCCAGATCACGTGCGGCCCCCAGTTCACGCAGCAGATTTAGGCCACTCTCGTAAGCATTGGCCGCCTCCTCATAATTCTGCGCTAAGCGGGCCAGATCACCTAGGAGGTTCAAAGAATGTGCCATCCGAAAGGCATCGCCGTCCTGACGGGCCAATGCCAGACTCTCGTCCAGGAACTTCCGGGCAGCGGCATAATCTCCCAACTCGATGGCCGTTCCCCCTTGTGAGAGTAAGGCCATACCCAAATAAAACGCTGCCCCCGCTTGACGATAAAAAAGTATGGTTTGCTCGGTCATTTTGAAAGCAGTTTGATGGTCACCGGCCGCCGTTGCTGCCGAAGCCAGGCCATCCATCGCAAAGGCACGGGTCAGGCTGGTTTCATCGCTGATGCCTTCCGCAATTTCCACCGCTTCTCGCGCATATCGCATGGCGGCTGGTGCATCGCGGAGGAACATCGCCAGAAATGTGGCAAAGACCAGGGCATTCACCTGGACTTCCAGAGAAACCTCTTCATCCACCTCAGCTAACAGACGATTAAACCAGGCCAGACCCTCCTGCACAGTGCCCTCTATCTCCCAAAAACGGGGGAGTGAATTGGCCAGACGCAGCCCCAACTCGATTTGACCGCTTGCCAATGCCCAGGCCAGCGCAGCCCGCAGGTTATCATGTTCGCTGGCAAGCCAGTGCAACCAGAACTGCTGGTAAGCCTCAAACTGCTTTGGCATGGACTCTTCCGCCTTGACGAGGAACAGTTGCAGGTGGCGGTCGCGCAGCCGCGTCGTTTCACCAGATTCTGTTAATTTTTCCAGCGCGTACTCGTGGATCGTTTCCAGCAGGCGATAGCGGGCCTGGGCACGGCCGTTCGTTTCGGCAATAACCAGCGATTTATCTACCAATGAGGCGAGCAAATCTAGCGTTTGCTTTTCCGCGATCCCTTCGCCAATGCAGACCTCTACGGCCGTTTCCAGCGTAAAGCTCGCCTCAAACACAGCCAGCCGACGGAACAGGGCTTGTTCTACGGCCGTGAGCAGCTCATAGCTCCAATCAATAGCTGCCCGCAGGGTGTGGTGGCGAGGGTCGCGGCCAGCCCGCTGCCCGCTGGTGAGCAGAGCCAGACGGCCGTTCAGCCGGGCGGCGATTTGCTGCACGGTCAGGACATTCACACGGGCACAGGCCAGTTCAATTGCCAGCGGCAGGCCGTCCAGTTGGCGGCAAATTTCGACGACGGCCGGGGCGTTTTCGACCGTGAGGGTGAACGCAGGCGAAACTGTTCGCGCCCGTTCCACAAACAGACGCACGGCATCGTATCCCATCAACTCTGGCAGTGAGGGGCTATTCAGGCGATTACCCAGGGATAACGCCGTCAGCGAAGGCGAAACCAGACCGGACAGGGGGTACGTTGTTTCGCCGACCATAGCCAGCGGTTCACGGCTCGTTGCCAGAATTTGCAGTCGGGACAATTGGGATAAGAGCGATTGAGCCAATTGAGCGCAGGCGATGCTGAGGTGTTCGCAATTGTCCAGGACAAGGAGCATGTGTTTATCCCGCCCAAAACGTAACAATGTCTCTAGCACTGGCTCGTTGGTCGTGGGCTGCAAGCCCAGCACCTGAGCCACAAGCTGCGGGACGAACATGGGGTCGTGCAAGGAGGCCAGTTCCACCAGCCAGACGCCATCGGCAAAGGTTTCGCTGGCGATATAGGCAAGTTGGAGCGCCAACCGCGTCTTGCCACATCCGCCCGCGCCGGTCAAGGTGACGAGGCGTGACCGGGTAAGCAGGTGCGTTAGTTCGGCCAACTCTCGTTCACGCCCAATGAAGTTGGTCAACTGAATTGGAAGATTCGTGACTGTCATGTTATGCAGCCGTCCAAAAAAGCCGCGTTTTAGGATGGAGATTGAGAGATTGAAGTTCTAGTCCTCCAACCTCCTAATCTCCCAATTTCCTGGTCTCATTCCTACCCCTTTCGCCAGGGGTTGGGGAAGTAGGTGCGCAGGTAACGGCCGTAGCCATTCCGTTTGCGCCGGTCTACCGCCCCATTGCTGTGACGAATAACGACCACATCCCCTTCGACTTCTATTTTGGCCCCGTTCAAACTATCGGCCACAATGCCTACCGGTGCGCCCAGAGCGCGATCATATTCCACCAGCATGTCCCGGTGGCGCAGCAAGATGCTGTTTCCGGCGGAGATGCCGTGCCCATTTGGGGTAGCCGGTGGCGGGTAGTAGCGGTCGAGCGGCCGTTCCGCAAACGTCTGATACCGTTCCAATTCGTGGGAGGCGTAACGCAGGCTGGCATCCTGGCGCAATTGCCCGGCTTCATGGTCATAGGTGTTCAGCGTGAAACCGGCCGCATCAAAGGTAAGCAGGCGGGTGTGGCGACGGCCGTCGCGGGTATGGTCGCCAATCACGCCGGTATGGACGAAGGTGCAGTGCCCGGCCTGGGTGATGGCGTCGTCATAATCGTGCCCCAAATGATTATGCCCGGAAAACCACAGTTTAATTTGTGGATTGGCCTGCACCAGTTCAATGAACTTTTCCGGGTGGGTGTAATGGTTCAGGTAGGCGTTTGGCCCTTTCAGGTGTAAATCCTGCAATACGCGCAAGCCGGACCCCAAAATGGGCGCATGGCTAAAGACGAAGATGGGGCGGTCGAGGTGCGCGGCTACGGTTTGGGCAAACCAGTCAAACTGCTCGTCGTCAATGTGGACTTCATGGTGTGAGCCTTCATTGTTGCGAAAGCCAGTTTGGGAGAGGGTGATGCCGACGGCCGTGCCCCAATCAATGGCGGTGTACGGCCGTGTCCGTTCAAAAATCTCACACCACGCTGCCACTGCCTCTTTGTCTTTCCTGAACTCCGCCCCTTCCATATCATGGTTGCCGATCAAGGGGTAAAAGGGGATGCCAAAACCGCTGAAATAGTCATGCCCCTCTTCAAAGGAGAGGCGTGTGCCGCAATGGGAATAGCCACCCTGGTCGCCCAGGCTGACAACGGCCGTTGGTTCCAGGGCCATCAACTGCTGCTGCGCCCGTTCCAGCCGTGAATGTTGGGCCGTTTCGTAATGCAAATCACCTACAATGAGCAGGCGTTGTGTGTGTGTCGTCAAGATCGAACTCCTTTAAGTGTAATTAGGAATTATGAATTAGGAATTATGAATGAATGCCAGCCGATTAGCTTACCCGGTTTTGCACGGCCGTGCCAACGGATTCGTGAACCGTAACCCGTAATCCGTGAACCGTGAACCGTGATCGGATGACGGATTACGATTCACGGATTACGGGTTTGCGCCAGCTTGACGTTCGCATTATCCTTCTACCGTTGGAGGAAAACTATGCCACGATTGACTAAAATTTACACCCGCACCGGCGACGATGGCACAACGGCGTTAGGTAGCCGCCAGCGGGTGCCCAAAGAATCGCTGCGGGTGGAGGCGTATGGCACGGTGGATGAACTGAACGCGGTCATTGGTGTAGCCCTGGCGCATGGGCTGACGCCGCGATTGACGGAAGCGCTGACGGCCGTGCAAAATGAACTGTTCCATCTCGGCTCCGACCTCTGTTTCCCCGAAGAGGACAAGGCCCAATACCAGATTCCACAAATTGAACCGCGCCATGTGGAAAAATTGGAGCGGTTGATGGATGAACTTTCAGAAGAATTAGGGCCGCTGGAAAATTTCATCTTGCCGGGTGGCACGGTGGGGGCGGCCAATTTGCATGTAGCCCGCACCGTTTGCCGCCGGGCGGAGCGGGTGGTGGTGGCGCTGTCTCGTCAGGAAGCGGTGGGCGCGCAGGTCATCCCCTATCTGAACCGGCTGTCTGACGCCCTGTTTGTCATGTCGCGCTACGAAAATCAGCAGCACGGCCGCCCTGAACCGTTGTGGGATTCGCGGGCGTGAGGGTGTGTCGGAAACGGCCGTATCGGGTAAACTTTTACTGATCCGCGAAGGACATGAAGAAACGCAAAGGAAGAAAGATGAAATTCATAATTCATCCTTCCTAATTCATAATTTTTGAAGGAGGAGAACTGGTGTTTGAGAATTTAATGCTAGTCGGTGTGGTAATTGCACTTTTTTGGATTGGCCTGTTTGTGTTCTATCTTTACACCTCGCGCCAGCAGCAAAAAATTGCGGGGGAAATCGAGAAACTGAATCAACAATTGGGTGATGACCCGGAAGACAAATAATCACCGTTCAGACGTGACAGGTTTCACAAACCTGTCACGTCTTGAAGGTGTTCCCGGTGAGGATAGGATGATACGGTATTGGTCGTTGGGATTACTTCTTTTGATTGCATTACTGGCTGCCTGCTCATTAGGCGGTGACACGGTGGCGGAGTGTAACACGGGCGGTGCGCTTTTTTTTGATGATTTTAGCGGAACCCAAGACTGCGGCTGGCGCACATACAATGAAAGCGGCGTGGTAGTGGAAATTTTGCCCGACCCTGGTGTGTTGCAAATCAGCGTCAGCCAGCCGGGGCAGATTGGCTGGACGAATCCGGGGCGTGACTTTGATGATGTGATTATCACCACCAAAGCGACCCAAATCAGCGGCCCGGACGATAATGCCTATGGCGTCATTTGCCGTTACCAGGATGAAAACAATTTCTACGTCTTTCTGGTTAGCGGTGACGGGTATTACGCCATTGGCAAATACCAGACCGGCTCCCCCCAGGTCATCTACCTGACGGAAAACTACATCGCCTCCGACGCCATTCAGCAAGGGGTAGCCATGAACGAATTGCGGGTCAGCTGCGTGGGCAATGAGTTGGGGCTGCAAATTAACGGTGTGCCGGTGACAACGGCGGTAGACCCGACCTTCGTGCGTGGTGATGTGGGGGTGGGGGCGAGTGTGTTTGATCCGGGCACGGCCGTGATCCAGTTTGATGATTTTCGGGTGTTGCAGCCATGATCGTGTTTTAGTGTTTGTGTGTTTGTGTGTTCAAGTGATCCCCACAAAAGCACAAAAACACGAAAGCACCAAAACACCAAAACACCCAAACACTTATTTCCAGGTGCTACTTGCGTATAACGACTATTTTAACGGCCGTCCTGCTCCTTTCTCTCATTAGCTGCTCTCAATTGGGTGGGGAGGCGGCAAATGAAGACGTTCTCTTTTCTGATCAATTTGTCTCCGGGCAAATGGGGCCGTGGGTGTTGGAAGGGGATGCGTTGGGGCGCAGTTCGGTCGTCAATGAACAAATGCTGCTCGATCTGAACGCGCCCAACCTCATGCAGTTCGTGACCCTGCCAGAGCCAACCTTTCAAGATTTTGTGCTGGAAGTGGAGGCACGGCCGTTGACCGGCGATGTGGCTAACAGCTATGGCGTCCTCTTTCGGATGCAGGATACCAGCCGCTTTTACCGCTTTGAACTGACCGGCAACGGTACCTACATGTTTGAACGCCACAATGCTGATGGTACCTGGACGCGCTTTGTGGATGATTGGACGGCCCATCCTGCCATCCAATCGGGGTCAAATGTGACCAACCGCATCCGCATTGAAGCCGTTGGCCCTGGCCTGACCGCCTACGTCAACGATACGCTGGTGCAGCAGGTGAACGACCCCACCTACGCCGCCGGGCAAATTGCCCTGGACGCCGGCACCTTTGGCGACCCGACGATGCAGGTG
>CAYXUZ010000064.1:21482-30852 GCA_964467705.1 uncultured Ardenticatenaceae bacterium | reverse complement strand
AATTTCCCGGTGCATCCCCACCAGCCAGCGACCCACCCGCAGCAACTCCGCCCAATCGGACTCCTCTTTTTGCCAGCGCACGGCGAAGAGTTGGGCCAGCAGCGGGGTCATTTGCGCCAGCAACGGCCGTACACGCTGCACATCCAGAATCGCATCCACCAACGCCACCTGCTGTTCCCATTCATCCGGCAGGGCGCGGCGGCATAACCCGGCCAACTGCTGCCGCGCCGCCCGATACCGGCCGGACAGCGACCGCCACCGTTTTGGCCCGGCCATCAACCCCTGGCGAATGGGCAGCACCTCTTGTGCCCACGCTTCGGGGATGAGCCAGGTGTCAAATTCGGCGTGGGCGCGGGCCGTTTGCTGCCCGGCTTCTAATGCGGCCAGCAGCGGCTCGGCCTGTTCGCGCCAGGCGGCCGCCTGCACATCCACCGCGTACAGAGTGGGCGCGACCAGCAGTTGGTGGGCGTCGAAGAGCAGTTTGTCCAGGGCGGCCGGGGTGGCAGGCACGGCCGTGCCCAGATGTTGTGCCAGATTCGCCGCCGCTTCGGTTAAACGGGTCAGGGCGTGGTGCGCTTCCTGGCTGTGTTGGTGAATGAGGGGGATGGTGGCCTCGTTGAATTCTGCTAAACGGCTGCCTGCCAGGGGGTGCGTGGCCGGTACGCCCATTTGTTGCAGGCAGGTTTGCAGCGTGGTCAGTTGTGCCAGCCGCGCCTGGTAGGTTTGCTGTGACCAGTTTTGCAGGGCGGCCTGATTGAGCGCGGGCAAGGGAGCATGGTCGGCCAGGCGTGCTTGCAGTTGCAAGGCACGGCCGTAAGCGTGATACAACGTCACCCCACTTTCGCCGATAGGTTCGTTGAGGGCGCGGCTGTAATTGTTGAGCCGGTGGCGCAGGTGGGTGAGTTCATCCAGGGCGGGGAAACGGCCGTCCCGCAGACGGCCGTCTACTTTTGGCTGCCCTAGCTGCACCGTGCGGGCCAATTCCATCAGAAAGCCATGTTTGGTGGTTTTGTGGCTGTGCAGTTCCAGGGCGGCATCACCCAGGCCAATCTCGTCCAGCCGCCGTTTGACGACTTCCAGCGCGGCCATCTTTTCGGCTACAAAGAGGACGGTTTTGCCCTGCCCCAACGCTTCGGCGATGAGGTTGGTGATGGTTTGGGATTTGCCGGTACCGGGTGGGCCTTGAATGACCAGGTGACGGCCGTTGTGTACGTCCAATATCGCCTGCATTTGCGAACTGTCGGCGTCTACGACCTGGAAGCTGTTGTCCAGCGGCAGCAGGTCATCCAGAAAAGCATCGTCGGGGATACCGCCACTTTCACTAAAGCCGTCGGGGTGCAAGAGGGATTGCAAAACGGGGTGGTCGGCGGGGCGGTGGCCGGCGGGCCAGTTAGTCGGGTCCAGGTCGGCCACCATGAGCAGTTTGCTGAAGGAGAAGAAGCCGAGGTGGACGGCCGTTTCCTCCACCCGCCAGCCGCTCATCCCCGCCACAACCTGGGCCACCCGGTCAAAATAGGCAGCCACATCGGGCACGTCGGTGGATGGCAGTTCTGGTAATGTCAGACCAAAATCGGCCGCCAGTTTCAGCCGCAGCGAGAGGTTGTCCTGGATTTCTGCGCCGGTGTAGGTGAGGGTGAAACGGCTGTCCGCGCTGTCGCGGCTGAGGGCGACGGGGACGAGCAGCAGCGGGGCGCGGCGGGCGACTTCGGCATTCGGCGTTTCGCGCCAGCGCAGCATACCCAACGCTAGGTAGAGAATGTTCACACCCTGCTCTTCGATGGCGGCAACGGCCGTGTAATAACTATTTAACAACCGCTTCTGCAATTCGGCCGAACTGTAGGGTGTTTGCAAATGGCAGTCCGTCAAGGGGTCGGTTTCCGGCTGGCCCATCGCGCCGGGTTCGTCGGGCGCGGCCTCCGGTTGGGGCAGGAAGGTGAAGGCAACGCCATCTTCTACCAGCGAGTGCAGGATGTGAGACGGCCGTTCCTGCACAATCTCCAGGCTTCTGGCTTTCAACGGCCGATAGTTGATCAGTGGGTTACGCAAACCCAGGTCAAGTAATTCCTGGCGGGCGGCTTCTAACCTGGCGTGTATTTCATCCATCCTGTTTCCTTGTGCCTGTTGGCATCTGAGGATGCCAACTCCTCCAATCCACAAGGATAACATATTTTCACCGTGTCACCTTGTCACCCGGTCACCTTGTCAGGCAGAGATTGGTGATCAAACCGCACCCAACTCGCGTATAATGGGCAAATGTTGATGCGCAATAAACAGGTAAATGGCTAACAGCGACTCTCTATCCGCCTGGCTGGAACGCTGGCGTAGAGGTGACGAACGGGCCGCAGAATTGATCTATAACCAGTTCCGCGACCAGACCTTTCGGCTTGCCTATGGGCTGTTGGGCCACCATGAAGACGCCGAAGAAGCGGCGCAGGATGCGCTGACGTATGCACTGGTGAACGTTCATAAATATGACCAGAGTAAATCCGGCTTTGCTACCTGGCTGCATACGATTACCGTCAGCCGCTGCCGCGACAAACGGCGGCGCAAGCTGTTGCCCAGTTTTTCGTTGAGTGAGTGGCTGCAAAAGGGGCAAGACTTGCCGGATACGTTACCAGACCCGGAGATGGTCACGGCCGTACACCAGACCCATACCCAACTCTGGCAGGCCATCCAAAGCCTGAAGCCTCACTACCGGGAAGCGATTGTCTTGCGTTACTGGGCAGGCTGCACCTACCGCGAAATGGGCGAAATCCTAAACTGCCCCATCCCCACCGCCCAATCCCGCGTGCGCCTGGCTTATGACCAGCTTAAATCACAACTGGAGGAACACCAGGTTTCCTTGAGAAACCCGGTTTCTGACCTTGAATGACTCATTTTACTGACCGCGAACTTAACGGTTATATCCACCACTCGCTAACGGACGCGCAGCGGGAAACGATGAACCACCACATGCAAAGCTGTGCTGCCTGCCGCGCCCGCCTGCAAACGGCCGAATGGCAGCGGCGGCAGTTGACCGTTGACCTGGGGAACGAAATACGGCGCTCACGGCCGTCCTCCCAGATGCACTTTGGCGCTATCAGACCCGGTCTCAATCGGCGGCGGAGACGGGCATTTGTCCGTTTTCATTCCATGCACCTGCTTTCCACCATGGGCACGGTCACGGCCGTGTTCGCCTTCCTGCTGTTTGCCCTTTACCTGTTGGGGTTGAGCGCCGCCAGCACGTCCACCCCGGCACTGAACGAACAATCGGCCAATCCCCCCGGCCTGGTGAAATTGTTTGACGAAACCTGGGAGGAGGCCGCACCTTACCAGGCCGGATTGCTTGCCTCCCAGCAAGACACCCTGGGTTTACTGGCTACCGCGCCCGTTTACCACATGGAACTGACACTGAGCGACGATCTGCAACGACTGGACGGCCGTCAACAACTCCGCTACGTCAACACCACCGCCGACACCCTGACTGATCTCGTCTTCCATCTGTACCCCAACCTGACGGGTGATTCGTTGGCGGTATATGATGTGGAGGTAAACGGCCGTCCGGTTGAACCCCAATTCCTGAATCAATCCCGGCATGTTCAAATTCAACTACTACGGCCCCTGCCCCCTGGCGAAACGGTCATTGTCGAAATGGCTTTTGAGTGGCGGAGTAAGGTCGCATTAACTTTTCCCACCGGCGTCACCCAGTTCGCCCAGTTTTACCCCACCCTGGCTGCCTACCAGGCAGGAACAGGCTGGGACGTGACGTTGCCCACACATAACCTGTTATTCCCAGCCGCCGCCAGCTTTTACCGCGTCCGACTCAACGCCCCAGACAGCCAGAGCATCGTCTCCACCGGCCTGATCACCGGGCGCGAATTGACCGGCGGCGCCCAACCCGTCCGGCAAATGCTTACCATGGCTGCCGGCCCGGTTCACACGTTTTATCTGACCATCAGCCACCGTTTTCAGGTAGCGATGAGCAGTTCCGTCGGCGAAACGCACATCAACAGCTATGCCTACGCCACCGGCCAGCTTGCCAATGCCCAGGAAGCGCTGGAACTGGCGGAAACGGCCGTTGAACGATACAACCAGCTTTTTGGCCCCTACCCCTACACGGAACTGGATATTGTCAATCTGCCGACGTTAGCAAACAGCTATCAGGGGGCGGCCTACCCCGGCGTGGTGGTATTGGAACATGACCCGTTTTTATATTACCCCGACGGCCGTGAACAGATGATCTTGTTCCAACTAGCCACCCAATGGTTTGTCCCGCCTGCGGCTACCAGCCAGCTACAAAATCCCTGGCTGGCCGACGGGCTGGCCGCCTACGCCAGCCATTACGCATATGGGGATGATGACACGGCCGTTGCCGGCCTCACCGCCCAATGGCAAACCCGCGCCCAAAAATTGCCCGGCCTATTCCAATTACCGGCCGTCGTCTATGATGATCTGGGGTATTACAACATGACTCAGGGCCAGTCACCCCTCTTCTTTGCGGCCCTGGTCGAAACAATGGGGGCGGAGACCTTCATCACCATCCTGGCCGATTACCGGCAAACCTACCAATGGGGCGGCGCAGACGCCCCCACCTTCCGCCAACTGGCCGAAGCCCATTGCCAGTGTGACCTGGCTGCGCTGTTTGAACCGTAACCTGTGAGCCGTTGTCGAACGACCGATTACGGATCACGGATCACAAACAATTCGCGGCGTACCATTCCCAAAAGCGTGCCACCCCTTCCTGTACTGAAACCTGTGGATCATAACCTAACAGCCGCCGCGCTTTGCTGATGTCGGCGTTGTTCTTAACGAAGTCGGCGGACAGTCGAGGTTTGGAAACGACGTTCGCTTTTCTACCGGCCAATGCCTCAATGATGCCTACAAAGTCGGCCAGCAGCGTGGGTTCGCCGCGCCCCAGGTTGATGATTTCGTAGCCGAGTGGCCGGTCTATGGCAGCGGCGACGCCGTCAGTAATGTCTTCCACATAGGTCCAATCGCGCCACATCTGCCCGTTGTCGTAAAGGGGAATTTCCACCCCTTTGCTGACGCTTTCGGCCACGAGATAAGCCATCATGTCAGGACGGCCGTTTGGCCCATAGACCGTGAAGAAGCGCACCACCGTGATGTTTTGTTGGAACAGGTAATGGTAGGTGTAGGCCAGGATTTCGGCGGCCCGTTTGGCGGCGGCGTAGGGCTGCAAGGGACGGTCGCAGGGGTCAGTTTCCACAAAGGGAATCTGTTGGGTGTTGCCGTAGACGGAGGAAGTGGACGCCTGCACAAAGTTGCCCACGCCGGTGGCCCGCGCCGCATCCATGAGATGCTGCGAACCGTTCAGGTCTACTTCCACATAGAGGTCGGGATATTTGACGGCGTTGCGTACTCCGGCCATGGCCGCCAGATGGGCCACCGCATCAAACTTCTCATTTTCAAACAGGTCAAACATGGTCTGGCGGTGACGGATGTCGTCTTCCACCATGCGGAAGGCGGGGTAAGCGTTCAGGCGGGCTTCGTTGGCCCGCTTTTTGGCCGGGTCGTAATAGTCGTTGAAGTTATCCAGACCCACAACAGTATCGCCCCGTTTCAACAATTTCTCAGCCAGATTACTACCAATAAACCCGGCCGCGCCGGTGACGAGGATTTTCATAGAGTGTTCCTTTTTCGTAATTCGTAACCCGTTAGCCGTAATCCGTGAATCGTTATTCGTAATCGGTAAGGTGTGATTTGTGATTCGTGAAGTAGGGGGCTGATTCTTCGCGGAGGGTGGTGGGGCCTGGTTGGCAAAAGGCATCTGATTTGTTGATCATACCGCCGATGAGGCTGCCGATTCTTTCACATTTTTGGATGGCGAGGCGGGCTTGTTCTTTGGTGAGATAACCACAATCTACGGCCGTTTCCAGCCAATGTTGAGCTTCTTGTTGTTCGCCATCGGCGTCCGTTAATTTGGAGACAAAATGCTTTTCATATCGGCGTTTGGCCCAGGCTTCAGCGATCTGCGCTCCAACGTAGCGCGATGAGCGTCGAACTTGATCAGTTAAAGAATAAGCCTCTTCTTTAGGGAAGTTCATGGTTAATTCAAAAATATCCTGGGCACAATCCTGTGCCAATTGATAAGCTACCAAATCCCTAAAACTCCTGGCATACCCTAACTCTTTCATACAACCCTCCTTATTTGTTTCACAGATCACGGATTACGAATTACGGTTCACGGATCGCCTGCACCATCAACTGCAAATCCCGACGGCCGTTCCACTCGTTCACGCTAAGGGTGTAAGCGATGTCAATGTACTGGGGCAGGTGGGCGGCCCAGGCCCCCTGGCGAAAGGCGATGGCGGACAGCACTTTGTAGCTGCCGCCAGTGCTGGCGCTGCTGGTGAGCCGCAGTTGCAGATGGGCATTGTCTGACCCTACCAATCGGTGAGAGATGATTTCTACGTTGCGGCTGGCAAAGACAGGGGGGGGGTTGGCGGTGCCGGTGGGTTCCAGCCCGGCCAGATGTTCAAAGAGGCCCCAATCCACGTCGGCCAGATCAATTTCGGCGTCAATGGTGAGGATGGGGGAAAGGTCACGGCCGTCTAACTCCCGTTTGGCAATGGCGCTCATCCGTTCCCTAAATTCGGGCAGGTTTTCATTGCGAATGGTGAACCCGGCCGCCTGGGCGTGGCCGCCATGCCGCACCAGCAGGTCGGCCACTTCGTCCAGGGCGTCGGTAATATGAAACTCGTCAATGGAGCGGCAAGACCCCCGGCTTTCTTCTTCGCCTTCCTCAATGACGATGGCCGGGCGATAATGTTTTTCGGCCAGGCGGCTGGCGACGAGGCCGACGATGCCCGGTAGATACCCTTTGTCGGCGGTAATGAGGATGGGGTCGGCGGGATCAATCATCGTTTCGGCGCGGTCGCCCAATTCGCTGGTGAGGCGCTGCCGCTGCTGGTTAAGCTGGTTGAGTTCACGGGCGTAGCTGTGGGCGTCTACCTGGTTGGTGGCGGCCAGGAGGCGGGCGGCGACGTAAGCGCTGGAGAGGCGACCGGCAGCGTTGATGCGAGGGCCGATGCCAAAGCCGATGGATTCGGCCGTCAGGCTGCCCATTTTCAGGCGGGACACTTCAGCCAGGGCGCGGATGCCAGGGCGACGGCCGTTGTTCAATGCCACCAAGCCATCGGCCACCAGTTTGCGATTTTCATGCAGCAGGGGGGCCAGGTCGGCGACCGTGCCGATAGCCACCAGGTCGAGCAAATCGGCGTCATCGAATTGGGCGCGGGTGGGCATGGCCTGGCGCAATGCCTGGGCCAGTTTGAAGGCGATGCCCACACCCGCCAGCATCGTTTCCGGGTAGGTGGAATCGGGGCGTTTGGGGTTGATGACGGCCAAGGCCGGTGGCAGCTCTGTGCCCAGGCTGTGGTGGTCGGTAATGATCATGTCCAGGCCGATGGCCTGGGCGTGCTGCGCTTCCAGGATGGAGCGGATGCCACAATCTACGCTGATGACCAATCCCGCGCCGCTTTCTTTGAGCTTGGTCAGGGCTTCGGTGTTGAGGCCGTACCCTTCGTCTACACGGTCGGGGATGTAGGGCTGGGCTTGCTGGCGGGAAAGCCCAAGCCCGCGCAAAGCCTGGGTGAGTAGGACGGTAGCCGTCACGCCGTCGGCGTCGAAGTCGCCGTAGACGTAGATGGTTTCGTCTTTTTCAATGGCGCGTTGGATGCGGGCAACGGCCGTGTCCATATCGGCCAGTAGAAACGGGTCAGTTTTGCCCAGGTAGCGCCCTTCCAGAAAGGCTTGCGCTTCAGCGGCGGTGGTGATGCCCCGGTTATAGAGTAGCTGGCGCAAGACGGGATGCAGGTAACCCAGAGCGTCGCGGGTGACGGGGGGCATGACGGGGGCAAGTTGCCATTTGGCAGCGCGGATGGTTGGTGGATAGTTCATAATGGCGAGAATGGTAGCACATTGGGGTAAAAGACTCTAAGGTTTTTTGAAACCCTTAGCATTGTGTGGTGACGAGGATGCCCCGACTGGTTCAGCTATTCCCTAGAAAATTCTGAACGTGGTTGGCCGTATTCACTAAACGTGACACCTGTATCTTCCCTCCGCCGGCTAACTGCACCATCCGTCCTTTGCCCAGCACCAGCAGCAAATGATGGGTGCGGCTGACCAGCCGGTCACTGGGGTCATAGGCCCGCCCCAATCCTACCGTCACCTGTTGAATGGCGCTCAGAGGGTAAACCTGCTCCGTCTGCCGCAATACGCTATGGCGGCGCACCGTCACCGTGCCCGCCGTCTTGTCAAACGTAGCCGTGGTGGAGCCTGCCAGCAGCAACACGGCCGTGCCCAACCCCGCCAGGAAAAAAATAACGCCCAGCAGACGGCCGTGCCACATCCCCACCACGATCACCTGCGTCCAAAGCGCCCACCCACTGGCAGCCAGCAAAAACAATCCCAACAAATACAGCGCCACCGGGCGCTGGCGCAGCACAAGCCTTGTGTCCGTTTCCTCAAGTACCTTCATAACTGCGCCACATCATAACAGGCAAGTAGCAGGTGGCAAGTGGCAGGGGCAGGTAAACATCTGCCAGCAACGAATAATCCCTTTCTACGCCGTTTCGGTGCTACAACTGATGGTGTATCCGGGTAAAATGGTAATAATAGTTACCCACCGCGAGAAATAAGAATCCACAGATTTCACAGTTAGGTAATCTGTGGATCGCATGACAGGAGCAGGAAATGAGAACGTTTAAGAAAGTAGTAGGCTGGATTCTAGTTGTCTTATCTGTGTTGGGTCTGATTGGCGTGTTAATCGGCATTGTTGGTAGCTGGCAGATACGCAACAGAGCAACGGAAGCGACACTGAATTTGTTGACGGCCGGGGAAACGGCCGTGACCACCCTCAGCAACGGGATCGGCCGTATTGATGACCGGCTGGCCGTCACCCAACAAAACATTCAAACGCTGGAAAACAACATCACCGGCGTCGGCGCAGACGTCACCGAAAACAGCCTGGTGGGGCAGGCCGTCTCCGCCCAAATCAGCGAAGAAACGGCCGCTAACATCGCCGAAGCCAGAGCCACCGTCCAGGCCATCACCGACGCCGTGAACACGCTCAACGCGGCCATCAACGCCGCCAACGCCATCCCCTTTGTGCAGCTAGACGGCTTTATCCCTGAACTGGTAGGCGACATTGCCGACGGCATCGCCGAACTGGAGCAGAGCATCACCGACTTTCGCACCGGTGTGCAACAGCGGCGCGAGGAGCGCATCAGTGACACCGTTGGCTTCTTCACCGGCATTACCGGCCAGATGAGCGACCGGGTTGGGCAGGTACAAACCCGCCTGGAAACGGCCGAAACCCGCCTGAGCACCACCACCGGCAGACTGGAATCGGCCAAAATCCGGCTGCCCC
>CAYXUZ010000064.1:0-21472 GCA_964467705.1 uncultured Ardenticatenaceae bacterium | reverse complement strand
ACACCACCCTGACCATTGCTGCCAATGTTGCCCTACTGCTGATCGGCGTCGCCTTTGTCAGTTTGCTGCTGCACGGCTGGGTATTGGCGCACAATCCCGACCTGACATTGAAAGAGTTAACCGCCGGCAAAAGCGCGGACGCCGTGCAGGATAACGAGCAAGATGCCGGGCAAGAAACTGCGTGATGCAAGAGCGACTGGTGGTTTATGTGGGCACGTATACCCGCCACGAGCCACATGTGGATGGCAAAGCGGCAGGCATTTACGTCTATACGCTGGATGCCGAGACCGGACAGTTGGTCTACCAATCCACAGCTACCGGCATAGTCAACCCTTCTTTTGTAACCATCTCGCCGCAGGGCAATTTTTTGTATGCGGTGAATGAAGCAGCGGAGGGCGCGGTGAGTGCCTTTGCCGTAGACGGAGCGACCGGCGACCTGACCTTCATTAACCAACAATCCTCTCTGGGGTACGCCCCTTGTTATGTGAGCGCGGCTGCCGACGGCCGTTTTGTGCTGGCGGCAAATTATGTGACCGGGAATGTGTGTGTGCTGCCGGTGTTGACCGACGGCCGTCTATCTTCCGCCAGTGACAACCAACAGTATCAGGGGCACGGTCCCGACCCGCGCCAGGATGGCCCACACGCCCACTGCATTGTGCCAGATAAGGACGGCCGTCACTTCCTCGCCGCCGATTTGGGCACAGACCAGATCATGGTCTATGGTCTGGATGCCACGCAGGGGAAATTGTTCCCCGCCGCATCTCCAGTTCAACTACCACCCGGTAGTGGACCGCGACATCTCTGTTTTCACCCGGACGGCCGTTTTATCTATGTGCTGGCCGAACTGAGTTTCCAGGTTTTCGTCTTTGCCTATGACGCCACCAGCGGCGCCCTGCATCCGCAGCAAACCATTTCCACGCTACCGCCAGGGTACACCACCGCCAATACCGGGGCGCATGTGGCGGTTTCGCCGGACGGCCGTTTCCTATATGCTTCCAATCGTGGGCACGACAGCATCGCCATTTACGCCATTGCCCCGGAGACGGGTTTGTTGACGCCGGTAGGCCACGAACCCACCCAGGGCCGCACACCGCGTCATTTTGCCATGAGTAAGGACGGCCGTTTCCTGTTAGTGGCTAATCAAGACAGTGACACGGTGGTTGTTTTTCGGCGGGATGCAGTGGTGGGTGGGCTGACGGCCGTTGCCCCTCCCACGCCCATCCCCACCCCCGTCTGCCTGCAAATGCGATGAGAATCCACAGATGACGCAGATGAGGAATCTGTGCCATCTGCGAAATCTGTGGATAAGAGGAAAACTATGCCCAAATATCAAAAAGTCAAAGTGATTATCAACCCCGCGGCTGGCAAGGATGAACCCATTCTCAACACGCTCAATGATATATTCCACCCACACGGCATCATCTGGGACGTGGGCATTACCCTGAAATTTGGCGACGCCACCCGGCTGGCCCAGGAGGCGGCCGCCAGTGGTCAGTATGACCTGGTAGCTGCGTATGGCGGCGATGGGACGCAGATGGAGATTGCCAACGGGCTGCGCGGCAGCGGCGTGCCCCTGGCCATTTTGCCCGGCGGCACGGGCAACGCTATGGCCTTTGAACTAAACATACCCATCGAATTACGTGCCGCCGCCGAACTGATTGTCAACAGCGAGAACGTGAAAGCTGTTGATCTGGCCAAAGCCAACGACACCTACTTTATGCTGCGCTTGTATTCCGGCGTGGAGGAGGAACAAAAGACCAGCCGGGAACAAAAAGACAAATATGGCATCCTGGCCTACCCCCTTTCGGTCCTGGAAATGGGGCGGCAGCTCAACCGCGCCGATTACCGCCTGACTATTGATGGCGAGGTGGTGGAAGAGCAGGGCGTGGCCTGTTTTGTGCTGAATGCGGGCAGTATCGGTGGCGTCAGCCTGACGTTTGACGCCGAGGTTGATGTGACGGACGGGGTATTGGATGTGTTTATGATAGACACCAGCCTTTCTGCGCTGCGTTCGGCTATTGGCCGCTTTTTGCGCCTGCCCACCGAGCAGGCAGGCTTGCATTACTGGCGCGGCAAGGAGATTGTGATGGAGGCGGACCCACCACAAACCATCTGGGTAGATGGGGAATTGTTGGGCCAGACACCGCTGACGATCACGGCCGTGCCCGCCGCCGTGCAAATTGTGGTCCCCTCATGATCCACTTCCCACCGCAAGCTCCACCCGCTTTTCATTTGCTGGCTAAACCCACCGGGGCCATTTGCAACCTGGATTGTAAATACTGCTTCTTCCTGTCAAAGGAGATGTTGTACCCTGGCAGCCGGTTTCATATGGCCGACAAATTGCTGGAAACGTATATCCGGCAGTTGTTGGAGGCACACGGCCGTGTCCCCGAAGTGACCATCGCCTGGCAAGGCGGTGAACCCACCCTCATAGGGCTGGACTTCTTCAAACGCGCTGTGGAACTAGCCGAAAAATATAAAAAACCAGGCCAGCAAATTCTCCACACCATGCAAACCAACGGCACGAAGCTGGATGACGCCTGGTGCGCCTTTTTCAAAAAACACAACTTCCTGATCGGCCTCAGCGTGGACGGGCCGCGTGAGATACATGACACCTACCGGGTGAACAAGGGCGGCGCGGGCAGCTTTGACCAGGTAATGCGTGGTTGGGAATTCCTGCAAAAACATGGGGTGGATTTCAATATCCTCTGCACCGTTCACGCCGCCAACCAGGATCACCCACTGGAGGTTTACCACTTTTTCCGTGATGAGTTGGCGGCACAGCACATCCAGTTCATCCCTATTGTGGAGCGGGCCACGGCTCAATTTTTGCCGTTGGCGAATGTGGGTTGGAGCGAACGGCCGGGAGGGGAACGGCCGTTATACACACAAACCGGTCATCTGGTGACAGAACGGTCGGTGGGTGGGGAACAATACGGCCGTTTCCTCTGCGCTATTTTTGACGAATGGGTCACACGAGACGTGGGGCAGGTCTTCGTGCAGCTATTTGACACCACTCTGGGCGCTCACGTAGGCCAATACAGTCTGTGCATCTTTGCCCCTACCTGCGGTAACGCCCTGGCCCTGGAACACAACGGCGACCTCTACTCGTGCGACCATTATGTGGAGCCAGACTATCTGCTGGGCAACATCCAGCAAACGCACATGATTGAACTGGTGGCCTCGGACAAACAGCGGCAGTTTGGCCGGGACAAACAAGAGACGTTGCCCCGCTATTGCCGCGAATGTGAGGTGCGTTTTGCCTGCAACGGCGGCTGCCCGCGCAACCGTTTTATCCACACCCCCGATGGGGAGGAGGGGCTAAATTATCTCTGCGCCGGGTATAAGTTGTTCTTCAACCACACCAACCGCCCAATGCAGATGATGGCCGAATTGCTGCGCCAGGGGCGGTATGCGGATGAGATTATGGGGTTGTATGTACCGGAGGTAAAACCCGTCACGGCCGTTGGTCGCAACAACCCTTGCCCCTGTGGCAGCGGCAAGAAATATAAACATTGTCATGGGAAGCGGGGAAGTGGGGATTGAGTGGATACCAGACATTCGAATTCTCCAAGAAATCGGATGTCTGACCCAAACCAGTGGAAACTTCATTTCCACAAGAGCGATTGTCTGAGTCTACTAATTTCCCAAGCTCTCAGTCTCTTTGAGAAACGCCTCCACCCCAGTCCGCACCGACAAATACCAATGTTCCGCTGGAATGGCCTTTTCCAGACCGGCGCGGCACATCACCGTTTCCACTTCGGTTTTTACCCGTGCCAGACGCAGGTCTAGCCCGGAGCGGGTTAGCTCTTTTTCCAACTCCACCAGGGTGATCACGGCCGTCGCATCAATATCATTCATAGATTCACAATCCAGCAAAATGACGCGGGGGGGTGGTTGGGTAGCGGCCACACTCTTGCGTAGCGCGCTTACAAAATTGGGTGAATTGGCAAAAAAGAGGGTGCCGTCAAAGCGCAAAATCAAGAGGCCGGGATAGGTTTGCCCATCTGGATAATGTTCCAGGCTACGGAAAACATCTGTGCCCTGCATTTGGCCCAGCACATGCGTATTACGCCGTTTGGTGTTGAAGAGCAGCACCACCAGCCCCAACCCCGCTGCCAGCAGCAGCCCTTCCAACAGTCCCAGAAACACCACACCGACGGCAGCGATGACGGCCGTGACAAAATCCAGATTCGTAATGTGCCGATATTGGGTGATCTTGCTCAACCGGATCGAATGCCAGACCGCATGAATCACTATCGCTCCCAATGTTGCCTCCGGCAAATTATAAAAAAGCGGCGTAAAAGCCAGGGCCGTAATGAAAATGGCCGCCGCGCCAATCAACGCCACCATTTGTGACTGACCACCGGCCGTCACCGACGCCGACGTGCGCGACATACTGCCATTGCCCACAAAGCCACCGCTGAACCCGGAACCGATATTCGCCACTCCCACCGCCAATAATTCCTGATCTGCGTTTACTTCATACCCAAACTTCACCGCAAAAGCGCGGGCAATAGCCACCGACTCAGCAAAAGCCACCAGCGCCACACCAACCGCCCCTGGTAACAGAACCCAGATTTTCGCCCAGGTTATTCCCTCCGGCAGCCCAAAGGGAGGCATCCCGGCGGGAATCTCTCCTACAATATGAATGCCCATCGCCGCGAAATCCAGCAGGCCAGAAAAGGTAATCGCCAGAAACAGCACCACCAACGGCGCAGGAATTTTGGGTACAAACTTGTGCAAAATAAATAGCAAGGCCAGACTGGCTACCCCCACCACCAGCGTGGGCAGATGAATCATCTCAATGTCTCGCAGAAACAAGAGGATGTCGGGCACAAATCTATAGGTAGCCTCTGGTTCAAAACCGACCAGCTTATCAAGCTGCCCCACCGCAATCGAAATTGCCACGCCCAGGACAAAACCATCCAACACGGGCCGAGATAAAAAATCAGCCAGCAGCCCCAAGCGCAATACACTGGCAACCGCCAGCATGACACCCACGATGAATGCCAGCAAGATAGAAAACAGGATGAAATCTGACGAGCCAGGAGCCGCCAACGCCGCTACCACGCTAAAAGAGAGAGCGGCAATGGCGGAACTGGGGCCTACGGTCAGGTGGCGCGATGTGCCCAGAATGGCATAAGCCAACATCGCCAGTGGTGCGGCATATAGCCCGGCTTCTGGCGGCATCCCGGCAATACCGGCATAGGCCATCGCCTCTGGCACCAGCAGTGCCCAAATGGTGAGGGCGGCGATCACATCTGCTCGCAACCAACTTTTCTGGTAAGCTGGCAGCCAGGTCAAAATGGGAATCAACGTTTTCATAGCTCTGGCAAGACAAACCTGACAGGTTCTTCAAACCTGTCAGGTCTTTTACTTATTTACATATTAAGCAGTCTGGTTGAGTCACTCAATCTGGGGACCGGCAACAGCAAACTAAAATCCTGACTTATTACTACATCGCTAAATAAGTCTTCTTAACTTTTTAAATTAGCCAGTCATTCCGAGCGGGGTCTTCGGAGCGAGGAATCCTTCTCCTGTACAAATGGGAGAGATTCCTCCTCGAAGACTAGCCTGCCCTGAGGCATCGAAGGGTCGGAATGACGCGAGAAAATTCGGGTTATTTTGTTAACGCTGTATTACATACCGAGCAGTTTGGCTTTTTGCGCAGCGAACTCTTCTTCGGTCAGAAGTCCCTGCGCCTTGAGTGCGCCCAGGCGCTCCAACTGGGTGATCATGTCATCTTGCTGTACGGGCGGCTCATAATACTCGGCTGGCGGCGGTGGGGCATACTGTTGCGGTGGCGGAGCATATTGTTGTGGCGGCGGGGCCTGCTGTTGCACCGCGTGTGAATAGGCAGCCACATTCTTTTCCGCCTGACGGCGATTAACGGCGTTACGGGTGGCGGTAGCGGTGCCGACGACAGCCGCTGTCCGCGCCATTCCTCTAACTAATCCTGGCATGGTATTACTCTCCTTATTTATTAGGTAATTGGGTAATTGCGTAATTCGAGCAGACAATTACTCAATGACTACTCACTTGCCGGAAGCGCGGCAAAGGCTTCGTCTATGATAGGGGCGGGTACACGGAAATTCAGAGCCACTTCAACCCCGCTGGCGGCAATGGCATTGACCAGGGCCACAGCCCAGGTATGTTCGATGGCTAAAGCGACCACGGCCGAGTCAGGCACCATCCCTTCCCACAACGTCTCCGCGTCATCAGAGTCAAAAAGCCCGCGTGTGTTCGTCTCAATAAAGCCAAGTTTGGCTTTCTGTTCCGCGGGCATATCTTCGAGGTCCAGACGCAAACAGTCGCCATTTTCTTGCTTAAACAAGACCATGGCGTCTAAGACGCGAATGGTTCCGGTGGCCACCTGCTTTTCCAGTTCGGTCAGGATGCTGCCATCAAAACGCGGTTCACCCAACGCCAATACAATTACATCAACCGGTCCATGTTTGATCATAATTTTTTTCTCCTATTGTGGACGCTCAAACCTGACAGGTTTTTGAAACCTGTCAGGTCTTGAAGCATACAAATCACTTACGGCCGAACGCCCGCTTTGTCCCTGGCAGCATGGCGTAGATGAGGATCAGGCTGTTCAGGATGACGGATGCCTGCACATCAACCCATTCACCGCCCGTCACCAGAATGACGAAGTTGAACACCAGGTTGATCAGCGAAATGGCCGCCACAAAAATCCAGCCTGCCTCTTCCAGGTTCCACAACATCTGCAACACCCAGAACCAGATATAGGCCATCAGACCATAGATCAGGGCATACCAGAGGCTAAAGGTGGGGAAATCTACCGGCCCCATAAACGGGAAAATAAAACGTAAGGCAATGATCGCGTTGAGGACAGCCGCGATACCTGCAAAAATGGCTAAAATAGTTACACCCAATGGTCGTTTCATAATCTCTCCTTTTCCTGGTGCCTGTATCTGGTGTGTGACAGGCTTGTAAAATGTTACTAAGTGATATTATACGGTGAAAAGCAACGGTCGTATTCTCTTAACCATTCCTACTGCACCAAACGCCTCACCACCGATGCCGGGCGAATTCAGCACTCATGCAAAAGCTTATCTAACTTACCTGGCGGTGGATAGTATCGAAAGGGCGCAAAAATGGTGTAGGGGACGTTTGTAGAGACGCATGATAATACGTTTCCTCACATGGGATGTCGGGTTCAGAGTGATGAACGGCCGTGCCAGAAGTCTACTATGCCCGGCGGTGGGACAGCAGCAGTTGGGGCAATGCAGTCACGGCCGTTTTGCCCAACCTGGGCGGCCAAACTACAATTCCGAGGTATAATAACCGCGCCCTAAACTAAACAAACAAGGCTTTTTATGGTTCAGCACCACTCTTTCCCCACCAAATCCCCCCTGTAATTTTAAGGAGGAGAAATTGATCATCAAACATTCAGGCAGAACGCCTGAGAGTAAAACGGCTATACAACAGTTGGTTGATTCTTTATGGTATTGCGAAGCACATCATGTGCAACCACTTGGGAAACAGTTTAGAGGCCCAGACCATTCAAGCAATATCGTAGCTCTATGCCCAACGCATCACTGTATGATGGATTTAGGGGTCATCGCTGTTGATCCCTTGGATTTGAGAATAGTTACGCTTAGCACAAGTGATATAGTTGGAGCTTTTCAGCTTAACCTAAAGCGGGAGCATGGCTTGAACAGAAAATACTTGCAGTTTCATTTTGATAAGATTTATATTGGTGGTTTGAACATTGCTGAACTTGACCTGTCAGGTAATGATTCCTGGTAACACCCTTTTCAAAAGTTCAACTTCTCAGAAGAAGTTGAACTTTTAGCTCTCTTCAACAAAGCCTCTCGCAGCAGCACCACCGCTCCTAAAAAGGCCCAAACGGTGGCTACCCCATAAAAAACCGGCCCAAAATTGTTATGCCAAATCAGGATAGCTGCTCCCAGGGCCACCTCTAAAATGCCCATGAGTGTACTTAGCCACGACCGCTGCCGCTGCCTGTCTGCCCCCACCAGAAAGCCCTCAAAAATGTGTACCAACCCCGTCAACACAATCACTATCCCCAACAGCAGAAATACCAATCGTTCATGTACCAGTTGGCCGATATAAAAACGTCCCAGGACGAGTACGCCTGCTAAAATACCAATCAGGCCCACAGCCATGGTAGAACGACGGGCACGTTCCCCAGACATGCCCCACCGCAAATTCATCAGCCCGCCCACCAGCCAAAACATGCCGATAAAGTTAGCCAGTAACGGCCGTGTCTTATCCGGGTAGACAATAATTGCCAGCCCCAACGCCGTCGCCAGGATCGCCCGCGCCAGGGTGATCCAGAAAGCTGTCTGACGGCCGTTTGATTGAGGTTTTTCCATCGGTAATTGTTCGTTCATAGCGTGAAACGTGATGCGTGATGCATGACAAAAGCTCACGTATCACACATTATTTGTTTTGCAGCCAGTCAATGGTTTTCTGCCATTGATTGGCCCCGGCGGGCTGTAACCCGTCAGGTGATGCTCCTGGCCCAAAACGATGAGCAGCCACGCTCCGGCCACAAAGCCGGCCATCACCGCGTTGGAGACAAAGTTGACAATGCTGCCCAGCCGCAAAATGCCCAAGACAAACAAGATCGCCCCCACCAGAAAGGTGATGGTGAACAACGCCTGGGGCATCTGGCTGTCTTGAATGTTGGCGTTTTGCAGGACGCTGGCCGTTGCCAGGGCAATGGCGCTGGTGAGGGTACTCATCATCAAGATCGTGCCTATGCTCAGGGAAGAGACGATAGTGGCCACAATGCCGGAATAGAGACCGTAGGCCGGATTAACGCCAGCCAACTGGACATAAGCTATGCCTTCGGGGATGCTGAACAGCCCTGTTGCCAGGCCAGAAATGATGTTGGGGACAAGGCCCCGACTGGGGGTTTTTGCTTCTGTTTCTTGGGCTTTGGACTCGTTTGTCGTGGTCATATATTGCTAAAGCCTCTACTCCAGAAAATTATTTTCGGACGCTTACTGACCATGGCGTGACGATGTTAAACCAGAAATCAAACGTATCCAGCTCGGACAGCCAGGCTTTGGCTTCTTCACCGGCAAATTCTTGCAAATCCAGCAGCAGGCACACATTATCGTCATACTCGTCTACCAGGGCTTGTATTTCCGGGTTTAGTTGTTGGTAATCTACGGCCGTGACTTTGCCCACGACTTTGTAACCCACCGCTGGCCCGGAACTTTCGCTGAGTTTTTCTAACATGGGATTTTCTCCTTTTGATTTCGTTAACTTTCATGACAAACCAATTCCGCGCAAGGCCAGGCAATTATACGAGGCAATTGATCGGGTACAATTCTACACACGCAAATTTCTCGCCACGCCAAACTCGCGCCCATATAATTGATCATGGTCGGGATTTTGTTCCCGGCCTCTTTTTATCAACTTGCCGCTGTTAAGCAAAATATCCACCCCGCGCTGGAGGGCAAACGATGAATACCCTTACAAGTATCGTGCGTGATAACCGCTTTCGTCCTGAGGATGTACCCAAATTTGAGAGCAAACTGTTTTATGAAAGGGAACGGCGACGGCCGTATCTGGAACGCTTCTTTGTTTTATTGATTTTAGCCACCATCATCGCTACGTCTGGCATCATTGGCGACTCTACGGCCACTGTCATTGGCGCTATGATCGTCGCCCCACTGATGACGCCCATCATGGCTACGGCCGCTGCCCTGATCATGGGGAATATGAGCCGGGCGATCAACCGGTTGTCGCTGGTTATTGCTGGCGTCATCATTGTCATTTTCCTTTCCTGGTTAATGGGCCTGCTCTACACCGGCTATATCAGTTTTACCGAGAATTCGCAAATCGTGGCCCGCGTCTCCCCCCGCCTGATTGACCTGGTAGCGGCGTTGGCCTCCGGGGCTGCGGGCGCATTCTGCCTCAGCCGGGATGATATTGCCGATTCGTTGCCAGGGGTAGCCATTGCCATCTCCCTGGTGCCGCCCTTGTGTGTGGTGGGTATTTCCCTGTCGGCGGGCGAGATAGAGGCGGCTTTGGGCGCGCTGCTGCTTTTTGTGACAAACTTCCTGGCGATCTTGCTGGCAGGTGGGGCCGTGTTGGGGATATTGGGGCTAAACCGTGCGGCCCAGATCGAGGTTAAAGGAACAGCCCGGCGCAAAGCGTTTGCCCTGGTGATTGTGGCCATACTCCTTGTCGCCATTCCGCTGATGATCACCGGGCAACGGGTATCACGAGAAGCATACACCGAATTCCAAACGCAGCGGGCAGCCCAGGAATGGGCCGAGGGCAGCGGATACCGGGTGCGGCAGGTACGGGCATTGAGAAATTCGGTATACATTGCCGTCATTGGACAGGGAGAGCCACCACCATTTGCCGAGCTGGTCACGGCCGTAGAAGAATCCGTTGGGCGTCCACTCACCGTAGACCTGGAACTGTTACCCTCCCAAATCATCTCTAGTTCAGAGCCGTAAACGGCCGTACGCCTAAGTGGCAAATCTCAATACGGGTACGGCCGTTACAACATCTCTTCCAATTCAGCAATCTTATCCACCAGGGTGGCTTGGGCCGCCTGTTGTTCTGCCAGCAGCGTTTTCAGTTCCGCCAGCTTCGCTTTAGGATCGGTAGGGGCATATTCCACCACTTCCTTCCTGGGCGGGGCCAGGAAAAAGTTAGACAGGAAGCTGGCCAACACACCAATAAGGGCCACACCAGACAACATGACAAACACCGCCAGGGTACGGCCAACGAGCGTCACCGGGAAACGGTCACCATACCCCACCGTCGTCATCGTCACCAGCGTCCACCACACGGCATCACCGGCCGTGGTGATGTTGGCATTCGGGTCTTGGATCTCCGCTTTCAACATGTAAATGCCCACAAACTCGGCAATGACAATGATGCTAAAGATAGTAAGGTACAGGGCAATGCCCGCCCGGTTATTGATAATCTCATTCACCATATTTTTCACGCCGAAAATCCGCAGCAGCCGCACGGCGCGGAAGATGCGGAAAACGCGGAAGATGCGCAGTTGGGGTACACAGGCCAACAAATCAGCCCAGCCCCAATTCCGAAAGAAGTAGTGTGATTTTGAAACGGCCGTCAGCAGGCGATAGGCAAAGTCAAATAGAAAAAAGACCGTGACAATGGCGTTGATGATCCGTATCACTCCCAGCGTCAGCTCAGAAATAGGATAGATGAAATTGATCCAATCAACCACCAGGTTGAAGACAGACACCAGTGAAAGCAGCAGGATGAACAACTCATAACCGGTGCTTTTTAGCTCCCCTTGGTCAGATTGTGCAGCCTCGGCGCTTTTTGAATCCTTTATTTCAGGTTGTGCAGCCATCTCTGTTCTCCTCCATGTGCGAGATAGCACCATATTACGTCAAATATCTCATTGCTTCCAGGCAAATTTCAAGAACTGGCAGGCTGGCTGCCAGGGGTAGCCAGCCTGCCCAACCCTCATTTACTTTTATTGGCGCGCCATAGCCACGCGCAGACGCTCATCCGGGTCTATGAAATGGTCGTGGTCATCCTTGCCCAGGTCAATTTGCACCCAGTTGATTTTGCCGTTGAATTTGCTGCCCTGCGTGGTGTAGTCGGCCGTCACTGGCGTGCCGGTCTCGTGGCCGATGTCAGTCGTCTCATCGGCCGAAAAAATCATGGCCTGGGTTGCCTGTACACGGCCGTTGCCCACTGGCTGACCATCATAGTACAGCGTTACGTTGCCGCCTTTGCCCAGCCCGCCGCCATCATAAGCAAACTCAAGCCGTACCTGATGTTTGCCTGCGGGGAGTGGCTGCGTCGCCTCCGTCGGGAATTCGTGAATGCCCAGGACGTTATAGACAAACTTTGCCTTGCCGCCTTTGGTATACAGGCTCCAGCCGCCAAACCGGCCACCCTGGGCAATGATCACCCCTTCCGCGCCTTTATCTGGCACAACAACTTCGGCCGTGACGGAAAACGATTTGTTCTTGATGCTGACAACGCTATTCTCCGACAACCGCCCCATGTGCCCAAACAGCAGTTGGGAATCGCCTCTGATCAGCGTGGGACGGCCGGCGATTTCAGGGACAGCCCGCTCAATTCCCCGGTCATCCAGAGGGATGACGTTGTATTTGGTTGCCTCAATAAGCCATTGCCGTTGGAGTTCATGCAGCTTCTCCGGCATTTCTTTGGAGAGGTCGTGCGCCTGTGTCCAATCTTTGCTGCCGTCGTAGAGTTCCCAAACATCGTCGTCAAAGGCTCGTTTCTCCTGGCCGACCATGAGCCAGGGGGTCAGGTGTTTGGTCACCGCGCTCCACCCTTTGTAGTAGATGCCTCGATTACCGAACATCTCAAAGTATTGCAAATCGTGCCGCTCCGGGGCATTGGCATCGTTGAACGAGTAAACCATGCTGGTGCCTTCATACGGGCTTTGCAACACACCGTTCACCATAGTCGGCTCAGGGAGGCCAGCCGCTTCTAAAATTGTCGGGGCAATATCAATCACGTGGCAGAATTGGTTGCGGATACCGCCTTTTTCTTGAATCCCTTTGGGCCAACAGATGACGGTGCCGTTACGGGTGCCGCCCCAATGTGAGGCCACCTGCTTTGTCCATTGGTAAGGAGTGTCCATGGCCCAGGCCCAGCCTACGGCAAAGTGGTTGTATGCTTCGGGTGAGCCGAATAGATCGAGTTTGGACAGCATGAATTCTGGCGTTTCCAGGGCAGCCATGCCGTTGAAATTCGCCATCTCGTTGAACGCGCCATTCAGAGTGCCTTCGGCCGATGCGCCATTGTCGCCGATGATGACGAAGATGAGGGTATCGTCGTAGATTTCCAGCTCTTTCAGCGTATCAATGAGACGGCCGACATGATAATCCGTGTGTTCCATAAATGCGGCATACACTTCCATCTGCCGCTCTAACACAGGCTTGAGCGCGTCTGGCATATCGTCCCAGGCCGGAATCTCGGCATGACGGCCGGTCAATTCGGCTTCCGCCGGAATCACACCCAATTCCTTTTGCCGGGCAAAGGTGATTTCACGCTGCCTGTCCCAACCATGCGCGAATTGGCCCTTATATTTCTCTATCCACTCCTGGGGAACGTGGTGTGGGGCATGGGTTGCACCTGGCGCAAAGTACATAAAGAAGGGCTTGTCGGGCATCAGGGCTTTTTGCTGGCGTACCCAATCAATGGCATGGTCGGCCAGGTCTTCGGTGAGGTGATACCCTTCTTCAGAGGTTTTGGATGGCTCGATGGGGGTATTGCCTTCATACAAGGCAGGGTCCCATTGATTATTCTCGCCGCCGATAAAGCCGTAAAAGTATTCAAAACCGCCGCCGCCCGCGGGCCAGCGGTCAAACGGCCCCATCGGACTGGTTTCCCACACCGGCACCTCATGGCATTTGCCAAATTGCGCTGTCGAGTAGCCGTTTAGCCTGAGCGTTTGGGCCACTGGTGCTTTGGTATTGGGGAGCAGGGAGTTGTAGCCGGGTGCGGCCGTAGCGATTTCCGTGATGCCGCCCATGCCCACGGAGTGGTGGTTGCGCCCGGTGAGCATGGCTTGCCGGGTGGGGGAGCAGAGCGCGGTGGTGTGGAAACGGGTGTATCTCAGGGCGTTAGCGGCGATACTGTCGAAGGTGGGCGTGTGGCAAGGGCCGCCGAACGTGCTGGACGCGCCAAAACCGACGTCATCAATCAGCACAATCAACACATTTGGTGCGCCTTCCGGCGGCCGCAAGGTCTTGATTGGCGGATAACTGGTGTCTGGGTTTTTGGCATCGTAGGTGGTTAGCCCCGGTCTGACTATATCGGGGATGGGCAGCATAGCCCGCAGGTGTTTATCTGGTTGGTTTGCCATAATCTTTCTCCTTACATGAAATTTTCTTGACCCAATGAACTATCCATTGCACAATCAGGGGTCACAGACAGGGTTCTCATGGAAAATTCAAATAGAATTTGTACAAACTCTAGCCATACAGACCTGACAGGTTTTCTGAAACCTGTCAGGTCTATTGTCCAACTTCTAGCTGAATTCTCGATCATTTAACAGTATATGGCGGCCAGATAGCGGGTACGTAGTACCAAAAAGGTGTAAGAACGGGGCATTTGAGGAGGTAAAAACCGATGATAGAAGCGATCTATAAAAATATCCATGTGGTCATCAACCCGGCAGCGGGTAAGGATGAACCCATTCTGAATACGTTGAACGATGTGTTCCGGCAATATGACCTGGACTGGAACGTCAGCATCACCAAAAAGTATGGCGATGCGACCGAACAGGCGCGGGCGGCCGCCGAAGCAGGTGCTGATCTGGTGGCCGGGTACGGCGGCGATGGTACACAGCACGAAATTGCCAACGGCATTCTGGGCACAAATGCGGTGATGGGCGTTTTGCCCGGCGGCACGGGCAATGGGTTTGCGACGGAACTGGGTACACCGAAAGAGCTGCGGCCAGCGGTGGAACTGTTGTGCAGCAACGGCCGTGTCCGGCCGATTGATGTGGTGCAGTTAGGTGATGACTATTTCATCCAACGGTTGTATGTGGGCATTGAGCCCGAAGAGCAGACCAGCCGCGAAGACAAAGATAAATATGGCACGTTTGCCTACGTGGTCAAAGCGTATCACCGCGCCAAAGAGCATAAAATTCAGGAAGTCAACTATCGCATCACCATTGATGGGCAGGTGATGGAGATGCCCGCCTCCAAGTTGTATGTGGTGAATGCGGCCAAAGCAGGCACCGGCATTGGCGTCACGGGCGACTTCTCTAAACCGGATGATGGGTTGGTGGATGTGTTTGTGTTGGATAGCCACAATATCCGCACATTGGCAGCCGCTGTGGAGCGGATGGTTAACCTGCACACGGACATGGCCAACCAGTTCATCTGGCGGGGCAAAGAGATTACGATTGAGACTGAGCCGGATCAGCCGGTATGGACGGATGGCGAGTATACTTGCCGTACCCCCATCTCTCTGAAAGTGATACCAGGCGCGTTAAAAGTAGTCGTGCCCGCCTAAGCCCTATGACAACAACAATCACTCCCCCAAAACTTTCAGGATTGGCGCGGCTGGAAAAGTGGGCGCCGGGTATTCGCGTGGCCCGCACGTATGATCGCGCTTATGTGGGCAAAGATGTGCTGGCGGGGGTGGTGCTGTGCGCCTTGCTGGTGCCGCAGGGTATGGCCTATGCGGAATTGGCCGGATTGCCTGCTATTACTGGATTGTACACAACCATCGTCTGCCTGTTCGCCTACGCCATTTTTGGCCCGTCGCCGTTTCTGGTGCTGGGGCCGGATTCTTCGCTGGGGCCGATGATTGCGGCGACCGTGCTGCCGATGGCGGCCGGGGATGAGGCATATGCGGTGGCGCTGGCGGGGATGCTGGCGCTGTGGGTGGGATTGGTAGGTGTAGGTGCGGACGTGGCCCGGCTCGGTTTTGTGGCCGATTTGCTTTCTGCACCGGTGCGGTTGGGCTATCTGGCGGGGCTGGCGGTGACGATTTTTGTGGGGCAGTTGCCTAAACTGTTTGGCTTCTCTATTGACGCCAACACCTTTTTTCAGGAGATTACCTATTTTTTGCGGGGGCTAGACCAGACCAATACATATGCGCTCAGTGTGGGGCTGCTGTGTCTGGTGGTTATTTTGGGTTTGAAGCGGCTGCGGCCAAAATTGCCGGGGGTGTTGATTGCGGTGCTGGCGGCTATTGCGGTGACGGTGATTTTTGATCTGGCAGCAAAGGGAGTGGATGTAGTGGGCATATTGCCGCAAGGTTTTCCCAGACCCACATTTCCACGAGTGGAGTTGGCAGATATTCCGATTTTGGCAGCGACGGCCGTCGGCATTTCCCTGGTGACGATTGGTGATACCATCTCCACTTCGGCCGGGTTTGCTGCCCGCAAAGGGTATGATGTGGACAGTGACCAGGAGATGGTAGGTATTGGTGCGGCCAATTTGTTTGCCGGGTTTTTCTCCGGTTTTCCGGTGAGCACCAGCAGTTCACGCACGGCCGTTGCCGAACAGTCTGGCGCACAAACCCAACTGACGGGGGTGGTGGCCGGTTCATTGGTTTTGCTCATGCTGCTGGTTGCGCCCGGTCTGGTACAGAATTTGCCCCAACCGGCGCTGGCGGCCATAGTCATCACTGCTTCCATCAGTTTGTTTGACCTGAAGGCGCTGCGCCGGTTATATAAAATCCGCCGCAGTGAGTTTGCCCTGGCAGTGGTGTGTGCGTTGGGCGTGATCCTGGTGGGGGTATTAGAGGGGATCATCATTGCCGTGATTTTGGCGGTGGTGCAATTTTTTGAGCGTTCCTGGCGGCCGTATACGGCCGTGTTGGGCAACCCGGCCGAGATTGATGGTTACCACGACCTGTCCCGCTACCCGGAAGCGACCCAAATTCCCGGCCTGCTGATGCTGCGTTGGGATGCGCCCCTCTTTTTCGCCAATGCCAACATTTTCCGCCAGAAGGTACGGACTCTGGTGGCGCTGACACAGCCGAAACCGGTGTGGATTGTGGTGGCGGCGGAGCCGGTAACAGATGTGGACACAACGGCCGCGGAGATGTTGGTTGACCTGGATGAGGAATTGAACGCCAGCGGTATCCATCTGGTGTTTGCGGAGTTGAAGGATCCGGTGAAGGATAAGATGATTCGGTATGGGCTATTGGAGACGATTGCCAGCCACCACTTTTATCCCACGCTGGACACGGCCGTTGCCGCTTTTTACGAGGAAACGAAAAGTGATGCGTGAGGGTTGTGTCACGCATCACGCATTAAGGAAGGATTTTATGAACCGAATGTTTAGCTTTATGGCCGGCGCTTTGTGTGGCGCGTTGATTGGCAGTGTGGCGGCGTTGTTGCTGACGCCGGCTTCGGGGGAGGATTTGAAAAATGGGGCCGTGAATCGCTGGCAAACGGCCGTAGACGATGCCCGCACCGCCATGGCCGAAAAACAACGCGAACTGGAAATGCAGTTTGAGCAGGCCACCCGGGCGCAAGAGTTTTCAAAGAATTGAGACTGAGAGATTGGGAGATTAAATCTCCTAATCTCCTAATCTCTTAATCTCCTAGTCTCCTCCCTACTCATCCAACAAAACAACCGGCTCTTCGTAACGGCGAATGCCGCCTTTGGCCCGGCGCTGTAAAAGCTGTTCGTGCAGCCAGCGGTTTTTCTCACGCAAGGACATCTCTTTGGAACGCAATACTGACAGGTCGGCGTTCAGGCGCAGTACCCGGCCGGGAATGATAAAGCGGGTGATGCCCGCCGGGAAGAGCCGCCCACTTTCCAGCGTGGTTTGAATGACCTGGGGGACGGTGTATTCGGGAAAGATGACAACGGCCGTGAATCCCTCCAACTCGCTCTTCAAACTGATGATGTTGCTGTTCAGGGTGCGGTCTACATGCGCCGCCTCGATGTACGTCTCTGTGAACTGGTTAAGTGCGTCCAGTCGGTTGGCTCCCGAAGCGGGCTGCACCAAATAGGTACGGTCGCTGGCCGTGTGCAGGTAACAGAGGCCGCCATATTCAAACATCGCTTTGGCTGCTTCCGTGGGGGCAATCTGCTCAAGTTGAATGAGGGGTAAGGCGGCCAGCAACTCAATCAGCGACTCTTCACGAATCTGGCGGACAGTGTGAAACCATGTCTTTAATCCCAACCCATCCTCGGAGTTGATGACCTGGACGATGGCGTGGGGGAAGCCCAACTGAGCCATAGCCGCCGACCGCGTCGCCCCATCCAGTACCATGTAACGGCCGTCGCCTACGGCCGTGACAATGGGTGGATTACCCAGTCGCCCCTCTTCATCCAGCCGTTTGGCCAGCCGGTTCACCCGTTTGGCGTCCACATTTTCATGGGCAAACACCTTGTCCATGGGCACTACGCGCAGCGGCAGCACCGTTTCCACCTCCACCTGCTGGAAAAATTCGATGATTTGCTCGGCCACGGCCACAGATGCCGCTTCCTGGGCCGATTCAGTGCTGGCGGCAATGTGCGGTGTGGCGATCACCCGTTCATGCTGCACCAGCGCCGGGTTAGGGGCCGGTTCCTGGGCAAAGACATCCAGCGCCGCGCCGGCGAGACGGCCGTTTTCCAATGCTGTCAACAGTGCCGCCTCATCTACCACGCCACCCCGCGCCGTGTTCACCAGGTACGCGGTCGGTTTCATGAGTGCCAGTTCAGCCGCGCCGATCAGGTTTTGCGTTTCCGGCTTGAAGGGGACGTGCAGGGTGATAAAGTCGGCTTGTTGCAGAAGGTCGTGCAGGTCTACGGCCGTGACCGCCGGTTCCATTTGCAGTTCGGGCGTAGCCTGGCGCTGGTTCACCAGAATCTTCATGCCAAAGGCAAAAGCACGCAGCGCCACCTGCCGCCCAATGCGGCCAAAGCCGATGATGCCCAATGTTTTGCCCGCCAGCCCTTCCCCCAGCAAACGGCTCTTTTCCCATTTGCCCGCCTTCATGCTGCTGGTGGCCTGGGGCAGTCGCCGCGCCAGCGCCAGCAGCAGCGCCAGTGTATGTTCGGCTACGGCCAGTGTATTGGCGTCCGGGCAGTTGACCACGGTGATGTTGGCGGCGCGGGCCGCTTCCACGTCCACATTGTCCAGCCCGGAACCGGCGCGCCCCACAATCTTCAGATTGAGGCCATGTTTGATCACTTCGGCGGTGACTTGGGTGGCGCTGCGGGCAATAAGGCCATCGTAGGCAGGCACGGCCGTACACAATTCCGCCAATGACAGCCCTGTTTTGATATCCACATCGGCATACTCTTGCAGCAGGTGAATACCGGTGGGGTGAATGGCATCACAGATCAAGACACGGGGGCGACGTTTATCAGGGTTCATGGCTTTTCCTCCATACCAAATGAATTACGAATTTTGTGGATTATACTGCATGGCGGTTTACACTTTTCACTATTCGTGTTACCATAATGTTGTTTGCATAATATGTCAACTTGATGCGCAACTGGAGGTCAAAATGAACGGAAGAAGTAGCTGGGTATGGGAAGGAAAACCCTGGGAGGCGTTCAAATCGTTTGCCATCATCTTTTCCTTTGTACTTAACTTTATTCTCTTGATTGTGTTGTTGCTGATCTCGCCGCTGCTGTTCCCCGTCATTCTCAATAATACCGTGGAACCCATTGTCGGTGGCCTGAATGACAGTTTCATTATGATGAGCAACGCCACTATCTCCACCACCATTCCCCTGGACAAAGATCTGCAACTCAATACCACCATTCCCCTGTCCACCACCACCAATGTGCGGATCATTGAAGATGTGCCGCTGAATGTAAATGCTACCTTTATCTTGCCGGCGGGTGGCGGTACGATCAACGGCACGGTCGTTTTGGCTTTACCGGCCAATACCAGCCTGCCGGTAGCTCTGAATCTGGATGTTCCCGTCAACCAGCCTGTGCATATCTCCACCGATGTGCCCGTGCAAATCCAACTGAGCGAGACAGACCTGGGCGTGCCCTTCACCAAACTGCAAAATCTCTTTAACCCCCTCAACGCCCTGGTCACAAACCTTCCCTCCTCTAACGAAGAACTCGTGCAGCGTGCCACCGGCGCGGCTCTGGAGCCAAAATAATCGGTGGGGCAATTTTCAAAAACGCTTTACAATCAGGCCCCATGAACGATACGCCACCTGTTTGTGATTATGAAGGTTCGGATTATCGGACGCGGTTTTGGGAGGGGCAGGGCCGGGATTATGAAGATCAGGTAGAGCGCATTGCCTTACGCCGCTTGATGCCCCCCATTGGCGAGACGTTGATTGAGATTGGGGCGGGCTACGGCCGTCTCGCTGACGAATATCACGGTTACAATAAAGTCGTCCTCTTTGACTATTCCCGCTCCCTGCTGCGCGAAGCCCAGGCGCATTTGGGTGATGATCCTCGTTTTATCTACGTCGCCGGCAACTGGTACAACATGCCCTTTGTGGATGGCCTGTTTGCCACGATGGTGCAAATCCGCACCCTGCACCATGCCGCCGATGTGCCCACCTTGTTCCACGAACTGGCGCGTATTGCCCGACCTCACGGCCGTTACATCCTCGAATTCGCCAACAAGAAAAACCTCAAAGCCATCGCCCGCTATTGGACCGGTCGCCAGGAATGGTCGCCCTTTGCCGGCGAGCCGGTAGAGTTCGCCGCTCTCAACTTTGACTTTCACCCGCAGTGGATTCGCCAGCAGCTATTGGCCGTTGGTTTTGCGCCGCAGCGCGCTCTGACCGTCTCTCATTACCGCTTTGGCCCGCTCAAAAAAACTGTACCCACCGACTTGTTGGTGAAACTGGATGCGCTGGCACAACGCACGGGTAACTGGTGGCAATTGTCTCCTAGTGTTTTTTTGGAAGTACATCACCCGGCGACCGGTGGGCAAACTGAACCCCACCAATTTTTCGCCTGCCCCACCTGCAAGACGCCGTTGGGGGAGCCGGAGGACGGCCGTCTCACCTGCCCCAACCCCTCCTGTGGCCACCAATGGTGCGTTGAAAACGGCCTCTACGACTTCAAAGAGCCGTTGAATTGAGCCACGGATGACACGGATTTGGCTGATTTTCGCGGATAAAAATCCGTGTCAATCCGTAACATCCATCGGTTCGGTGGTTCAATTTCCCCTCATCTCCACAACCATTATTTGCCAGTCACTATAAGCCGCCAGTAAACTTGAGCCTATGAAGTTATGGAAAATATCGTTATGTCTACTTTTTCTGGTAGCTATTGTCGGCAGCCTGTCAGCGCCAGCCAAAGAAGCAACGGCCGCGCCCGTTGATGCCCGATTTGGTATTATCGAAAGTTATGTCAACCCAGTAGAGGCCAACAATCTCGGCGTGGCCTGGACGCGGGTGCGGTTTCATTGGGCGGAAGTGCAGGCCGGCGGCCCCGGTACCTGGACGCCGACGGTTAGTGATGCGGAAATCAACAACGAAATTGCCAACGGCCGTACCGTGGTCGGTTTGCTCATTGGTGTGCCGGATTGGGCCTGGAACAATGGCCTGCCCGCCGGGCTGAATTTGCCACACAATGACCCCAACAACACCTGGGCCAACTTTGTGCGTGAGGCGGTGGGGCGGTACAACGGCCGTATCCGCCATTGGATCATCTGGAATGAGCCGGACGTTAATGACCCCAATGCACCTGGCCACACCTGGGATGGCTCTGTGCAGGACTTTTTCCAACTTCAGCGCACCGCCTACCTGGCGGCCAAGGAAGTCAATCCCAACGCCACCATCCACCTGGGCGCTTTTACCCACTTCTGGAATCCCAACTACATTTATGAATTTCTAGACGTCGTCGTGGCCGATCCGGCTGCGGCTGGCAACAACTACTATTTTGATGCACTCACGGCCCATCTATACTTTCAGCCGGACTCGATTTACAACATCATCCAGCAGTTTTACGGCGCTGTAGGCAGCCGGGGCATTCCCTGGAAGCCGGTCTGGCTGATAGAAACCAATGCTCCCCCGATTGATGATCCGGCCTGGCCGGTGTCT
>CAYXUZ010000063.1:0-31022 GCA_964467705.1 uncultured Ardenticatenaceae bacterium | reverse complement strand
GGGCCACGATTGACCATCATCAACGTCACCGCGCCATCGTCACGCCGGGCGGCAAAAATGGAGACATCGGCCGCGCCCGAACTGGCGTGCAGCTTTTCATCGCCAAATTGCTGATACATCTTGTAGACATAGAAGGTGGGATTGGGGGTAGTGAGCGCCAGCAATCCCGCCCCGCCGCGGCTGTGGGCAATGACAAAATAGGCCACCATATCCACATCTTGCTCAATCATGCGGCCTAAGGAATCGGCCCACCAGATGGAGTTGTAGAAGGAGTCGGGGGTGGCTTCGCCGCCGAGCGTATTGCTCCAGTTCGAGTTGACCTCCATGACAGCCACGGGCAGGTCGCGCCCGGCTTCTTCCTGAATGACCTGGCGCAGGTGGGGGATGATGGCGTCCCATTCCGGGCTGTTTTGGCGCAACTCTTCAATGGTGGGGTTGGGGTTGTTGCCGCTGGCGGGGAAGGGGTAACGATGGATAGCCACAATGTCTACCAGATCACCATTGGCGCGCAAGAATTCACGCATCCAGTCACGGCCGTTGGCGTCTTTGGGGTTGTTGGCGTCTACGGCCGTGTACTGGCTCAAATCTGGCCCAATCAACACAATATCCGGATCGGCCGCTTTCATCGCTTCCGCAAATTCACGCCAGCGTTGGTTAAAATAGACGGTATCCCATTCCGTGAAACCACGCGCCGGGGCATACAAATTCGGTTCATTGCCGATGCTCCAATAGTTGATGCCATACCCTTTTTCTTCATTGACCAGGCGCATCATTTCCACCGCTTCTTCCGGCGTGCCTCCCAGTAAATTGACATGAAAGACAATTTCGGCATCTACCATGCCGGCTATGTCCATCAGAAAATCCACCTGATTGGGACGCACGGTGTTTTCATCGCCCCAATTCCCGCCGGGAAAACGCAGCATGGTTAGCCCGGAAGATTGGTATTCGTCTAACATGGCGGCGGGCACGGCCGTCCAGGGGCCATAGTTGACGCCATAGACGAACGGGTTTATTGGCCCACGGGCAATGTCCACATTCGCGTATAACTGGTTGGGTAAAGCGGTGGCAGGGATGGGTGTGGGAGTAGGCGGGGATGTGGGTGTGGGTACGGCCGTGGCCTCATTACTCACCGTCGGCCGTTGTGAACAGGCAACCAGAACCAAAAGCAGCCACACTGCTACAAAAAATCGGTACATTTTCTTCAACCTTCCTGGATTTAGTAGGAATGTCATGTGGTGCGCATGACAGCGTATGCACACCACATGACGAATTGGCATTCAGCCTTTTACTTATCCACGCCCGTAACCACCAAACCTTGCACAAAGAACCGCTGTGCCAGGATGAACAATATCAGCGGCACTACCAACGCCATCAGCGAGGCTGCCTGAATCAGTTCCGGGTTAGAGCCATAAATGCCATTAAACAGTGGCAAAGCAACAGAAATAGGCCATTTGTCCCGTGCAGTGGATAAATAAATCAGCGGGCCAAAGTAATCATTCCAGGCATACACAATATGGAATACCGTAATAGCCAACAACGCCGGGTAAGATTGTGGCAAAATCACTGACCACAGGATGCGGAAGCGGCTGGCCCCGTCTATCATCGCCGCTTCATCCATTTCACGGGGGATGGTCATAAAGTATTGTCGGAGCAAGAAAACATCAAAAGCGTTAGCAAAAAAAGTAGGCACAATGAGCGGCAACCACGTGCCTACCCATCCAATTTTCTGGAAAAAAGTATACGTAGGAATAACGGTCACAAACGCCGGTAAAAAGAGAGTCGAAATCAGGATCAGGAACAAAAAGTCACGACCCGGAAAATCAAAACGTGAAAAGCCATAGGCTACCAGCGTACAAGAAAACAACACCCCAATGGTAGATAGAACCGCATACATTGTGGTGTTATACATGAGCTGTGGGAAATCAATGGTATCCCACACAGTTCTGAAATTACCCCAATAAGGAGCAAATTCCCAGGGGCGCTCTAAGGCCCGCCAGGAGACCGCACAAACGAATTCTCCACGGTCCGGATCATCAGGATCAGCAAACGTGCTTTCTCGCAACCCTTTCTTGACCAGAACCAACCCTTTGGTCGAGTCGTCATTTTCACTACCCACACAGGTGTTCATGGGCACGGAGTAGGTTTCTACCTCCTCGCCGTTAAACTCTACCATTTCCGCCTGGGCCGGCCAGAGAGGCGCCCCTAAAACAGACATCTGCTGCGGTGTTTTAAGTGCCGTTGAGACCATATAAAAAAACGGCGAAAGAAACATGAACAAAAGTATCAGCGCAGTGCCCGTTACAGTAAATGTTTTTGCAGTCTCACGTGGATGACGACGTCTGGATAGTGCTTTCATCGTTTGTTATCTCCTTCAATTACGAGCGGGCTTCACCAGCGTAATAAACCCAGTAACGCGCTGACCTGAACAAAAGCACGGTGACGATAAGAATGATGACAAATAATAACCAGGCCATGGCTGAACCATACGACATGTTTTGAAACACAAAGAAGGTTCGGTACAGGTAGAGATTATAGAACATGGTGGCCCCACCAGGTCGCCCGGTCCCATTATTAACCACCAACGGTACCAGAAAATACTGGAACAAACCCACGATAGCCAATACCAGGTTGAAAAAGATAACCGGCGAGATCATGGGGAAGGTGACATTGCGGAAAGATTGAAATGCATTCGCGCCATCTACTTTGGCTGCATCGTAGAGGGCAGTGGGAACCCCTTGCAAGCCAGCTATTGTGATAAGCATGGCGTTACCGATGCCCCAAATACCCATGATGACATAGGTTGGGTATACCCAGTTAACATCATTAGCCCAGTTGGGCACGCTTTCTCTGGGAACCCCGATAGACATGAGTGCCCGATTGATCCATCCCGTTTCGGCGTTAAGCATACCACCCCAGAGAAAGATAGCGGCTACGAAAGGAATGATATAAGGCATGTAGAACAGGGTACGAATCGGTATAGCGGCTTTTAGATGGTGGCTGTTCATCAAAATTGCCAATCCCAATGGCAAAAGAATTGCTACCGGAAGGGCAATCATGCCAAACCGTATTGTGATCCACATTGAACCAGGTGTCTGGCTGCTAAATCGCCATATTTGAGGGTCAGTGAACAATTCTTGATAATTCCGCAGACCCACAAATTGGGGTGTACTTAAGATCCCGTCGGTAATTTTGAGGTCAAGAAAGCTAAAAAATAGACTGGCCAGTATGGGTATAATAGTGAAAACCAGAAAGCCAATAAGCCAGGGTGAAATAAAAAGCAAACCCTCTCGCATTTCACGACGTTTGACAGATGACAAAGCGCGATAAGCTCTAAGCGACGGCAATTGGGGCATGCCACGGTTTAGTTGTTCAAACATAATCTCTCTCTCCTCTCTATCTTTGTCAAATGGTGAACAAAATTACACCCTGAGCAATGTAGCTACCCTGGGAATAGGCAGGATAGCCTCAGGTGCTATCCTGCCTATCATATCAGGTTTTATTCCCGATTATAGATAGCTTCCAGGTCTGTGACCAATTGGTCCCATTCGGCATCAAAGTCTAGCTGATCGGGTGCGGTGTTCAGGAGCAGGTCAAAGAAAGTCTGCCCACGAGACCAGGCTTCGGGGTAGTTGGGTTGATATTGTTCGGCGCTGGGTGCATCCGGGTAGGAGAGGCCGGCTTCAAAGACGGCAATGCTCTCTGGCGACAAGAACGGGTACCGTTCGGTTTGCTGGGACCAGAAGGCTTCGCGCTTGTCAGCGATGGCCGGCAAAGCGCCGTAGACAGGCAGCAATTTGTCTGCGCCATCGGTAATGAGGTATTGCAGGACGGCGTAGGCTTCTTCGGGATGTTCGGTGCCACTCCAGATGCGGAAGGTGTCGGCGTCTACACGGCCGTGATACTCACCATCATCGCCCAAGGGCAAAATGCCAGCCTGGAATTCCAGACCCGCTTCCGCAAACTCGCCCAGGCAGCAGGTGTACCACAACGGCGTGATAATCATAGCCGCACGGCCGCTGTTGAAGACGTTGCCGCTTCCCCATTCAGCCGCACCGGTCACTGATGCTGGTACTGCGAAGGGTTGGTCGCCCCAAATGGCGTCATAGAGCCAGCGATTCGCCTCTTTCCAGCTTTCGGGCATGGTAGACGTAAAGCTGCCAGGCTCGGTGCCGTCATAGATTTTGGTTGAGCCGGCGCGGTATGAAGCCATATAGTTGGTGTGCGTTTGCCATTGTGGTTGGTAACCAACTTGCTGGATTTGGGCGCGGTCGAAACCTTCTTCAGTGGAGTTCAAACCATTGACATCAATGGTCAGGCGGCGGGCTACTTCCGCGAAGGTCTCCCAGTTCCATTCAACTTCCTCACCATCCAGTTCATACATATCGCCATAGTTTTGTGGCGGGTAAGCCAGACCGACCTCATCAAACAGCGCCGGTTGGTAGTAAACGGCCGCCGGGAACACGGCAAACGGCAAACCAACCTGCCCTTCTTCTGTCTGGTAGGAGTCTACCAGGGCCGGGTCGAAGATGCTGGTGTCAAAGCCACTCGCGTCTACCAAAGGCCCAATATCCAGCCATTGACCAAAGAAGGAGTTGGAGCCAGTCCAACCTACCGGGCCGATGACGTCAGGGCCGTTACCAGAAGCGATCTGGGTGGACAGCGTTTGCACAGCACTGTCGTTGGGCACAATTTCCAGAATGAGTTCAATCTCATCTTGGGAGGCGTTGAAGTCAGCCACAACTTCTTCTTGTGTGGCAACCTGTTCCGCGTTGGTGCCGGTGCCCAGGCCTACGAACCAGCGGATTTGTACTTTGTCGCTGGCCGGTTCTTCAGCAGCCGGTTCTTCGGCAGCCGGTTCTTCAGCGGGCGCTTCTTCTTCCATTGGTTCTTCAGCAGTTTCTTCTGTGGTGGCCGGTTCATCAGTCGGTTCTTCTGTTGCTGTGCCACCGCAAGCAACCAATGCCATGCCCAGGATTAGGGCTAACAAGATCAACAAATAACGTGATGTACGCATGTTCTTCTCTCCTTTGTGCGTATCAGATTTTGTGTCTAGACATTCTTATTTTAATGGTTTATCAGCAGGGATAAACCTATAGTCTGCCCGGCTATAGGGTTGTCTTTGATCATGGGCAGATGGGTGAATAAGAGAGTGTTTATACGCTTTTGCCTGAGCCTCACCTCCTTTAATTGGCTATGAATGGTTGGGGCGTTTGGTTTGCCATTTGCTTTTGCACGAGCGCGCCACCATCTGCGCGAACGCGTCGCGGTCCACCACCGGCGCCGCCGCGGTCGCGAGGTCGGCCACCAGCCGCGGCCCCACCAGCGCCACACCACCCCACGCGCCAGCATTGGCATCTGGTGACGCTATCTCCAATTTTTCGGGCGCTAACATTTCGGCGGCCAGCGGAGATAGTTGTGCCTGGCGCTGCCATTCGCGCAGGATGGCCTGACGGAGGATGCCGCCAGCGCGGGCAATGCCCCCGCCGAGGATAATTTTATCAATATCAAAAGCCATAATGAGAGCTTGTAAACCACGTCCCAGATAGGCGCTGGCGTGGTTGACAATGGATTGCGCTGTTGGATTACCCAGCCGGGCGGCTTGAAAAACGTCTACGGCCGTTATCCGTTCCATGTCTACGTTCAGTTTTAATTGCCCGGCGGCCACTGCTTGCTGCCCGGCGCGGGCAATTGCTGGCCCGGCGGTGTATGTTTCCAGGCAGCCATGATTGCCGCAGTTGCAACGAGGGCCATCTGGCTCTATGACCATGTGTCCAAATTCGCCAGCCATCCCATGCACGCCCCGGTATAGACGGCCGTCCAAAATCAAACCTGCGGCCAAACCCGTACCAATGCTCACATACGCCATGTGTTGTATGGTCTGATCGGTAAAGAAAGTGTAGTACCCCAGGGCAGCCAGGTGTAGATCGTTCTCCAGGAAACAGGGAATGCCGCCTAACGCCTGACTCAGCAGCGCGCCCGCGGGCATGTCATCCCAATTCAGATTTACTGCCATGTGAACCACACCTGTGTGGGGATTAACCCGGCCAGGAATACCTATGCCAATGGCACTAACCTGATTTAGTGAGAAATTGGCGATGTCTAGCGCCTGGTGTACGGCCGTTTGAATGCTCTCCAAAGTGTGATACGGAGTATGTTTGTCGGTGGGGCAGGTAAATTGGGCGCGCGGTTGCAGGTCTGTGTCTACCACCATCGCGGTAATGGTAGTGCCGCCAACATCAACACCGATGACGGCCGTGCCAACGGCCGTTTGTTCCTGTTTCCCACCATTTAATGCGTGCATCATTTATGACCCCGCACCTGATGATTCCCGCACAACCAGCTCTGTCGGCAAAATCACACGCCGTGCCGGTTTTGATCCATTATCAATGATGTCCAACAAGGTCTCCACCGCTAAAGCCCCCATGCGTCGGATCGGTTGGCGAATGGTTGTCAACGGTGGAATGGCTAACAAAGCAGGCGGCAGATCATCGAACCCAACGACCGCGACATTATCCGGCACGCGAATATTCGCCTCACGCAGGGCGCGCATCGCTCCCAGTGCCATACTGTCTGACGCCACAAAAATCGCATCAATCCCTTTTGCCAACAACCGGTGCGTCGCCTCATACGCACTGGCCTCAGTGTAATCCCCGATCTCCGTTAACGTAGGGTCTACAGTGCGCCCCCGGTCGCGTAGCGCCAGGCGGTACCCTTCTTGCCGGTCTTGTGCTGACCGGTTATTCAAATGGCCAGTAATGTGGGCAATGCGTTGTCTACCCAGACGAATAAGATGTGTCACCGCCGCATGAGCACCGGCCACATTATCGGTGTCAATAAAGTTCACATCAGGGTGCTCATGGCGACCGATAGCCACAAAGGGCACATCATTTTCAATCAGTTGCGGTACCAGGGGATCATCAAGATGATTACCTGCGGTAATCAACCCATCAAAAAGGTTGTTACGGATAATTTTGGGGTACAAACTGGCCTCTTCTTCTTTGGTGTGAAACAAGAAGAGGGAGAGGGTTAATTCCAACGGATTACATGCCTGGGTAATGCCTTGAATGAGACGGGGGAAATACGGATCAGCGAACAAGGCTTGCGCCGGTTCGGCGATGACCAGACCAATGATATTAGCACGTTGGCCGGCCAGCCGGCGGGCGGCAGGGTCGGGCTGATAGCCGGTTTGCTCTATGACCGACAAGACCCGTTCACGCACTTCCGGGCGAACACTGACGTGGTTGTTTACCACCCGCGACACAGTAGAGCGTGAAACACCTGCCAATTCAGCTATTGTTTCCAGGGTCAACCGACTCATAAGCCTACAATAAACAAACAATACAAATTAGATTGTGTTGAAGATTGTTTTTAACAATGTGCAGGGTTAAGTAGGAAGAAATTCAGTCTTGGAAGCGCTCCCAAATTCGTACTTAAAAAAGCTTTTCACAGTGTATGAAAAGCCTGAAAAGTTCTTGGGAATAGCTATTGGAATGTAGGGTTCTTCTCCTCAACCCTTCATGGGAGCGCTCCCATGAAGTGCCAAAACTATAACAAAGCCAGGAAAGTTTGTCAACAGTTTGAACAAAATTGTGGCGTGTTTTTTAGACAAGTAGCCCAAGAAATCGCTCGACATCAAAAAGGGCAGCCTGGGCAGCCGGAGACCAACGTGGGGCGATGAGGTCAAAGGCGTGGTCGGCGCCGGCTATTTCCACATGAGCGCAAGGTACATGGAAGCGATAGAGGGCGGTTTGTAGCTGGCGGTGTTGGTTTACTTCAGGGCCAACATCATGGCTGCCGTTGATGAGCAAGGTGGGAGGGCAATGGGGGCCAACATGGGTGATTGGCGAGGCAAGCTGGTACAAATCTGGGTCTTCGTGGGGCAAACTCCCCAGGGTGAAGGGAAGCATCTGGTGTGCCTGGACGTAACGGCCGTCAGCAGCCAACCATCCGGCCCGTTTTAGCAGGTATTCTACCCAGGGCAACAATAGGGTCGGTGTGGGTGGGATATGGCACAATCGTTCGTGCCCACTGATGGTATCGCTAATGCCATAATAGGAGATAACGCCATGCACGGCCGTATCCACCCCCCTTATATCCGTCGGGTCTAAAAGGGGATGGTTAGGTGTATACGCCGCTAAGAGCGCCAGATGCGCCCCGGCCGACCCACCCATAAGTACAATCCGTTCCGGGTTTATGCCCAACGTGGTCGCATTTGTTTTCATCCAGGCAATGGCCCGTTTGACGTCGGCAACCATGGGAATAATGGTCGCTTTGGGAGCCAGGGTGTAAGCCACATCAGTGATGACATGTCCCTGGTTGGACAGATGGTGGAACAACGGCCGTGTTGTCCCCTGAAAATCTTTATCCATATAGTGCCAGCCGCTGCCGTGCAGATAAATGATGCCTATACCGGTGTGTGGGGTACCGGGTGGCGGCTGCCAGAGGTCGGCCAGTAGGGAACCGCCTGTTTCATGGTGGCAGCCAATGACAATGTTTGCCGAGACTGGGGCCGGAGAGGAGGGCAACGGCCGTAGTGCATAACGCTTTGGTCGCAACCGCCATTTTAAGTGGTGGGGAATGCGATTTGCCCAATCCAGGCCAAATGCAAAGGCAAATTCATGATGAGGTGCAGTTACGTTTTTAATGTGCTGCCGGGCCAGGAATAGACCTGTCAATCCGGCTGTAAACGCCAGCCAGTCGCGTCGCCATAAAGCCATCAAGGCTCCCTTCAACCCGATTAGCGCCAGAAAGGGGGAGAGCGGCCCGGCAAAGCCTTTAGGAATAGCCAGGAGGGGGAGGAGACGGCCGTCGGGCAACTGCCTATTCGCCAGAAATGCCAGCCAGGCCACTGTCATCGTCAATAATCGGAGAATTAGTTTCATCATTAAATAGTTTTGGCCTATTTTTCAGATTTATTGGCTGACTCCAAGAAGTAGAATAATTGCCGGAAGTTTATCCCTTTTGCCTGTTTTGTGGTAGAAACGGGCACGTTGGAGATGGCTTCAAAGATGGATTCAGAGACGGATGGTAAAAATAGTAAATGGTTGGTAGCGGAGGTTGTTATGTTAGAAGTAAAAGATAATGGTGCGGCGCAGGTGGAGATGGCACAAAACAGAGTGATGGAGCCTGTCAGACCTTCTGGGCATCTGGATCAAATGTTTCGCCAGACGCGGGCATATCATGCCCAGTTGAGCCAGATGGCTGATGTGAAAGCCAGCATGATGTTTACGTTAGCTTCTGTTATTGTCACAATTTCCATTCGGTATCTGGAAGATCCTTATTTGCGTTGGCCGGTGTTGGTACTCATTGCTGGTTCAATGGTGACGATTATTTCGGCGGCTTATGCGGTGATGCCCAAATTAAACTTAAACACCAAACCAGATTTGCACAATCCACATGCCAATTTGCTCTTTTTTGGTACCTTTACACATCTGGATTATGCTGAATGGGTGGGTGAGTTAAACCCTATTTTACAGGACCCCAACCGGGCGTATGAAGCGATGCTGCGAGATATTTATGAAATGGGAATCTACCTGGCGCAAAAAAAATATCGGTTCATTCGCATTGCTTATATTGCCTTTCTGACCGGCCTGGTATTGAGCATGATGACATTTGTGGTGGTGGAATTGGTGAATACGGCCGTTAGTTAAACAAAATCTGTATGGTGCAAAAGGGATAACAAATGAAATTAGGCATTATTGGCCTGCCAGGGGCGGGCAAGACGACGATTTTTAATGCCCTGACCAAAGGTGATGCTCCGGTGGGGCAGAGTATGGGCGGGCGATTTGACGTACTCACGGCCGTTGTGGACGTACATGATGCGCGGGTAGATGTGCTCAGTCGCATGTTCAACCCCAAGAAAACTACCTATGCCCGCATCACCTACACGGACATCGCCGGGCTGAAAAAGGGGGCCACCGAAGGTGGCGGGCTGCCCGGTGAACTGCTCAACCATCTCTCCGGGCTGGATGGCTTTGTGCATGTGGTACGCGCCTTTGCCAGCGATTTACACCCGCATCCAGAGGGTAGCGTGGATGTAGCACGGGATCTGGCAACGCTGGACACCGAGTTCATCCTTAATGATTTGGGTGCGGTGGAGCGGCGGTTGGAGAAGCTGGAAGGTGGCTTGCAACGGGGCGCGTTTAAGAACCGGGCAGAAGCAGAAGCGGAGTTGGCCCTTTTCCAGCAGATGAATGAGACATTGACGGCAGAACGGCCGTTGCGTTCCCTCCCGTTTACTGAGGAACAAGTCAAATCCCTGCGGGGGTATGGGCTGCTGACGCTCAAACCCATCGTCCTCATCTTCAACATTGGCGATGACGAGGATGAGGTGACACTACCTTATGATTACCCGCAGACAGTCGTTACCAGTTTGCGGGGTAAGCTGGAAATGGAACTGGCCCAGCTCAGCGCCGCTGGTGATGAAGAGTCATTAGCCATGTTTATGGAAGAGTATGGTGTGACGGAACTGAGTCTGGACAAAATTATTCGCCTGAGTTATGACCTGATGGGGCTGCAATCCTTCTTTACGGTGGGCGAAGATGAGGTGCGGGCGTGGACAATTAAGCGGGGGGCGACGGCCGTAGATGCTGCCGCTGCCATCCATACCGATCTGGCTAAAGGGTTCATCCGCGCTGAAACGGTGCATTATGATGATTTGATGGCCCTGGGTGGGATGCACCAGGTACGTGCTGCCGGGAAAATGCGCCAGGAAGGCAAAACTTACCTGGTGCAGGACGGGGACATCATCAACATCAAGTTTAATCTGTAGGTGGGCGCCGCTTCCGCATCATGGCATGGTCGCTAAGGCTTCTTGCACGGCCGTGAACGTTGCATTCCAGTTGATTGCCTGCTCAAAATCCAACCGGGCCTGATGGGGATTGCCCTGCGCCAGATAAGCCAGCCCGCGATAGTAATAAGCCTCTTCCTGCCCGCCGCCGCTGGAGAGGGTAGCGTTTGCCAGTGTTAACACATCATCCGTGCGTCCTACGGCCAGATACGCTTCATACGGCCAGAATTGGTACCACAACATCCGCCAGGGCAGGCCAATTGTACGTGCCTGGTCAAAGGCCGCCGCCGCGTTCGTAAAATAGCTCTGGTCGCCAGTCAGGTGGCCCAATTCGGTCAGGCTAGTGCCCAGATTGAACCAGGCGTAGGGATTGGTGGGGTCGGCTGTCGTCTCTGCCTGGGCCACTACGGCCGCTTGCTGCCACATGGTTAATGGGTCGGTAAGTGCTGACGGCAGTAAGGCCATCATTTTTTCTTGTTCTTCCGGTGGGTAGACCACGTAAAAAATGTTGTTGAAATGCTGCCAGTAGTGGCTAATGTAGTCGTAACTTTCGGTACGGCCGCTGCTGTCCCAGGGGCCGAGGAACGTATCCAGGCTGGTAAACTGTTGGGCGGCGTCATCATAGCCAATAAGCGTCAGATAGTGCCCCATCCAGCCTTGCCAGTCGTTGGGTTCGTATCCTTTTTCGATGACGACGGGGTAACCGGCAGCTATGAGCCGTTTGAGGGTATCCAGGTCGCCGCCGCTAAAGACGCGGGCTTGCAGTGGTGTTTGTTCGTTCACGTAGGTGGCCAGTTCCCAGGGGGTGGTGTTGCGGTCTTCATATTGCGGGCGCATCTGGGCAGCCACGTCTAGTTGGTCTACGGCGTGGCCGTAGTAGGCCAGATTGATGGTCAGATTGGCCGGGCCGCAGTTGTTGAACTTTTGGGGAATGACAGCAAGACCAGAGAGCAGGTGAGCAGGTGGAGGGGATGAAGGGGTGAGGGTGGTGGGTATCGGTAATTGGTTATCAGTAGCCGGTGTAGGGGTTTCGGCTTCGGGTATCGGCGTTTGGATATTGGTTTGGGGGGCAACGGCCGTGTACGTGGCCGGTATCGTGGGTGTGGGGGATGGGGTGCTGGTGGGCAGCGCCAGAGTGGGAACGAGGACAACGGATTGTACAGTGAAGGCGGGGGCGGGCAGGGCGGTGGGCAGAGGCGTGCTGGCGGCACGAATGACTTCCTCCGGCAAATAGAGGCGCACCTGGGCGGGCAAAGCTGCTACCATGTGCGGGAATGCGATCCAACCGAGTACGGCCGTAACCGCTGCAAAACCCATCACCAACATTCCTACCACACATCCTTTACGCATGTCACCCATTATAACCGTGTGTTATGATTGGGGATGTGAGATGAGTGAAAACCCACAGATTTCACAGATTTCTTAATCTGCGAAATCTGTGGATTATTTTGAGGAGGCAAAGCTCGTGAAAGTTGCTATTTTTTCGGACGTGCATGGAAATTTGACCGCCCTGGAAACGGTGCTGGTGGATATTGCCCGGCAATCGCCGGATGCTATTGTGTTTGCCGGGGATTTGTGTTTGATGGGGGCACGGCCGTTGGCCTGCATTAGCCTCTTGCAATCCCGCAGGGATATTTTTGCCATTCACGGCAATACCGATCTGGCGGTAGGCCAGGTACTTGTGCCCCCAGAAGATGCCGATGATGCTACTAAAACCAGGTATCAAGATTTCAACCTCAAAAGTGAATGGACGCGGGCGCAGCTATCCGATGACGAATATGCCTGGCTAAATGACATGCCGTTCAGCCTGCGCATTAGCCCAACGAGTAACGCCAGTGACGATCTGCTCATTGTTCATGCCAACCCCAAAGATGTGGATAGTCCTGTCCTGCCCCCAGACGCGGTGCAGCAACAGCGTTTTGGTAAGGTGAGCCAAAGCCAGCCGGACGAGGAACTGGAACCGCTGCTGGCAGACGTAACAGCGGCGGTGATGGCTTATGGGCATGTGCATTTGCCCAATATCCGGCAGTGGCGGAGCATGACATTGGCGAATATCAGTTCGGTGAGTATCCCAATGGATGCAGACGCGCGGGCGAAGTATGGGGTGCTGACGTGGGGCAACGGCCGTTGGCACATCACCCATCAGGCTATTGAGTACGACATAACAGCCGAGCAGTCACTCATTGCCCAAATCCAACCGCCGGGTTGGGAATGGATGGCGAAGAGCTTGTTGGGACGGCCGTGAACGTTAATCCGTGAACGGTAATCCGAGAACCGTAATCCGATCACGCATCACGGACTACGACCCGCATCGGCCATTTGCCCTGTTTGCGCTGCAAGTAATCCTGGCGGTGGTGAGCAAAGTCATCGTCGAGGGTGGAGAGGGGAACCAGTTGCCCATCTAACAACACGTCGGGGTCAATGGCGCGCAGCTTGGTGCTGACGCGAAAGGTAGGGTTGGCCTCGTCCCAGGCAAATTGGGTATGGGGGGAGATGAGCGCCAGCCATTGTTGCAGTTCGGCGTCATGGCCGCTGTGCAGTTTGTCCCAAAATGGGGCATCGGTCAGCCAGAAATCGGCTTTCTGGATGATACCCAGCACCAATGCGCGGCGGATGGCCTGGGCTGTAACTTCATACAGACCCACCTCGCGGAAGTTGGCCCAACTGGCCTCATCGGCCTGGATGTAGGTGTAGCCCAACCAGCAGGCGGCATCCAGATTGTTGACAGCGATACGGCCGTGCCCCACTACCAGGCTATCTAATATGAACTGGATTTGGACGGCCGTGGCCAGCTTCAACGCCTGTGCATCCCGCAAAAAATAATCCAGCCGGTCAGCGCACAGTCGGGGTGACGGCTGCTCCAAGAGGGGAAATGCGGTCTCGTCCATAAAGCGCCGCCAGTCATAACCATAGGATGTCAGTAATGCAGGCAGTTCCGTTTGTGCCAGATAATACTCCTTCATCTCATCGTGGTAGCTCTGGTGATCGTGGCCGTCTACCACATAATCAATCACATGGCTAAAGGCGGTATGGCTGGCATCATGTAGCAGCGCGGCGATCTGTTCTGTCAGCGAGCCACCCAACCGCCGCACCAGCAACATGGCGCCCACCGAATGTTCATAACGGCTAATGGGGGCAGTGACGCCAATAAGGCCGGAGATGCCATGCTGCATGATGCCTTTGAGCCGTTGCAGCACGGCCGTGTCCAGCAATTTGATCAGTACCGGTTCAGTAATTGTGGTTTCCCCATAAATCAAGTCCAGATAGTGCATACAGTCATCCTTAAGAGTTACCCCGGTAATTTTCGGTTCAGGCCGGTCTGGTATTATAATAGCCGCCGGGCAGAAGACATTTATGAAATCACTTTTTCTGTTTTTGCTGCTTTTTTCTTTATGGTTGGTCGCTTGTGGTGAGGATGAAGTGCCAATGACGCCAACGCCGTTTGATGTGGGGCAAACGGCCGTGGCCATCATCCACAATGAACAGCCGACGGCCGTGCCTCTGGCCGAATTGTCGGCCGACCCGGAGGCATTTGCCGGGCAATTTTTGCAACTATCAGGCGCATACCAATACCTGCCGCTGCTGGTGTGCAACGGCGAGACGCATCCTGGCCCGGCCGGCTGGCAATTGATGGAAGAGGTGCAAACGGTAAATGCGGCAGGTGAGGAAGAAATAGAAGCGATTCAAATTGCGGCCGGCGGTTTTGATTCGCAGCTTCGTTCCTTGTTGGCCGCTGGAACGCCATTGACGGTGAATGGATTTTGGCGTTATTGGGAAGGGCCGGTGGGCTGTGGCAAACAGGCTGTGCCGCGCCAGGTCTGGTATTTGCGGGTCACGGACATTGTTTCTCCGGCACAATTAGTGGGTGTGTCAACCGGTGATGGCACATTGCCAACGTTGGAAACTACACCTGGCGAAGTGGAAGCAGGCGGCACGGCCGTGTCCACAATCTCCGTCACTCCAACATTACCCTTGACGCCTACGTTGACCATCACTGCCACCCCTACTCAGCCCTTGCCAGTGGCGACGCCCACACTGTCTGTAATCCCCCCCACTGCCACTGGTGATGTGCTTCCGTCACCAACGCTGACCCCCACACGGGAAGGTGAGGGGACGCCAGAGGCAACGGCCGTGACGGGCACACCAACGATCACGCCTACGTTGACCAACACCCCACCACCGGGTGCATCCCTGACGCCCACACCAACCTCGACCGGGGGCACATCGGAACCGGGCACTCCCACCGTCACTCCCCAACCAGGCACCTACACCATTGTGGAAGTAGACCCCATCAACCCGGATGCAGCCATGTACGGCGTGGAAACATTGGGCGCCTGGCAAAAACAAAACTGGCCGCTGACGCTCATTGACAGTCAGGCAATTACAATTGGTATTGCCGCCGAGCCTGATATGAATATCGTGGTGGCAGTTTATGATGAAGCGGACAATACAGTGTTAGCGCCGCAAGACAATGCACCTGCCGGGCAACTTGAAGAGATCAGAAACTTGCGCGTAGACCCGACCAAGAGTTATATCGTTCAGGTATATGAGACAAACGGCCGTGATGGAGCTTACTTTATGACCATTGTCGGCGACCAGACGGAGGTGGTTTTGTTCTCGCGGGGCATCCTGTCTTATGGTCTCACCCGGCAAGATACAATCGCCGCTGACCATCGCCATTTTTGGTACTTTTATGGGGAGGCGGGAGATGTTATTGATATTACAACGACAACGGATGCTAACAAACTCATCCTCATTTCACTTTATGATATGAACGCCGATCTATTGTCTGATGATGATGGTGTGGAATTGGAATATGTGGAGGAAGAGATTTTAGATTTTACTTTGCCAGAAACCGGTTTATACCTAATCTGGTTGGAGGAGTTTGCCTATGAATCTGCTCCTTACACCCTCACCATCAGGGACGATTAAGGCGAGTCAATCTTCCCTGTTCACGCGGGTTATTGAGTTGGTTCCGGTTGGCGCACCCACGGCCGTGACACGGCATAAAAAGCCACAAACCCCAGCAAGCTGGTTGAAAACAACAGACCGACGCCGCTGACGGCCGTCATCCCTGCCCGATCAAACAATACTCCTGTAGCTAACCCGGCAATGCCCGCAGCCAACGCTACCAGCATTTCACTGGCCCCTTGGGTACGGGGGCGCTCATTGGCTGCCAGTGAGTCGGTTAGCAGAGATGAACCGGCAATAAAACAAAAATTCCAGCCCAACCCTAACAAAAAGAGCGCCAATGCCAATGGCAGCACGGCCGTTGATAGTGGTGTGAGAACAGAGGCAATGATTAAGACACAAGCGCCAGCCACAATCAGGGGGACACGGCCGTAACGGTCAATCAACCACCCGGTGACACCCGACAAAGCAAACATACCAAACGTATGAGCACTGATGACAAAAGAAATGGAACCGGCCTCGTGGGCGTGGTGGTTCATGTGCAAGGGCGTTATGACCATCAGCATGGCCATGACCAGTTGCCCAATAGTCAGAGCTGCCACTGACAGGATAATAACGGGTTGCTTAAAGATAGTGGTCAACGGCCGTGCCGGAACCTGGATGATTACTTGTTGCTCTTCTGCTTCGACAGCCGCTCCAATCTCTTTGGGGTCTGGGCGTAAAAACAACATGGTCACCACCATGCCTATCCCATATAGTGCAACCCCCACCAGAAAAGGCCCGGTAGCAGCCACAAATCCATATGTTTCTGCAAATACCTGAGAAGGTGCTACCAGCGCCGGCCCTAACACCGCACCAATAGTTCCGGCAAATACCAGCAGCCCAATCACTTTTGCCCGTCTATCGGCCACGTGGATTTCGGCGGCGATATAGCGGCTTTGGTCGCTCCCGGCGCGCCCCATTCCCATCAGCACAGCTCCTATACAAAACATAGAAAAAGAACTTATGAGGATGGCGTAGACGGCCGTCATACTTCCCATGACACCTAAACCAAACCCGGCAGACAGCCCCATCCTCCGTCCAGCTCTGTCCAGCAACAAGCCAATGGGATAAGCAGCCACTGCCCGTCCTAGCAGCGTTAAGGTGCTGGGGATGCCGGCCAGGGCATCGCTGCCGCTCAGGTCGGCTGCTACAATCGCCATCAGGGTAAAAGTGGCGATCATTGCCGCCGCAAACAAACTTTGCCCTACAAACAGAATAATGGTCAGGCGTTGGCGCACTGATTCTTTAACAGGGTTCAGATTTATCATTGGCTTAATCTAACAAACATGCACACCATAAGCAAAAAAAGCCCTATCAGTTGATAGGGCTTTTTTCACTAATGAGTTCGGAATTGGTTTATTGCAGACCGGCGGTGATACGGCTGAAGACGTTACCAATCTGCGGGCCGAGCAGGGTGAGGATTGCAATGACGACCACGGCAACCAGTACCAAAACCAGCGCGTACTCTACCAAACCTTGTCCATCTTCACGGTGTAAAAACAACATTTCTAAATACCTCCATTTATGAATAGATTGATAAGATAAAGGATAGTTTAGTCTTAATCAATATCAAGATCAATAGCACTAAAGTCGTAGGTCTTGATTTGCTTATCCATTTGAATTGTAAGATTTCAGGACTTTTGTTTTCTGTCACTACCTCTCAGTCCCGAAAGGCTGTTCTTCAGACCGGGCGACTCAGGTATAGTTGGAAACCGGCCTGAGCCTGACGCAAGAAGGCAAAAAAAAGCCCCGTCCATGGACGGGGCTTTTTTCACTAATGAGTTCGGAATTGGTTTATTGCAGACCAGCGGTGATACGGCTGAAAACGTTACCAATCTGCGGGCCGAGCAGGGTGAGGATTGCGATGACGACCACGGCAACCAGTACCAAAACCAGCGCGTACTCTACCAAACCTTGTCCATCTTCACGGTGTAAAAACAACATTTCTAAATACCTCCATTCATAAATAGGGATTGATAAGATGAGCATAGTCTAACATGGCAACGGCCGTGAATCAATAGCACTAAGGTCGTAGGCCAACTGCACTTTCTTATGCACTGTATAGAAAAATCCCATACTATAGACGCTTATGTCTGACCTTCGACTTCTCATTGTGGCCGATGATCCCTTAGTTCGCGCCGGATTAGGTCTAATTCTGGCAAATACACCTGGGTGCCAGATTGTGGGCCAGATTAACAGCGCCGATATTCATGATGAGTTAGCGGATGAACAGAAACTGGATGTGGTTATTTGGGATGTGGGTTGGGAGACACCAGAACAGATACCAGATTGGATTGATGGTGAATTGCCGGTGATCGCTTTGCTGCCCTCGTTTTTACCGGACAGGGGTTTTGTTCGTTTATTGTGGGAAAGGGAGGTACGAGTGTTGTTGAACAGAGAGAGTGATGGTGCACGGTTGGTAGCGGTGGCAGTTACGGCCGTCCACCATCTCACCGTCCTGGATAATGACATCGCCGCTTTGTTGTTGCCAGAAATTGAGGGCGAAAAGGAAACCGACACGGCCGTGACCCAACCCCTCACCCCCCGCGAAACCGAAGTGCTGCACCTGCTGGCTGAGGGGCTGACCAACAAGGCCATTGCCCGCCAGCTTCATGTTAGCGAACACACCATCAAGTTTCATGTCAATGCCATTATGGGCAAACTGAACGCGCAAAGCCGGACCGATGCCGTGGTGCGGGCCACGCGGTTGGGTTTGCTGGCATTGTAAGCGTAACCCGTAATCCGTGATTCGTTATCTGATTACGGTTCACGGATTACGAATTACGGGTTTACGGATTCCCATTTCCCCCGTACTGCCGCTGGTACAAGTCACGGTAGAGGCCAGATTGAGCCATTAGTTTGTCGTGGCTGCCTCGTTCCACAATACGGCCGTCTCGCAACACACAAATCACATCGGCATTGCGAATAGTGCTTAACCGGTGGGCAATGACAATGGCGGTACGGCCGTGCATCAGCCGCTCCAATGCCTGCTGAATCAACACCTCTGTCACCGTGTCCACGCTGGCGGTGGCCTCATCCAGCATCAGAATGCGCGGGTTCACCAATGCGGCGCGGGCAATACACAGCAATTGCCGCTGCCCCACCGACAGATTCACCGCCCCTTCCAGGATTTTGGTGTCATAGCCATCGGGCAGCGCCTCAATAAATTCGGCGGCGTTTGCCAGTTCGGCGGCAGCCTGTACCTCTTCGAGCGTTGCCTCCGCCCGGCCAAAACGGATATTGTCGGCGATGCTGCCCGCAAAGAGGAACGGGTCTTGCGGCACCAGACCAAACTGCTGGTGCAGCGACGCCTGGGTCACGGTGCGCACATCTATGCCATCAATGGTGACACTGCCGTCGCTGGCATCATAAAAACGGGCGATGAGGTTGGCAATGGTTGTTTTGCCCGCACCGGTTGGCCCCACCAGCGCCACCGTCTGCCCTGGGGCAATGGTCAGCGAGACGTTGCGCAAAATTTCGGGGCTGTCGGCACGGTAGCGGAAGCTCACATTTTCCAGTTCAATAGCGCCGGTCACGAGCGGCATTTCAGCGGCGGCGGGCGCGTCTACCACGTCTGGTTGGGTGGCCAGCAGTTTGAGTACCTGCTCCCCGCCGGCCATGGCGGACTGCATGGTGGTGTAGATGCGGCTGAGTTCCTGAATGGGCTGGAAGAAGCGGGTGACGTAGGCGATGAAGGCGACCATGACGCCCAACGTCACCTGGTCAGCCGCCACCGCCCGCCCACCAAAGTAGAGAACAACGGCCGTAGCCAGCATCCCCAGAAATTCAATTGTGGGTAGGAAGATGAAGGAGAGTCGCATCGCTTCCACGTGGGCGCGGCGGTTGGCGTCGTTGACCTCATCGAACTGGTTTTCGACGGCCGTTTCCTGCGCAAATGCCTGAATCACCCGCATCCCGTTGATGTTTTCGGCCAGATTTCCCACCAGCGCGGCCACCCGCTTGCGCGTCAGGCGGAAGACGCCCTGGGCGCTGCGCGAAAACCAGATGGTTGCCAGCACCATCAGTGGCAGCACGGCAAAGGTGTACAGCGCCAACTGTGGACTCATGGAGAGCATAATGATAATGATGCCCACCAGCACCAACAGGTCGCCGATGAGGGTGATGAGTCCCTGTGTCAGCAGATCGTTGATGGCGGCCACATCGTTGATGACGCGGGAAACGGTGACGCCGATGATGGTGCGGTCGTGGTAACTGAGGGAAAGCCGCTGCAAATGGGCAAACAAGGTGGCGCGCACATCGGCCAGTACCCGCTGTGACACCCAGCCCAGGTAATACTCCTGCCCGGCGGTGGTGACGTACAGCCCCAGGTAACAGACGGCGATGATGACGGCCAGGCGCGTCAGCCCGGTGGCGTCGCCGATGGCGATGTGCTCGTCAATGGCGACTTTGATGAGATAGGGGGTGAGCAGGGTGAAGCTGGTGGCAAAGAGCATAAAGAGGATGGCGATGAGCATTTTGCGGCGATACGGCCGTACAAAAGCCAGCATCCCCTTGACCACCCCTTTGTCAAAGTAACGGCCGTCTTTCGGTTCCTGCCCGAACTGTTCAATGGCGCTGCGGGGACCAATGCCGGGGCTAAAACTAAAACTCATGCCTTCATTTTCTCCATAAAAAATCAAAGATTACGCAGATTACGCAGGTAAGAAAATCTGTGAAATCTGCGTAATCTTTGATCACACAATTTCTTCTTCTGCCTGCATCTGCGTAGCGCAGATTTGGCGGTAGAGGGCGGAGGTGGCGAGCAGAGTGTAGTGGGTGCCATGGGCGGCGACACGGCCGTGTGCCAGCAGCAAAATCAGGTCGGCGCGCTGCACAGTGCTGAGGCGGTGGGCGATGACGAAGGTGGTGCGCCCGGCCATCAGCCGTTCCAGAGCTTGCTGGATGAGCCGTTCTGTTTGCGTGTCTACGCTGGCGGTGGCGTCGTCCAGGATGAGGATGCGCGGGTCGGTGAGCAGGGCGCGGGCGATGGAGAGGCGCTGCTTTTGGCCGCCGGAGAGGGTGATGCCCCGTTCGCCGACGTAGGTGTCGTAGCCGTTGGGGGTGGCTATGATGAAGTCGTGCGCCTGAGCGTCTTTGGCGGCCTGGATGATTTCCGCTTCGCTGGCGTCGGGGCGGCCGAAGGTGATGTTGTTGCGGATGGTGTCGGCAAAGAGCAGGCTGTCTTGCATGACGAAGCCGATCTGGCTGCGCAGGGAGTGGAGGGTGGCTTGCTGGATGTCACGGCCGTCTACCGTAATGCGCCCGGTTGTTGGTTCATAAAAGCGGGCCAGCAGGTTGATGATGGTGGATTTGCCGGAGCCGGTGGCCCCCATGAGGGCGACCATCTGGCCGGGTTCGGCTGTGAAGGTGACATTGTGCAGCACGGAACGGCCGCCCTGGTAGGCGAAGGATACGTCGTGAAATTGCACCTGACCTTGCAGGCGGGGCAGGGGCACGGCCGTTGGCTCATCGGCAATCTCCACCGGCGTATCGAGGATGGCGAAGATGCGCTCGGCGGCAGAGGAGGCGATGGCCAGGATGGGGATGATGCGCCCCATGAGGCGAATGGGACGCACGAGCATAGCCAGGTAGGTGGTGAAGGCGACCAATTCGCCCAATGTTAATGTCCCCTGAATGACCAGCCAGCCGCCGTACCAGAAGATGAAGACGGTGCCCCAATTGGCGATCATGTCCAGCATGGGGGCCTGGATGGCCTGGACGCGGGCGGATTCGGCAGAGAGGGCAAACCAGCGTTCGTTTTCTTCGTCAAACCGTCTCATTTCGGCCTGTTCCTGGGCAAAGGCTTTGACGATGCGGGCGCCGCGCAGGTTTTGTTCCAGTTGGGTGGTGAGGTTGCCCAATTGATCCTGGATTTTGAAGGAAAGGGGGCGGAATTGGCGGCCGAAGTGGTAGGCGCGGTGCATGAGCAGGGGGAGGGTGAGCAGGATGAGGAAGCCGAGGGTGGGATTCATCCAGAGCAGGATGACGGCCGTGAACAGGATCAACATGCTCCCTTCCACCAGCCGCAAAATGGCCCGCCCCGTCAGGAAGCGGATGCGCTCCACGTCTTGCATGGCGCGGGAGAGGATTTGGCCGCTTTCGCTGCGGTCGTGGAAGGAGAAGGAGAGGGTGGAGAGTTTTTGCAGCAGTTCGTTGCGCAGGTCGTAGGCCACGTTTTGCGAGGCGAGTTCGGTCCATTGCCCCTGGTAGTAGATGAAGAGACCTTTGACCAGGGTGATGGCCAGCAGCAGAGCAGAGGCCCAGCCCAACAGCGCCAGGTTGCTGTTGTAGATGCCCTCGTCAATCCCCCAGCGGATGAGTTGTGGCACGAGGACGTTGATTAAGTTGATGAGCACCATTGTGCCATAGATGCCGATTTGGAGTTGGCTGTACGGCCGTAAATACCCCATGCTGCGCCATAATAATTGGGGATCGCTCTGCGAACTCTGCGGTTTGTTTGGTGATGACATCGTTGGGGATTATAAAGCGGTTTTTGTCTGCTGTCAGATCAGGCGGACATGGTAACAGTTGTTGCCGTTCTATGATACAATGCGCACGATTCGCACTTTTCGGACGAATTATCTGACCAAAGAACAAGGATTATAGAATGGCAGTAAAAACGATTTCCGTGACCGAATTGAAACAAAATCTTGGAGAAGTTATCAACCAGGCTGCTTTTGGTGGGCAGCGTATTATCTTGCTTTCCCACGGCAAGGAGCGGGCAGCCCTGATTAGTATGGATGATTTGCGTTTGTTAGAAACATTCCAAGAAGACAAGCGAGAAATTTACCAAAGTCATCAGTTGAACTTGTTAGGCGAGGCACGCCAACTACGTGAAACTGTGGCAGAATCAGGCTATCAGGTTGATTCAACTTCTGTTTTAGATGAAGTACGGGAGGAGCGTTTGCATGACCTCACAGGTTTGCGTTGATTCGGGAATTTTACTCAAATTGCTCTTGAGTGAGCCTGACAGCCATTTAGCGGAAGCATTGTGGCAAACATGGGTTAGGAACGGGGCGGAAATCATTGCTCCTTTTTTGTTTCCATTTGAGGTAACGGCCGTGATGCGCAAAGTGTCCCATCGTGGTTTACTCGATCCTGCAATGGGCGAAAAATTGCTGAAAAAAGGGCTTGAGTTTGACGTGAAACTCCAGACTTTCTCTGGAATCCATGAGAGAGCCTGGGCCTTAGCCACGCAGTTAAACCGACCAACGGCCTATGATGCTCATTATCTGGCCCTGGCAGAGCATGTGGGGTGTACTTTTTGGACAGCCGATCAGCGGTTATTTAATGCGGTAAACTCGCAGTTGTCATGGGTTCATTGGTTGGGCAATTTCAAGAATTGAGCGGCAGGGAGAAGAAAAAGGCGCTGCCCTGGCCGGGGGCGCTTTCTACCCAGATACGGCCGTGATGGGCTTCCACCACCAGTTTACAAAAGGTCAGCCCCAGGCCGGTGCCGCGCCGTAGCGGTTTGCCACTGTCGTCTTTCACCTGGTAGAACTTATCGAAGATGTGAGCAGTGGCGGTGGGGGCAATGCCTTCGCCGTCATCACGCACCTGCACGGTGAGGCTGTCATTGTGGGGTACGGCCGTGAGCCAGATGTGCCCGCCGCGCTCCGTATATTTCAGCGCGTTGCCGATCAAATTGTCCAGCACGCGGCCGATCAACTCGCCGTCGGCCGTCACCAATGGCAGGCCATCGCTGGTTTGCACTTCAATCTGTTTCTGGCTGTTTTCTGTTTGCGGCGCAAAAAGGGCCGCTTTTTCTTGCAGCAGTTGGGAAATTTGCACAGGCTCCCGGTTGAGTTCAAGCTGGCCTGTTTCCAGCCGGGCCACGTCTAGCAACTGGTTGATCAGCCCCATCATGTGGGTGACGGCCGTTTTAGAGCGCGTCAGCAGTTGTTTGTCTTTTTGGGGATCAGTGGGACTTCTGTCCAACAGTTCCAGACTGAGCTTGATCGAGGTCAGCGGGGAGCGCAAATCGTGTACCACCATATCGGTCAGATCATCACGCATCGCTTCCGCCGCCTGCAAATCGGCGTATGCCTGTGCCAGTTGGTTGTTGCGTTCAGTAATCAGCCGGTCGGCGCGGTTGACGACAATAAGCATCAGCAGATAAAGCAACCCCATGGAGAAACCGGCTGCCAACAGCCCATTGAGCCGCGCCCGGACGACGGCCGTGATCATTTCCGATTCGGCAATCTGATGCACCAGATACCCTTCCACCATGCGTGAAAAGAGGTGTGAGGCCAGCAGCGCCACACCCGCCGTGAAGATGAGACCAATGGCCGCATAATAGTAAGTGAGACGAAAACGGCGTAACTGTTCATATTCCAGCACGAGTACGGTCACGGCCGTGATCACACCCGCCAACAAATAAACATGATACAGCCACCAACTCCAATGCCAGAGCGGGAAGGCGTGCAGACTCACTGTGCCAATGGTTAGCCAGGCGGCCAGCAGCGCCATCGTGCCATCCACCCGATCATCGGTTTGTTGCCAGGTGCGCGTGAGCCGCACCGCCGCAAATAGCCAGAAGGCAAATGTCGCCAGCGTCACCACCTGTTCATGCCAAGGGCCGGCCTGTTCATCAATGAGCGTCAACCAGCCAGGGGCAAAGGCCACGATGAGATAAAAACCGCCACAAAACAGCACCAGGGCCAGGTTGATAAAATGCAAGGAGCGCAGGCGCAACGGCCGTTGGGGTGTATCCAGCGCCGCCACCGCAAAAATCAGCCCGCCCACAAACAACGTCAGCCAGGCCGCCCAGCGAATACCAGGGTTGGAAGTAAAAATAATGGCCTGCGGCGTCACCGCACCATGCACAAAAAACAAAGCGCCCATCGTCGCAAAAGCCGTCGCCAGCAGTTGATGGCGCGGCTGAGCGGCCTCACCCAGGGACACGGCCGTGAACACCGCCACCACCACCGCCGCAAAGGTGAAAAACGTCACCAGATAAAAATGCAGCAGCGGCTGATGCCACATGGGGTCTGATTCTGGCGACAACCAGAAGAAGATGAGCAGGCTAATGGGGATGACCAGGCTGAGGATGATGAGAACTTTTTTCATGCGCTTTTCAAGACCTGACAGGTAGTGGGAAACAGTCAGGTCTGCATTATAAACGAGGACGGCCGTATACTAATGAAGAAAACGGTAAAAGATTGTTACAAAACAATTGCGCCAGAAACGAAAACGGCTGTCACCGGGGATGGTGACGGCCGTTTCCTGTGTGCAGGAGGAGGAAAACAAATTTAACGAATATCATTGGCTCCTGCCCAAGAGATGGGCCTCCACAATGGAGGTTCTCCCTATGGGAGTTCTCAGACAGATGACATCAAAAAAGTGTGTGAATGTGTCAATCTTTCAAATAGACCAGAGGCTGATGCCTGCACCTCCCCTGGTGTGTACCAATACAATGTAGTTGTACGTCAGACATCACCTCCGGTTCTGTTTTCGCATTCTCAAAGAGGACACATTATCTTTGTTTACTTTGAGAATGCGACTACCAATACTGTCCACAGCATAGCAGAAGCCAGATGGTGAGCCTTTAAGGGTAGATTGTGGGGGGCTTAAGGGGAGTTTAAAAAAGGGCAGCCCCTGGACTGCCCTTGCCTTACTTCTGCAAACGTACTGTCCACTCTTGCAATGCCAGCAAAAGACGTTGCAGGCGTTGGTGGGTGTCGGGGTCTGTCAGACGGCCGTCGGCGTCAAACTGCTGCCGGGCAAAGGGAATCATCAACTGGGGATGTGGCAGTATGGCAATATCGTTGTGCTGCAAAATCTCGCGCAGGTGCAGTTGCGCCCGCAGCGTGCCATATCGCCCCCCCGCGCCCATCAGCGCCGCCGTCTTGCCATCCAGCGGCGAGCGATCCGGCACATTCCGCGAAGCCCAATCAATGGCATTTTTAAGCACACCGGTGATGGAATAGTTGTACTCCGGCGTGGCAAAAAGCAGCGCATCTGCCTGGCGAATGCGTTCCCGAAAGAGCCGCACCGTGTCGGGCGTTCCCTCAGTTTCCAGGTCGGCGTCAAAAAGGGGGATGCCGCGCAAATCGGCAATTTCCAGGCTCATGTCCGGCGGCAGTAACTCTTCTGCTGCCCGCAGCAATGCTGTGTTGTAGGAACCCCGGCGTAAACTGCCAGAAATGCCCAGAATGTGGAGAGTATCAGTCTGGTCTGCCATACGATTTTCTCAGGACATAAATGGTTTCAAATAAAACGAAAGGTAATTCAAGGGAGTATCAGTGGCGGTGATGACGGCCGTGTCCGCCTCTGGTTTTGCCAGCACCACATCATACAGGCCGACGGTTTCATCGTAAGTGGGGGAATGGAAACGGCCGTGACCATTCACAAAGTACAAAAACAACTCCTCACCCGGCTGCGGCTTTTCCATCGTGGCCTGCCCGCCGGGCGGCAAAAGGGCGCTGGTGAGCCGGGCATTCACATGAGCATTTGTGCCCCCGGTCGGCCCGATAACGTCGCGCACGACTGCGTCGCCAACGGAACGTGCCGTCATATCACCCAGGCCAATTTGCTCATAATGCGCCGGTATACCCATATGCTGTGGCTCGGCCACAAACCAGATTTGAATGACACGGGCATAGGCGTCGCTGCGGTTAAGTTCCTGATGCTGAATGTAATAGCCGGAAAACATGCGCTGTACTTCGCCAGCGCGAATCACGCCGCGCCCGCCGGTTGTATCCTCGTGGTACACTTCGCCATCAATCACGTAGGTGAAAATTTCCAGGCCACGATGGGGATGCCAGGTGAAACCGTTATGTGGCGCAATCTGCGTCATATGCGCCGTCAACATCCCGCTCAACCGCTGCAAGGGACTCCAGCCGCCTACCGCAAAATGGGATGTCAGCCAATGAATTGGTTGGATAGTGGGAAAGGTGTCCGCTTTATAAAAATGCAGGTTGCTGGATGTATCCAGTCCGCTGATCACTGTGTCAAACATGTTCATTACTCGGTTTTCAGAAGTTCAACTTTTTTGAAAAGTTGAACTTCTTTATGACAGCACACGCAAGACGATGCCGTTTTGTGCCGGGTCACGCAGGAAGAGACCGTCTTCACGTTGCTCGGTGGGGATATGGGCGTTTTGCAGGCGCACGGCCGTGGCCGCCAATGCTTCCTCGTCCGGCAGCAAAATCTCATACCAATCCAGCCCCACCGATCCTGCTGGTGGCGGCGGTGCGCCCACGCCCGCCCAGGTATTCAGGCCAATATGGTGGTGGTAGCCACCGGCGGAGACAAAGGCCGCGCTGGGGCCATAGCGGGTGATCAGGTCAAAGCCCAATACCTGCGTGTAAAACGCTTCCGCCTCCGGTAAATGGGACACGTGCAAATGAATGTGGCCGATGGTGGTGTCGCTATGTAATCCATTCCAGGTGTGATCACGGCCGTGAAGTTCACCCAACACACTTTCCACATCAAACGCTTTGGTATCCATCTGGATCTGCCCATTGAGGAGGGGCCACTCAGGCCGGGGCCGGTCACGGTAAATCTCAATACCATTCCCATCCGGGTCAGACAGATACAGCGCCTCGCTCACCAGATGATCAGAAGCCCCACCGATGCGCGTTTCTGTGTCAATGAGATGTTTAAGCGTCAGAGCCAGTTCCAACCGGGAGGGCACGAGGATGGCAAAGTGGTAGAGGCCTGTAGCCCGTCGTGGGTGGGTGGCACCTGACAATTGGCGCAGCGCCAGCAAATCCCGCCCCCCTGTGCCCAGGTAAGCCATATCTCCTTCCTGTCGGTGCAGTTTCAGGCCAATGTTATGCTGGTAATACGGCAACGACCGGCCAAAGTCCGAAACGGTCAGAAAAACTGTGCCTATTTTTGTGTCTGGGTGAATGTTCATAGCTGATTTAGACCCTAAGGGTTTCAAAAACCCTTAGGGTCTTTCTTCCTAATTATTAAGCCGGAACGGCTTCCAATTCGGCCACTTTTACCAGTTCCAGTTCAATTTCAATCTGGATTTTATCGCCGACCAGGACGCCGCCAGTTTCCAGGGCTTGATTCCAGTTCAGACCCCAATCCTTACGGTTAATGGAGGTGCTGGCCGAGAAGCCCGCGCTCACTGTACCCCAGGGGCTTTGTGCCTGACCCGCATACTCCACGTCCAAAACAACCGGTTTCGTAATGTCCCGGATGGTCAGATTGCCATATAGTTTACCACTGTCGTTGCTGGTTTGTTCCACCTTTGTGCTCTGAAAACGAACCACCGGGTAGTTGGCTACATCCAGAAAATCGGGTGATTTGAGGTGGCCATCGCGTTGTGCTTCTTTGGTGTTGAGGCTGGCCGCATCAATGTGAATGTCCACAGTGGTGCGGGTGGGATTTTCTTCATCGTAGTTCACCGTGCCGCTAAACGACTCGAATTGGCCACGCACTTTTGAAATCATCATATGGCGCGCCGTGAAGTAAATGTGGGAATGGGCTGAATCAATTTGCCAGGTCATTGTATAATCTCCTTCTGTCTAAATTTGTCATTTGTTGATTTGCAAGTGGACTTTAGTCCGCTTATCTGCTAAGATGTTAACGGACTTGAGTCCACTTGTCAACAAATGAAACGATGAACTGTACTTTTGGACAGGGTGATGGTGCAATATGACCAGCGATGATGAACCGATTGTGATTGGCGAAATACATATGAATGAGGACGACGGCCGTGCCGAACGACGCGACGCTGCTGCCAACCGTTACAAAATCCTGCAAACGGCCGAACGCCTCTTTGCCCAACATGGCGTCGCCAACGTGAACATGGCCGACATTGCCCAGGCCGCCGGGGTAGGCAAGGGCACCCTCTACCGCCGCTTTGCCAACAAAGGTGAACTGTGCCTGGCGCTGCTGGACACCCAAATGGCTGATTTTCAAAACGGTATGTTGTCACGTATGCAGCAAATGAACATCGCCGGGTTACCCAAACTGGAACAACTACAACAATTTATGGATGCGCTGGTTTATTTTACCGACACCCATTCGCCGCTGTTGTGTGAAGTGCAGCGTGAGGGGCTGTTGCCTTTGGATAACACGCGCCTGCAATTGCCCCATTTCTGGCAGCACATGACCGTCGGTGCCTTGCTGCGGTCGGCTGCCGCCGCTGGCGAAATTCCGCCTGATCTGGACACCGATTATCTGGCCGACGCCTTGCTTTCGCCCCTCAAGGCCGACTTCTTCCAATTCCAGAAAACCAATCGCGGCTTTACGCTGGAGCGCATAAGTGCCGGCTTGCGCACTTTGATCTCCGGCCTGCGTTATGCCTCTGCCGATTTGTAATCGGTAATCCGCAATCGGCTTATGGACTTCGGGCTTCGGAGCCGGTGAATGGGCTGTGAAAAAGCCATTGAGTTGGTCGGTGAATGGGGTATGGTTGGGGTAATTCTGGCGTGGAGGTTGTTATGGAAAAGCGAGAAAATAGAGTACGGCCGTCCCTCTTCATCCCCTCAATTTTATTCCTGTTTGCCCTGGTGGCTGTCTGGCAGCATAGTTCTGCGCAGGCGAAAGTAGTCACCGTATCCCCGGCGGGCATGACCAGTGCCCAACCCGTTTACGGCGTCAACTTCATTACCTCGGCCGAAGACCCGGCCGATGAGCAGCAGTTCCAAAACGGGCAGGCGACCGGCGCGGCCTGGAATCGCTGGCCCATGTATTGGTTCAACATTGAACAGAGTGAAGGTAATTTTGCGTGGGGGGCGGCGGACACGGCCGTGCAGGGCGACGTGACCTACGGCTTCAAAACGGATGCCATCTTATTGGGCACACCTCCTTTTTACACTACCGGCCTGCGCCAACAGGTAGGCAGCCCCCGCCCCATTGCCTCTCCCGGACGGCCGTCCTTACTCCAACTTGAAGCGCCACAGACGGCTACACCGGTTGGCCTTTACGATCCCATTTTTACCGACGGCACCGACATTCCTGGGCCAGGCAAAGTGATTAACCCGGAGAACCGATGGGCTCGATTTGTGGCAACGGCGGTGAACCGCTACAAACCCGGTGGTGTGTTGGCACAGCAAAATGGCTGGCCGGCCGGGGCTGGCGTCACCCATTGGGAAATCTGGAACGAACAAGACTACGTCTTTTTCTGGGATGGCACGGTGGCGGATTATGCCCGGCTGCTTAAAGTAGCCTATCTAACCATCGAGCAAACTGACCCGGATGCCCAGGTCATCTTTGGTGGCCTCTCCAACATCAACCTCTCCACCGTTGCCAACCCCAATTTTTATAACGAAATCATGGCCTTATATGACGCCGATCCATTGGCCGTTACTTACCACTACTTCCACGACATCCTGGCGACGCACAGCTATTTTTACGCCTGGAATTCCTGGTACCACGTCTGGCGTGCCCACAATACGCTGGCGGAGCGTGGGCTGGACAAGCCAATCTGGCTCAATGAAAACGGTGTGACCGCCTGGGATGATTATCCCGGCCCGGTCTGGGATCCAAACAGTGGTCTCCGGGCTACCATGAGCGAACAGGCGGATTTTGTCATTCAATCGGCGTTATTCGCTACCTTTGCCGGGGCGGATGGCATTTTCCATTTCCAACTGTATGATGGCTGTGGCAACCAGCCCGCAGGTACCGACTTTCCGCCACACAATGGTGAATTGTGTGATGAAGATGGGCAAATACCGGGCACTGATTTTCCTTGCGCGGGTGATGCCAATGGCCTCTTCCGCAATCCCACGGACGCCACCTGTTTCACGCAGCACCCCAACCCGGAAACACCGCGCCCCAACTTTGATGCCTACCAGGTTTTGACTGAGTATTTCACGGATGTGGAACCGTTGTGGCGGCTGCGGCCCGGTGGCAGCGATCCGACCAATGGGCCGCAGGAGTGGATCGCTTTTTACCAACCGGCCACACAGTCGCGGGTGTTGGGGATGTGGGCGCGTTTTGGGCAGATGGAAACGGCCGTCATCCCCACCACCAACCAATCGGGCCAGGGTCTGCTCATCACGCCGGATGGCATTACGCAGACCGTTGTTGCCCAAAATGGCATATTTACACTGACCTTACCGGCGGCAACCAACCAGAACGCGCCCTGGGACCCCACGTTGTATGCTATTGGCGGACGGCCGTATCTGCTCATTGAACAAGACACCCTGCCACCTGTTCTGACCCTGACAGCGCCTCCTTTTGCTGAATACAGCATCCATCTCTCCTGGAGTGGTGCGGATGATGGCAGCGGTTTGGTGAATTATGACCTGTTGGTGGCTGTGGATGGTGGCCCGGCGCAGCCCTGGTTGACGGAAACGACGCAAACGACGGCCGT